>JBGQKK010000063.1:0-12650 GCA_041499545.1 Gammaproteobacteria bacterium | reverse complement strand
GCCTTCGCCACGCACCTCCTCAACCATGGGGCCGACCTGCGCGTGGTGCAGCTCCTGCTGGGCCATGCCGACATCTCGACCACGCAGATCTACACCCACGTGGCGCGTGAGCGGCTGAAGGCCCTTCACCAGAAGCATCACCCCAGAGCCTAGGCCCGGGGGCGGACCGCCCTACGCCTTGCCGCGCTCGATCGTGACGCCCACGCGTTGCGCGTCGCGCAACACACCGAGCTTCGCGATGCTCACCTTGATGTGCGGCGAATTGAATTCCCGGAGTATCGTATCGGCGATGCGCTCGGCGAGGCTCTCCACCAGGCCGAAACGCTCCTTCGTAAGGAGGGCGCGGATGCGTTCCACGACCACGCCGTAGTCGATGGTATCGGCGACCTTCCCTGACTTGAAGACCGCGCCGCCCGCGGGCAGCGCGATCTCAAGGTCCAGCTCGATCGTCTGCGGGGCGATCTTCTCGTGGCGGTACAGGCCGATCCAGGCCTGTAGGCGCAGCTGGCGGACGAATACGACATCCAAGGCGGATTGTTGCTGCGTTTTGGAGTGAAAGGTCGTGAGAACCCGGGCGCTGCTAAACTCTCGTCGCGAATTCTAGTGGAAGGCCATGGCCACCGCAGCATTTATTTCGATCTCCTACCTGATCGGCTCGCTGCCCTTCGCCGTCATCGTGAGCCGCGCCTTTGCGCTGCCCGACCCGCGCTCCTATGGCTCGGGCAATCCCGGCGCGACCAACGTGCTTCGCTCGGGTAGGAAACTCGCCGCGCTCCTGACGCTTGCCGGTGACGGTGGAAAGGGCTGGCTCGCGGTGTTCCTGGCGGCGCGCTACGCCGCCGACTGGGGTGTGAGCGGAACCGGGGTCGCGGCATGCGCAGTCGCGGTATGCGTGGGTCACGTGTTTCCGGTGTTCCTCGGCTTCAAAGGAGGTAAAGGCGTGGCCACCGCGGGCGGCGCTCTGCTCGCGATCGATCCCTGGCTGGGGCTGGCGGCCTTGGCGACGTGGCTGGTCGTGGTTCTGCTGTCTCGCTACGTTTCCCTTGCGTCGATCGTCGCTGCGGCCTGCGCGCCGGTGTACGCCTATTTCATGTCGATTCAGGGCGATCGCCGGGGCACCCTGGCGGCGCTGTTGCTGATCGCGGGACTGATCGCGTGGCGTCACAAGAGGAACATCCTCAATCTCGCCGCCGGCAAGGAGCGCAGGATCGGAGAGAAAGAAGTCCAGGGCTAGCGTTCCGGTGCCGGGGAAACCGCGGCGAGGTCCCATCGCGGATGGATTGTGAAGCGGTAGTCCTTCGCGGGCGAAGTCTTCCCCTGCAGGCGCATGGCGCCCGCGAGTGCGATCATCGCGCCGTTATCCGTGCAGAATTCCATGGCCGGGTAGAACACTCGGAATCCGTCGCGCGCCGCGGCCGCGTCGAGCAGGGCGCGCAGCCGCGTGTTGGCGCCGACCCCGCCGGCGACGACCAGACGGTCCAGGCCCATGCGCGCGACTGCTGCGCGCGATTTTGCAACGAGCACGTCGACGACCGCTTCCTGAAATGCGGCGGCCACATCGGCCCGCCATCGCTCCTCGGTCGCCGGATCGCCGTCGGGGCCGTGCTTGCGCATGAGAGTCACCACCGCCGTCTTCAGTCCGCTGAAGCTGAAATCGAGATCGCCGCTCCTCTCCAGTTGATCGAGCATCGGGCGCGGAAAGGCGTAGCGGTCGGGCTTGCCGCTTTCGGCGAGCCTCGCGAGCGCGGGCCCGCCCGGGTAGCCCAGGCCGAGTGATTTCGCGGTCTTGTCGAAGGCTTCTCCCGCGGCGTCGTCGAGCGTCTCGCCCAGCACCTCGTAATCGCCGATTCCGCCGACGCGCATCAGCTGCGTGTGGCCGCCGGAAACCAGGAGCGCGACGAACGGAAAGCGCGGCGGATTTCTTTCGAGCAGGGGCGACAGCAGGTGTCCCTCGAGGTGGTGCACGCCCATGGCCGGAATACCCAAGCCGAAGGCGAGGCTGTTCGCGAAAGCGGCGCCGACGAGAAGCGCTCCGGCGAGCCCCGGGCCTTGAGTGAAAGCGACCGCATCGAGATCCGATTCCTCGACGCCGGACCGGCGTAACACCTCCCGCACCAGAGGGAGCAGGCGCCGAACGTGGTCGCGCGAAGCGAGCTCCGGCACGACTCCGCCGTACGGGTCGTGCAGCGCCACCTGCGAGTGCAGCGCATGGGCGAGCAAACCGCGCGCGCCGTCATAGACGGCGACTCCGGTTTCGTCGCAAGAGGTCTCGATACCCAGCACCAGCATGATTTTTTGGAGGTTTTCTTGATCTGCGTCAGTCAGTTGTCAGGCGCGCTTGAATAGAATTCCGCTCCCTACAGCGAATACGTTCTTAGCTGCGGAACATGCTCCGTGCAAGACGCCGAATACCGGACCGTATCGGGCCCCACGATACCCCGAAACATGGGCCGATCAAACACCGCAGCCTGGAGCCGCCCAGGTCCGCCATGCCCGCGCTTGCAGTGTTTTCCGCCCTGATCGCGTTTTCGGCCCTGACCGGGTGCGACAAGAGCATCGCCCCGGCTGCCGCAATCAGCTCGGAATCCGTTCTTGGCAAGCCCGACAAGGCGAAGCAGTTGTCGGCCGAGCAAAGGAAGTTTCTAACGGTCGAGGAAGTCGGAGCCTCCAGAGCCGTCGATACGCTCGCGCTGCCCGGCCGCGTCGCCTTTGCTCCTCAGGCGCAGTCGGCGGTCGGAGCAACCGCAGCCGGCCGGGTCGTCTCGATCCTGGTTCGCGCCGGCGAGAAGGTGAAGGCCGGCGCCCCGCTCCTGACGGTGGACAGCGCCGATGCGGCCGCAGCTCGCGCAACTCTTGATCAGGCGGCGAGTAGGCTCACGAGCGCCGAGAGTGCGCATCGGAGAAACTTGGCGATGGTCGAAAAAGGCGTCGGCCTGGAAGCCGAGCGCCAGGAAGCCGAGGCGCGGCTGAAGGAAGCTCGCACGGAGCACGAACGCGCCCGTCAGGCCGTGATCTTGATCGGAGCCGGCGAAGGCAGCCGGGTGACGGTGAGCGCGCCCTCCGACGGCGTCGTCATGTCGATACGCATAGCGGTCGGCGCGACGGTTTCCCCGGGGGGCGAGGCGCTCCTCGAGCTGGGAGATCCATCGCGATTGCAGGTCGTGGCGCAGGTGCTGGAAAGCGATTTGAGCCGGATTGCTCTCGGGCAGCAGGCGGACGTGGAGCTTCCCGCCCTTTCCGTACGAGTTTCGGCGCGGGTCGAAAATTTCAATCCGCGTGTGGATCCGGAATCGCGGCGCACCCAGGTGTACCTCGCGCTCGCCAAGCGCACCGAGGGCTTGCGGGCGGGCATGATGGCCCAGGTCAATCTTCTCGCGGGCGCCGAGGAAGGGATCGTGATTCCGGTATCGGCGGTGCTGATCAAGGATGGAAAGCGCCGCGTGGTGTACGTCGAGCACGATGGGGAATTCGAGATCCGCGACGTTCGCACCGGCCGAAGCCGGGACGGCCAAGTCTCGATTCTGGAGGGACTCTCGGTCGGCGAAAAGGTGGTGGTGCGCGGCGCTCTGCTGCTCGACAACCAGGCTGAGCAGTTGCTCTAGGGCGTGCTGCGCCTTCTGATCGAGACCTGCGTTCACCGGCGTATGGCGGCGATATTCGCCACTATCGTCGTGGCCGTGTTCGGACTGCGGGCCTACCTCGACACGCCGATCGAGGCCTATCCCGACGTGACCAATGCGCAGGTCACCGTCATCACCCAGCTCCCCGGCAATGCGCCCGAGGAGATCGAGCGGCGCATCACGGTGCCGCTCGAAAGGGAGCTGAACGGCACGCCCGGAATTGTCCTGATGCGCAGCGAGAGCCTATTCGGCTTGTCGCTGATCACCCTGACTTTCTCGGACGACACGAGCGGTTTTGTCGCCCGAACGGTCGCCGCGCAACGGATGGCCGCAGCCGACCTGCCCCAGGGCGCCACGCCGGAGCTGTCGCCGGACGCGACCCCGCTCGGCGAGGTGTATCAGTTCCGGCTCGCGAGCGATCGTCACGACCTTTACCAATTGCGATCCGAGATGGAATGGAACGTCGTGCGCGTCCTGCGGCAGGTGCCCGGCGTGGCCGATATCGTGCCTTTCGGGGGTTACCTCAAGGAGATGCATATCGAAGCCGACTCGGCGCGCCTGTTCGCCCTCGGCTTGACACTGGCCGACGTCGAGCAGGCGATCGCCAAGTCGAACCTGAATGTCGGCGGCGGCTTCCTGCGGCACGGCGATCAGGAGCTGACGGTGCGCGGCATCGGCTACCTCGAGTCGCCCGAGGACATCAAGCGCATCCTGCTGAGAAGCAAGGGCGGGACGGCAGTGACCGTGGGCGATATCGCGAGCGTGGTGCAGTCCTATACCCCGCGGCGCGGCACCGTGGGTTTCGGCCTGGAAAAGGAGGGCATCGAGAGCTTCGTGTGGATGCGTCGCGGCCAGAATCCTTCGCAGGTGCTGGATGCAGTCCACGACAAGGTACGCGAGCTGAACGAGACCATCCTGCCCAAGGGTATGCGGGTCGAGGTTTTCTACGACCGCAGCGATCTCGTGGGACTGACGCTGTCGACGGTCCACAAGAATCTCCTGAGCGGGTTCGTCCTAGTGGTCGGCGTGGTGTGGCTCTTCCTGCGCAGCGCCGTGGGGTCGCTCGTCGTCGCCGTGGTCATACCGCTTTCGCTGCTGGTGGCTTTTCTCGGCCTGTACATGCTCGGGCTTCCTGCAAACCTGATTTCGATGGGGGCCATCGATTTCGGCATCCTGGTCGACGGCGCCATCGTGCTGGTGGAAAACGTGACTCACGCTTTGCGCCACCAGAGGCCAGCCGACAGGCCGGGAGTGCTGCGGCTCGTCGTGCAGTCGGCGGTGGACGTGGGGCAGCCCACCTTCTACGCGATGCTGATCATCATCGCCGCTCTCATCCCGATATTCACGCTGGAATCGGTCGAAGGACGCATCTTTCGCCCGCTGGCGCTCACTTACTCCTTCGCACTGGTCGGTGCCCTGGTATTCGCGCTGACGCTGGTGCCCGCGCTGTGCGGGGCTCTGCTGCGGCCGCGCGACTCGCAGCGGGAGGAACCAGCCTGGATCGAGCGGCTGCGCGAAGCCTATCGGCAGTTCCTGGCGCGGATTCTTGAGCGCCGGGCGGTGGTGCTTGCAGCTGCATTCGCGGTCCTGGCGCTCGGAGCGTTGACCGTCACGCGCCTCGGGACCGAGTTCCTTCCGGAGCTGGACGAGGGAGACATACAGCTGTTCGTCGAGATGCCTCCGAGCATTTCGCTCGAAAAGGGTCAGGACGTCCTGCTCGAAGTGCGCCGCCGGATACTCGCCTTCCCCGAGGTCAGGGGAACGCTGAGCGAGCAGGGCCGTCCGGAGGACGGGACCGACAACGAAGCCGTCAACATGAGCGAGACCTTCATCCGCCTGAAGCCGGTGCGGGATTGGCGCCCGGGCTGGGACAAGCGGCGCCTCGTTCACGAGATGCGGGCTTCGCTCACCGAGATCCCGGGCGTGCGCTACAACTTCTCGCAGCCGATGAAGGACAACATCGAGGAAGCGGTCAGCGGCGTGCGCGGCAAGGTGGTTCTCAAAGTATTTGGTGCCGATCTCATCCGCATGCGGGGGATTCTGGAGCAAGCCAAGGAAGTGCTCAAGCCGGTTCCGGGAATCGTCGACCTCGACCTCTACCGGGATGCATCGACGCCGCAGCTCCAGGTGAGCTTCGACAGGCTCGCGCTCGCGCGCGCAGGAATCGCGATGGAGGATGCACAGCGCACGCTGGAAACGGCGCTGGCCGGACGCGTCGTGACCAAGATGTGGGACGGAGAACGTCCGGTTCCGATCCGGCTGGTTCTTCCCCTCGAGACCCGCGACGATCCTGAAAAGATCGCCGCGATCACGATCGCGGGCGAATCAGGCGCCAGGATACCTCTGCGCGACCTCGCCACAATACGGGTTGCGGGCGGCGTCGCGTCCATCAACCGCGAGGGAAACAGCCGGTACCTCTCGCTGAAGTTCAACATCGAAGGGCGGGATATGGGCTCGGTGGTGAAGGATGCCATCGCCGCGGTGAGCCGCGGGGTGCAGCCGCCGGAGGGCTATTACTTCGTCTGGGGCGGCGAGTTCGAGAATCAGCGAAGGGCGGCGGCGCGACTGAGACTCGTGGTGCCTCTCGCCGTGCTCGCGGTGCTGGGCCTGCTGTACGCGGCCATGAATTCCGGACGCAGCGCGCTGGCGATCCTGCTGACCGTCCCGTTTGCACTCACTGGAGGCGCATTCGTGCTGCTCATAGCCGGAGTGCCGCTGTCGGTCAGCGCGGCGGTGGGCTTCATAGCCCTGCTCGGACAGGTGTCGCTGATGGGACTGCTGGTGCTGAGCGCCGCGGAAGCCCGGAGGCGCAGCGGCGAGCCGCTGCGCCCAGCCCTGATCAAGGGGGCGAGCGAGCGCTTGCGCCCCGTGCTCATGGCTTCCCTGCTCGCGCTCGTCGGCTTGTTGCCGATGGCGCTGTCGACCGGCGTTGGGAGCGAGACCCAGCGCCCATTCGCCCTGGTGGTCGTGGGTGGAATGCTCACCACGCTGGTCGTAGCCCTCTTCGTCCTGCCGGTGCTCTATACGTTAATCACGCCCCGGCGCCTCCTCACTCCCGAGGAGGAGGACGCGTGAGCGCGAGCGTTCGCCGGTTCCTTGCGGGTGCGTTTGCGGTTCTCTTCTTGGGGCCTGCTCCGGCTCGTGCCGAGGAGCGCGCGCCCGCGCCGGACGTCGTGGATCTGCCCGCTGTGATTCGGCTCGCTCGCGAGGCGAGCCCGCGTCTGTCCATCGAGCGCCAAGCCTTGGCCGGGGCAGAGGCAAATCGCATCACCGCGGGCGCGTATCCCAATCCGAGCGTGAGCTATGGGCTTTCGCGGCCAAGCGGAGGGCAGGCGACACAGTTCGACGGCACGCGCCAGCAGCAGGCCACGGTCGAGGTGCCCCTGCTCATCGCCGGCCAGCGGTCGGCGCGCATCGACAAGGCGGAGCGCGAGATCGAGGCGGCCCGGGCCCGGGTCGTCTCCGGTTCCAGTTCCCTCTCCGCCGAGGCGAGCGCCCTCTTTGTGGCGCTGCTCGCCGCGCAGGAGAAGGCTGCGTTGCTCACCGCCGCGCACGAAGAGCTGAATCGGCTGCGGGATATCGTTGCCGGCCGGGAAGCAAGCGGCATGGCGAGCCGCTACGATTTGATTCGCCTCGAGGTAGAGCTCGGTGGTATTCGCATGAAGATCGAGGAGGCGAAGGCCGATGTCTCGGATCGGGCCGGCAACCTGGCGGCGTTGCTGGGACTGCGGAACTGGCGGCCGAGAGCGTCGGGGGATCTCCGACCCCTGACCGTAGTCGCCGATGCGCTCGCCAACCCTCGCGACCGCGCACAGACCAGCCCCGCAGCACAAACCGCCATTCGGGAGGAATCCCTGGCGCAAAGCGGCGTCGAAGTGGCGCGCAGGGAGCGCTGGCCGGTCCCCTCCGTGAGCGCGGGCCGCGCTTGGACGAGCGAGCCCTACGGCGCGTCGAACTTCATGGGCCTGAGCATCGAAATACCGATCTTCGATACTCGGCAGGGCCCGTTAGCGAGGGCCGAGGCCGAGGCGCGGGCGGCGGCGTTCCGCAGAGAGCTCGTGGTAGCGGAAGTCGCAGCGAACCTGGAGCGCCTGGCGAATGTGATAGCCATCCGACAGGTCGCGCTACAGCGATTCGAGCTGGAGGCTTCCGCGCGCCTGCCGTCGCTAAAGCAAATGGCAGAAGACGCCTATCGGCTGGGACGCAGCTCCATCTTCGAGCTGCTGGACTCGACACGCTCTCGATACGACTTGCAGCAGACGCGCATCGACCTTGTCGCCGCTCTGCTGGAAGCCCAACTGCGCTTCCTGGCAACCAGCGGCGAGCTGGAGCGAAGCGCCGGGCTCGCGCCGCCGGAGCCGTCCCCGCGCTAGGAAGCCCTCGCAGGCGATGGGCGTTGGCGCGTCACGCCCCAGGGTGTCCGCGATGGCGGCGCACGGGGAATTCTGCTAGAATGCGCGGTTTTCCGCCCAGAGAAGTCCGCGATCCGATCTCGATATGCCGACCGTACGTGTCAAGGAAAACGAGCCTTTCGAAGTGGCGCTGCGCCGCTTCAAGCGGACGGTGGAAAAGACCGGCCTCCTCACCGAACTGCGCGCCCGCGAGTTCTACGAAAAGCCGACGGCTTATCGCAAGAGAAAGCTCGCCGCGGCGGTGAAACGCCACTACAAGCGCCTGCGTAGCCAGACATTGCCCCCGAAACTCTACTAGGATCGAGGGCCGAGGACCGAGGGCTGGACCGGGGAACCTGTCCAGCCCTTCACGCTTCTGCGATGCCCGGCCCCAGCTCCCCGCTCCCATGACCCTGAAATCGAAGATCACGGACGACATGAAGGCCGCGATGAAGGCGAGGGAGGCGCAGCGCCTCTCCGCGGTGCGCCTGCTGCTGGCCGCGATCAAGCAGCGCGAGGTGGACGAAAGAAAGGAGCTTTCGGACGCCGAGATCGTTTCGGTCATCGAGAAGATGATCAAGCAGCGCCGCGATTCCATAGCGCAGTTCCAGGCAGCGAAGCGCCAGGATCTGGTCGAGGGCGAGACCTTCGAGTTGAACCTCCTGTCGGCTTATCTGCCCAAACAACTGACAGACGCCGAGATCGCCGAGGAGGTTTCCACGGCTATCGCGCAGACGGGCGCGAAGGGCGTTCCCGACATGGGCAAAGTGATGGGGGTGTTGAAAGGCAAGCTGGCGGGACGCGCGGACTTGGGAAAGGTATCGGCGCTGGTAAAGGCCAAACTGGCGGGCTAGTCCGATTGGCAACTTGTGCTTCGGGCAATTTCGCCTATAAATAGGAGATGGTGAGGAGGGGCGGGCCTGGTGGCCCATTTCTGCACGGCGCGCTTGCCGGTGCGACGCCTCGCATCGCATTCATTCAGTGATTCCCGATTCCTTCAAGCAAGAACTGCTCCATCGCGTCGACATCGTGGACGTGATCGAGCGCTACGTGCCGCTGAAGAAAGGCGGCTCGAACTATCTTGCCTGTTGCCCCTTCCATACAGAGAAGACGCCCTCGTTCACCGTCAGCCCGACCAAGCAGTTCTACCACTGCTTCGGCTGCGGTGTACACGGCAACGCCATCTCGTTTCTCATGGAGTACCAGGGCCTGGGGTACGTCGAAGCGGTGAAGGACCTCGCCGAGTCGGTGGGGATGAAGATGCCGGAATTCGAGCCGCGGGTGAAGCAATCCGAGTCGGGTCCCGACCTGTACGCCATCATGGAGCAGGCCGGCGACTACTACCGCGAGCAGCTCAAGACCTCGCCGCGCGCCATCGAGTACCTCAAGGGCCGCGGGCTGACCGGGAAGATTGCCGCGCGCTTCGGCATCGGCTATGCCCCGGAAGGTTGGCAGAACCTTGAGGGGGTGTTCCAGAACTACGCGGACAATGCGCTGAAGGACGCCGGCCTCGTGATCGACGCCGAGGGTGGGCGCCGCTACGACCGCTTCCGCGACCGCATCATGTTTCCCATCCTGAATCAGCGCGGCTCCGTGATCGCTTTCGGGGGCCGCGTTCTCGGTGAAGGCGAGCCCAAGTACCTCAATTCGCCGGAAACACCTTTGTTCGAAAAGGGGCAGGAGCTTTACGGCCTCCCGCAGGCGCGACCGGCGATCCGCGCCGCCGGCCGCGTCATCGTGGTCGAGGGCTACATGGACGTCGTGGCGCTCGCCCAGCACGGAATCGAGTACGCGGTTGCGACCCTGGGCACCGCGACCTCGCCGGTCCATGTTCAGAAGCTGCTGCGCCAGACCGATGAAGTGGTGTTCTGCTTCGACGGAGATGCCGCGGGCCGCAAGGCCGCGTGGCATGCACTCGAGGTCAGCCTGCCCTATCTGGCCGACAACAAGACCGTGCGGTTCCTCTTTCTTACCCCCGAGCATGACCCCGACAGCTTCGTGCGCGAAGAGGGCAGTAAGGCTTTCGAAAGAAAACTGGGCGAGGCGCGGCCCCTGTCGGAGTTCCTGCTCGACGAGCTGAAAGCGCGGGTGGAGCCGGGCACCGCGGAAGGCCGCTCGCGACTCGTACACGAGGCGAAGCCCCTGTTGCAAAGGCTGTCGGCGCCGGCATTACGCCTTCAGCTCCTGAGAGCGCTCGCCGACGCGGCTGCGATGGGCCAGGAGGACGCCGCGCGGATCATGGAAATTCGCGTCGCCCGCGCTTACGACACCCGGCCGGCCCCGCAGGGCGCTCCGCGCGCCGCCCAGCTTCCGAGGCGGAAGCGCGAGCACAGGTTGCTTCAGTGCCTGCTTGCAAAGCCCGCGCTCGCCCGAGAATTGCCCCAGGCGATGCTCGAGGCCGACTCCTTGGAGGGACGGATGCTCTTTGCCGTCGCCGATTTTTGCCGGCAAAACCCCCAAGCACAGGGAGGAGAGCTCATCGAGCATTTCAAGGACACCGAATTTGCCGCAGCGCTCGCCGCGGTCCAGGCCGCGCTACTTGAAACTAGGTTCGAAGCGGACCATATGGAACCTGAGTTCCGTGGTGAAGTCGCTAACTGGCTGTACGAGCAGAGAAGAAGCAGGCTCGAAGCCTTGACCGCAAAGCCTGAGCAGACCCCCGCAGAACAGGTCGAGATCCGGGACTTGGTCACCCAGCTCAGGGACCAGAGCGAGGCAGGCTCGAAAAATGCTACAATTTAAGGTTTCCGTTCGATGCCGTGGAGGGCGGAGAAATCATGGTGAATCAGAAGCTTAATAGGGAAGCGCGAGCCAAGGCGGCCGCCAGGCTCAAAGCTCTAAAGGCCCGGGCCGCCGAGCGGGTGCGCCTGCAGAGGGAGCGTCTGAAAGCGCGCAAGTCGCTCGAGATCGCGCGCGCCAGGGCGGCGAAGGAAAAGGAAAGGGCTCGCAGGGTGAAATTGAAGCAGGCAGCTCGGGACAAGGCCGCGCGGGAGAAGGACAAAATCCGCAGGGCGCTGGAAGCAGCCCGGAAAAAGGCGGCGATCGACAAGGAACGGGCGCGCAAGGCGCTCGCTCTGCAGAAGGCGCGCGAGCGCGCTGCGAAGGAAAAGGCGCGCCTGAAGGCTGCGAAGGAAAAGCAGAAGGAGCGCGAGCGCATCGCGCGCGAGAAGGCCAAGGCGAAAGAGCTCGCGGCGCGCGAGAAGGCGAAGGCCAGGGAGCTTGCTGCGCTCGAGAAGGCGAAGGCCAAGGAAGCGGCCCTATTGGCCAAGCAAAAGGAAAAGGAACTCAAGGCGCAGCTCAAGCAGCAGGCGCAGGAGCTCCTCAAGCTGCGCAAAGCCGGCAGGCCACGTCGCAACGGTGATGCCGAGCGCGCCCTGTTGCTGCGTGCCGAGAGCCGCCCCGAGGACGCGGAGGCCCGGCGCACGCGCCTGAAGAACCTCATCAAGCTCGGCAAGGAACGCGGTTTCCTCACTTACGCCGAGATCAACGACCACCTGCCCGACGACATGGTGGACGCCGAGCAGATCGAGTCCATCATCTCGACGTTCAACGACATGGGCATCCAGGTCTACGACGAGGCTCCGGATGCGGACGCCCTGCTCATTTCGGAGACCGCTCCGGCGGGCGTGCCCGACGAGGATGCGGAGGAGGAGGCCGAGGCGGCGCTCTCCACGGTCGATCCCGAGTTCGGGCGGACCACCGACCCGGTGCGCATGTACATGCGGGAAATGGGTTCGGTCGAGCTGCTCACGCGCGAGGGCGAAATCGAGATCGCCAAGCGCATCGAGGACGGCCTCAAGCACATGATCCAGGCGATCTCCGCCTGCCCGACGACCATCGCCGAGATCCTCGACCTTTCCGGCAGGGTCACGCGCGACGAAATGCGCGTCGACGAGCTGGTCGATGGCCTGATCGATCCCAACGCCAAGGACGAGCCCATCCAGGAGCTCGCCGACGACGTCGAGCCCGAGGAGGAAGAAGAGACCGAGGGCGAGGACGAGAACGCGGCGCTTTCGGCGAGCCTGCTGCGGCTGAAGGAAGACGCACTGGCTCGCTTTTCGAAGATCAATCGCCTCTACGAGAAGATGAAACGGGCCCTTGTCGAGCACGGTCACCGCAGCAAGGAATACATCCGCGTGCGCGACCAGATCGGCAACGAGCTGATGAACATCCGCTTCACCGCCCGCATCATCGAGAGACTGTGCGACGGCCTACGGGGCATGGTGGAGGAGGTCCGCAGCCACGAGCGCGAGATCATGAACCTGTGTGTCAACAAGGGGGGCATGCTGCGTCCCCACTTCATCAAGGAGTTTCCTGGCAGCGAAACCAACATGCGCTGGGTGAAGAACGAGATCGCGGCCGCGAGGCCCTGGAGCGGCCAGCTCACTCGCTACGAGCCGAACATCCTCGAGCAGCAGCAGAAGCTGCTCGCCATCCAGAAACGGATCGGCATCCCCTTGAAGGATCTGAAGGAGATCAACAAGCAGATGTCCACGGGCGAAGCCAAGGCGCGGCGCGCGAAGCGCGAAATGACCGAGGCCAACCTGCGCCTGGTGATCTCGATCGCCAAGAAGTATACGAACCGCGGCCTGCAGTTCCTCGACCTCATTCAGGAAGGCAACATCGGCCTGATGAAGGC
>JBGQKK010000062.1:0-12660 GCA_041499545.1 Gammaproteobacteria bacterium | reverse complement strand
CAGGCGACCCACGGCTCCGCGCCAGACATCGCGGGCCGCGATATCGCCAATCCCTATGCGATGATCGTGTCCGGACAGATGCTGCTCGCCTGGCTCGGCCGCAAGCACAACGAACCGACAGCGAGCGAGGCCGCACAGCACATCCAGAGCGCGGTGAGCCGCGTCATCGCCGAGGGAAAGCACCTGACCCGGGACCTCGGCGGCACGGCCGGCACGCGGGAAATGGGAGACGCGATCGCCGCCTATGCGGCGCAGTAACCACAACAACTAGAGGAGGAGAACATGAGGAACTTTCCGACGAAGGTCGCCGCAGCGATCGCGATTGCGTGCCTGCCGGCGCTGGCGGCCGCGCAGACGTGGCCGTCGAAGCCGATCAAGATGATCGTGCCCTTCCCCGCGGGCGGCGGCACCGACTTCATCGGGCGGCTGGCGGCGAAGCAGCTCGGCGAGCGCCTCGGCCAGCCCGTCTACGTCGACAACCGCGGCGGCGCGAACGGCGCGATCGGCGCGCAGGCGCTGATGCAATCGCCGCCCGACGGCTACACCCTCGCGGCGATTTCGGACGGCCCGACCGTCATCAACCCGCTGCTCTACGAGAAGAACCCTTACCATCCGCTGCGCGACTTCGTGCCGGTGGCGCAGATGATCAAGTTTCCCTCGATGCTGACCGCGCACCCCTCGACCGGTCTGCACTCGGTCGCCGACCTGATCGCGGCCGCCAAAGCGAAGCCGGGGGCGCTCAATTATTCCTCGGGCGGGACCGGCAACTTCAGCCACCTCGGGCCGGAATTGCTCGCGTACCAGGCCGGCATCAAGCTCACGCACGTTCCCTACCGCGGCGTCGGGCCGGCGATGATGGCCCTCCTCGCCGGCGACGTGCAGCTCATGTACAACAACGTCGCCACCGCGCTCGAGCACGTGCGCGCGGGCAAGATGAACGCGCTCGCGGTGGGCGAGGCGAAGCGCCTCCCCGCGCTGCCCGACATCCCGGCGATCGCCGAGACCGTTCCCGGCTTCGAGTTCGCCGCCTGGGTCGGCATCTTCGCACCGGCCAAGACGCCGCCCGAGATCGTCGCGCGCATCAGCCGCGAAACCGCCGCCTTCCTCAAGGATCCGGAGGTGATGAAGATTTTCGGCGAGCAGCAGATCGTCGCTTCCTACCGCGATTCGGACGAGTTCGCCAAGACCATCCGAGCGGAGCTGGACAAGTGGGGTCCGATCATCAAGGCGCTGGGCATCAAGGGAGAGTGAGAGCGTGTTCGATCTCCGCCTCAGCCCCGAGCAGCTCGAGATCCGCGACACGGTCCGGGATTTCGTCGCGCGGGAAGTCAAGCCCGCCGCGCTCGACCCCGCGCGGCTGGAGGCCTTCGAGCGGCCGCTGCTCGCGGGGCTCCTCGAGCAGGCCTCGCGGCTGGGCCTGCGCACGCTCGCGCTGTCCGAGGACGCGGGCGGCGCGGGCGCAGACAAGCTCACCTGCTGCATCGTCACCGAGGAGCTGGCGGCGGGCGACCCGGATATCGCCGCGGTGCTCGCGCTGACGGCCGCGCTCGCGAAGGCGCTCGAGCGCGCGATGACGCCGGCGCAGCGCGAGCGTTTCCTCCCGCAAATCGTCGGCGACGACGCGTTCCACCTCGCGCTCGCGGGACCCGGCATCCGGGCATTGCAAGACGGCGGCGAGTGGCGGGTCGACGGCGCCGCGACCGCCATGGCCAATGCGACCGTCGCGAAGCTGTTCGTCGTGCAGACGGACGCCGGAGCGCTGCTGGTCCCGCGCGATGCTCCCGGGGTTTCGGTGCGCGAGCAGGCCGGCGACTGGTATCACGGCAGCTGCGGCGAAGTGAGGTTCTCTAATTGCCGCGTGCCCGCCGCGAACCTGATCGGCGCGGAAGCGAAACTCCGCAGCATCCCGATCCTTCCGGCGATCAGCCTGGGCATCGGCCGGGCCGCCTACGAGGCGGCGCTCGACTACGCCCGGATACGGGTTCAGGGCGGCAAGCCCATCATCGGGCATCAGGCGATCGCGGCGAAGCTTGCCGGGATCGCGATCAGTCTCGAGGTCGCACGCGCGTCGGTGTGGCGCGCGGCGTGGGCGTCGGATCATCCCGAGGCGGTCGCCGACCGCAGCCTCCCCGACCTGCCGCTGCAAACCGTCGCCGAGGCCTTCGCCCCGGAGGCGGTGCTCAGGGCGGTGAAGGACGCGGCGGAGTGCTTCGGCGCGATGGGAGTGATGCGCGACATGCCGCTGCACAAGTACGTTCGGGACGCGCGCATCTGCCTGCACTCGGGCGAGGGGAGCGGCGGCGCGAAGCTGAATCTCGCCGCGGCCATAACGGGGTAAGCATGGACTTCGATCTGAACGACGAGCAGCGCGCCTGGCAGGCGAAAGCGCGGAAGTTCGCGCAGGAGGAAATCCGACCGATATCGCTCGAGCGCGACGCGATCGAGGATCCGGCGAAGACCTGGGACTGGGACATCATCAGGAAAGGATCGAAGCTCGGCTTTCGCACCCTGGCCGTGCCCAGGGAATGGGGCGGCGAGGGAACCGACTTCGTCACCCAGGCGCTGGTCATGGCCGAGCTCGCCCGCGCGGACAGCGCCATCTCGAAGAGCTTCAGCCAGTGCTGGAAGTGGAGCCACCTGATCTCTCAAAGTTGCAGCGACGAGCAGAAGCGCCGCTTCCTTGCGCCCTTTCTCGCCGACGACACCTTCGTCCTCGGCAAGGGCATCAGCGAATACGACGCCGGCTCGGACAACCGCCTGCCGCCGCCGGACGACCCGCGCGCGGGCTTGAAGCTGCGCGCCGAGCGCCGCGGCGACGAATGGATCCTGAACGGCGTCAAGGCCTTCATCGCCAACGGCAATATCGGCAAGCTCTTCTTCATCGACGCGCGCACCGATCCGAACGTCCCGCTCAAGCAGGGCACGACCCTATTCCTCGTGCCGCGCGACACGCCGGGCTTCCGCTCAGGCAAGGTGTTCAACAAGAGCGGCTGGCGCTTCTACCAGAACGGCGAGATGATCTTCGAGAACGCGCGCGTGCCGCACGCCAACGTCGTCGGCGAAGTGAACGGCGCGGTGAGGAAGTCGGGCGGCGCGGGCGGCGATACCACCGGAGGCGACCTCTTCGGCGACCTCGAGCTCGCCGCCAACGCGCTGGGGATTTGCGACGACGCCTGCGAGAGCGCGCTCGCGCATGCGCGCACGGCGAAGCAAGGCGGCAAGGTTCTCTTCGAGCAGCAGCTCGTCAAGCTCAAGCTCAACCGCATGCACATGCTCACCGAGGCGCTGCGGTCGTTCGTCCTGCGCGTCGCCTGGGAGCACGACCGCAGGATCCACTCGCCCAACGCGGGCCTCGCGATGAACTTCTCGACCGACGTCGTCCAGGAAGTGACCGAGCTCTACATGGACCTGCGCTCCAGCGCGGGCTGCGCGATGGACGCGCACGCCGACAAGCTCGCGCGCGACGCCTTCATCTGGAGCCACCTCGCCGGCGACACGGTGCAGCGCCTGAAGGTCGCGGGGCGGCTTCGCGGGTAGGAGAATCGCCCCGTGGCAATCCGACCTCACGCATTCGTAGTCATGCCTTTCGGCTCGAAACCCGGGCCGGACGGCCCGATCGACTTCAATCGAGTTTTCGCCGAGTACATCCGGCCGTCGCTGGAGGCGGCGGGATTGGAAGTCTTCCGCGCCGACCAGGAGCAGCAGGCCGGCGACATCCGCACCGACATGTTCCAGGAGCTGCTGGTCGCCGACCTCGTCCTCGCCGACCTCACCATAAACAATCCCAACGTCTGGTACGAGCTCGGCGTGCGCCATGCGCTGCGCGCGCGCGGCGTGGTGCTCGTCTGCGGGGGACAGGTGACGTCCGCCTTCGACACCTACACCGATCGCAAGCTGGGTTACGGGCTGAAGAACGGCGCGTCCGACCCGGCAACGCTCGAAGAAGACAAGCGCAAGTTGACCGAGATGGTGAAGGCGACCATGGAGTCCTGGCGCGGCCGCAAGCTGAGCCCGGTCTACCATCTGATGCCCAACCTGCAGGAGCCGGACTGGAAGTCGCTGCGCATCGGCGACGTGCGCGAGTTCTGGGAGGAGCACGATGCCTGGGAGGAACGCATCGATCTCGCGCGCAAGGGGGAGCGCGTCGGCGACCTGCTCGTGCTGGCGGACGAGGCGCCGGTCGCCGCGTTTCGCGCCGAAGCCTGGATCAAGGCGGGCGTCGCCCTGCGCCAGGCCGAGCGATTCGACTTCGCGCTCGAGCAGCTCGAACGCGGCCTGGCTATCGAGCCCGGACATTTGCGCGGCCTGCGGGAAAAAGGCACCTGCCTGCAGCGGCTGGCGCTGGCGGGCGCGGCAGAGTACTCGCTCGACAAGGCACGCACGCACTACGACGGCGTTCTCAAACGCTACCCGAACGACCCCGAGACCTGCGCGCTGCGGGGGCGAGTCGATAAGGACGCCTGGACCGCCGCGTGGCGGCGCCCCGGGCAGACGCCGCAGCAGATGCGCGCGGATGCCGCCGACGAGGATGCGCTCCTGCGCGCGGCGATCGAAGGCTATGCCAAAGGTTACCGTGCGAACCCCGGCCACTACTATTCGGGCATCAATGCGCTCACCCTGATGCACCTGAATCGGCATCTGACCGGCGATGCGCGCTACGACCGCGAGATGGCCACCATGGCGGGTGCCGTGCGCTTCGCCGCGGAGTGCGAGCCCGACGAGCGGCAACTCTTCTGGTCGAAGGCGACCCTCGGCGATCTGGAGGTGCTGGTCGGCACGCCTGACAGCGTCAAGGCCGCCTACAAGGAAGCCATCGCGAGAAACGAGAAGGACTGGTTCGCGCTCAACTCCAGCCGCGCGCAACTGCAACTGCTCGGCGAGCTGGGCCTGCGCCCGGATGCGGTGGGAGCGGGCATTGCGACCTTCGACCGCGCATTGGAGAAGCTGAAGCCCGACATCAAATGGCAGCCACGGCAGGTGTATCTCTTCAGCGGCCACATGGTCGATGCGCCGGGCCGCGCGCCTTCGCGCTTCCCGGAAGCAAAAGTGCCGATCGCCGCGCAGAAGATTGCTGAGGCGCTCGATCGACTGGGAGCCGGTCCGGATGACCTCGCGCTCACCCAGGGCGCCTGCGGCGGCGACCTCCTGTTCACCGAGGACTGCCTGCGACGCGGCGTGAAAGTGCACTGGCTGCAACCTTTCCGCGAACCGGATTTCATCCAGGAATCCGTCATCCGCGGCGGCGAAGCGTGGCGCAACCGTTATCTCGAGGCCAAGGCCAAACTCGCGGCGCCGCCCCGGGCCGCGCCGCTCGAGCTGGGCGAGCCGCCGAAGAACTCCGGCGAAGGCTATCCCTTCGAACGCTGCAACCTCTGGCTGCTGTATACCGCGCTCGCCTGCGGCGTGGACAAGGTGCGCTTCGTGTGCCTGTGGAATGGAGGGGGCGGCGACGGGCCGGGAGGCACGGCGCACATGTACAACGAAGTAAAACGCAGGACCGGACAGGTCACGTGGATCGACGTGAGGACGATCTAGCCGAAGAGGCCGCGCCGCGAAGCGGCCGAATGGTTATTGCGGCGCGCGTGCTGCTTGCTCGGAGAATTTGTAATAGCTCGCGTTGAGATACGCGACGACGTCCTCGATTTCCTGGGGCGTCATTTTCGGATTGAGAAGGTCGTTGCGCCGGTTCACGGCGTCCCGAAGCGCTTCGATCGATTTGATTCTGCCCTTGAACCGGGTGGGCTCCGCGGGGGGCAGGTCGGAAAGCCCGCTCGCCCTGAGCAGCGAATCGATGAAACCGGCGGTCGCGTGAGTCACCGGCGCGACATACCGTTCGACGCCGTGGCAGCCGAAGCATCCCCGGTGCAGCGTAGCGCCCCTTTCCGGATCTCCCACCAGCGCGGTCGCGGGCTTTTCGGCGGCGCCGGCATACTCCGCGCGGACCCTCGCTTTTTCTTCCGGCGTGGTGGCCGCCTCCATGCGGCGTCGGTAGGCGTCGCGCTCGGCCGGCGTCATCCGCTCCGCGCCCGGAATGAGCTCCCGCTCAATGGCCTGCGCGCCCGGCTTATCGGCGGCCTGGGCGACGGCCGGAGCGGCCGCGATCAACAATGCGGAGCCCGCGACCAGAATGAGAATTTCCCTTACCCGTATCAACGGCTTGCTCGGTGCCATTGGCCACCCCGTTGCTCACGAGTATGGATTCCGAACGCGGGGGCAGGTTGATATAGGTCAAACCGGCGTTCAATCCGCCTTGATGCCGGCCTCCTGAACCACCTTCGCCCAGCGCGCGACCTCGGACTTGAGGAAGGCGCCGAACTGCTCGGGTGTTCCGGCGACGACCTCGACGCCGGACTTGCCGAAGCGCTCGCGCACCTCGGGCGAGCCGATGATCTTGACGATCTCGGCATTCAGGCGCTGCACGATGTCGCGCGGCGTGCCGGCGACGGTGAGTATCCCGAACCACACGGTGACGTCGTAACCGGGCACGCCCGCCTCGTCGACCGTGGGGACCTCGGGCGCGAGCGCGCTGCGCGTCTTCGAGGACACCGCGATCGCCTTGAGCTTGCCCGCGCGCACGTGCGGCAGGACGTTGGGCGTGTTGTCGAACATCATGTCGACCTGCCCGGCGAGCAGGTCGGTGACCGCGGGTGCGCTGCCCTTGTAGGGAATGTGGGTGATCGAGGTCTTGGTCATCGCCTTGAACAGCTCGAAGGAAAGGTGGTTCGAGCTGCCGTTGCCGGTCGAGGCGTAGTTGAGCTTGCCCGGATTCGCGCGCGCGTAGGCGAGCAGCTCGGCGACGTTGTTCACCGGCACCTTGGGATTCGCGACCAGCAGGTTGGGCGTCACCCCGGCGAGGGTGATCGGCGCGAAATCCTTCGTGACGTCGAAGGAGGTCTTGTAGAGGGTCTGCACTACCGAGAAGGGCAGCGCCGCGCCGAACAGCGTGTAGCCGTCGGCGGGCGATCTCGCCGCCGCCTCGGTGCCGATGATGGTGTTGCCGCCGGGGCGGTTCTCGACCAGCACCGGCTGGCCGATCGCCTTGGGCAGCTCCGCGGCGACGGTGCGCGCGAGCGCGTCGTTGAACGCGCCCGGAGGAAAGGGAACGATGTAGCGCAGCGGCCGCGCGGGCCAGGACTGCGCCTGCGCCGCAAAGCAGGCGAAAAACAGGAACAGGGCGGCAAGGGCTCTCATTGCTCCGCCTTCACGCCGGCGGTGGTGATGACCTTCGCCCACTTGACGATCTCGTCGTCGAGGAACTTCGCCGCCTGCTCCGGGGTATTGCCGACCGGGATGATGCCGATCTCGCTGAAGCGTCCCTTGATCTCCGACTCGTTGATCGCCTTCGCCGTCTCGGCCCCCAAGCGGTCGACGATCGCCTTCGGCGTGCCGCTGGGCGCCATGAAGAGCACCCACGTCGATGACTCGAGCGGCGGGCCGCCCGCCTCGGCGATGGTGGGCACCTCGGCTGCACCCTGGATTCGCTCCTTGGAGAACATCGCGAGCGCCTTGATCTTGCCGCCGCGCACGTGCGGCATGAGCGTGCTCGGCACGTCGACCAGGATCTGGATGTCGCCCGCCATCTCGGCGGTGAGCGCGGGCGCGGTGCCCTTGTAGGGAATGTGCACCATGTCGATGCCGGTGGTCTGCTTGAGCAGCTCGGTGGTGAGATGCGCGGCCGCACCGATGCCGGAAGAGCCGAAGTTCACCTTGCCCGGGTTCGCCTTGGCGTAGGCGATCAGCTCCTTCACGTCCTTCGCCGGGAAGTTGTTGTTCGCCGTCATGATGAGCGGGGCGATGCCGGCGAGCGAGACCGGCACCAGTCCCTTGAGCGGATCGAAGGGCAGCTTGCCCTGGTAGAGGGTGACGTTGGCCGCGTAGCCGGCGATGACGGTCAGCATCGTGTAGCCATCGGGATTCGCTTTTGCCACGATATCCGAGCCCAGGATGCTGTTGGCCCCCGGCCGATTGTCCACCACGATCGGCTGGCCGAGCGGCCCGGACATCTTCTGCGTCACGACGCGCGTGACCACGTCGGTGATGCCGCCGCCGGGGTAGGGTACGACCCAGCGGATCGGCTTGTTGGGGTAGCCCTGCGCCTGAACCGCCGCGGCAAGGGCCCACAGCGCCAAAACCATCAATGCTCTGTTCATAGGATCCTCTTGAACCTAGCGGATGAAGCTAAATGTATCCCGGCCCGTCGATCGCCGGATGCTTCTTCAGGAATTCCTCGTTCACCTCGAGTCCCAGGCCGGGACGCTCGAGCGGCCACACCAGGCCGTGCGCGTCCACGCTGTAGGGCCTGGACACCAGCTCGTCGCGGAATTTGTTGTCCTTGGAGATGTCGCCCTCGAAGTAGCCGCCGTTCTCGATCGCGGCGAGGAAGTGGATCGAGGCGGCGTGGTTCAGGCCCGTCATTGAGCTGTGCGGATGGATGGGGAGCTTCCACGCCGAGGCGAGCGCCGCGATGCGCAGGCCCTCCGTGAGTCCGCCCGTCTTCGACAGGTCGGGCTGGAGAATGGTGATCGCGCCGTCCTCGATCACGCGGTTGAACTCGAAGCGCGTGTAGTGATTCTCGCCCGCGGCGAGCGGCGTGCGGCCGAAACCCGCCGCCATACGGTAGCTGCGGTAGTCGTGCGCGGGGAAAGGCTCCTCCAGCCATCCCACGTCCAGCTCGTCCATGCCGGGCATCGCCGCGCGCGCGTCGGCCACGCTGTAGCCGGTGTTGGCGTCGGTCAGGATCACCAGATCGTCGCCGAAGGCCGCGCGCACCGCGGCGATGCGATCGAGGTCGCGCTTCGGCGTGTCGCCCACGCGCAGCTTCACCGCCTTGTAGCCCGCGTCGAGCTGCGGCTGGATCTCCTCGATCAGCGTCTCGGGCGCCTGGTAGCCGAGCGACACGCCGCCGGCGTACGCCGGGACCCCCTTGCGCGATCCGCCCAGCAGCCGGTACAGCGGCATACCCGCGGCCTGCCCGCGGATGTCCCACAGCGCGAGGTCGATGCCGCTCATCGCGAGGCAGGTGCCCGCACCCATGCCGTGGCTGCCGAGCTGCTTCCTGTAGATCGCCGCCCAGACGCCGACCACGTCGGCCGCGTCCATGCCGAGAACGAGTTGCTTCAGCGTCGTTTCGATCAGCTTCGCCACCGCGGTGTGCGCGCGGCCGTGGTGTGACTCTCCCCAGCCGACCAGGCCGCCCGCGGTCTTGACCTTCACCACTACGGCGTCGCGCTTCACCGCGGTGCCGATGCCGAGCGTCACGCGCTGCTCGGGCGGCACCGGAAACGAAGTGGGAAATGCGCTGACCTCGACGATCTTGAGGTCGGCTTGCGCGGCGATCGGGGCGTTCACGGGCTTGTCAGGGCTTCCACATGTAGCCGAGAAAGACGGCGCCGATCTGGGAGCTGTCGGGCTTGGTCGCGCTCGAGCCGCCGTAAGACTGCCAGGTCTGCTCGACGGTCAGCGACAGGTGGTGGGAGCCGCTCAGCTGCAGCGCATAGCCTGCTGCGACGAGAAAGCCGAGCCCGTTCGCGTGATCGGTCGTCGATCCGACCCTGATGACGAAGTTCGAGAGCCCGGCGCCGGCCCGGAGGAACAGGCCCGACTCCCAGGGAAAGTAGGTGAGGGCCGCGAGGTAGTTGGTGATCTGCAGGTTGGTCTTGTCTCCGTTCAGCGCCGTCCCGCTCTGCCCAAAGCCGCTCAGGTCGATCCCGGCGAACAGGCCCGGCGCCATCGCGATGCCGAAGCTCGCCACATTGACGGCGACGAGGGGTGTCTTATCGGTCGTTCCCTGCAGCCGGTCGTCGAACGTGACGCTGGTTCCGTTGACCTTGTAGCGGGCGCCGAACCCGCCGCCGAGACCTGCTCCGGCGAACACTTTCGTCGTTCCCTGCGAAGGCGCAGCCGAGGCCGCGCTCTCCGGCTGGCCTTGCGCAAGCGCCGGCGCGGCAGGACCGGCGGCGAGCACGAGCAGCGCCGCAAGTGAGGAGATCTTCATCGCCATCCCCCTTTTCCTTTCATATCTGACTCAAGACTTCCACATGTACCCCAGAATGAAAGCGTTGTATTGCGAGCTGTCGGGCCTGGTCTCGCTCGACTTCCAGTAGGTCTGCCAACCCTGCTCGGCGGAGAGAGTCAGATAGTGGGGGCCGGAGAGCCGGAGCGCGAAGCCGGCGGAAACCAGCGCGCCGAGCCCCCAGGAGCGATCGGACTGCGATCCGGAGCCGATGAACAGGCTCGACACGCCGGCGGCGCCCTTCAGGAACAGCCCCTTCTCCCAGGGGAACCAGGTGAGGGTAGCGAAGTAGTTGTTGATTTGAAGATCGGTCTTGTTCGTCCCGACCGTGCCGGACTGCGCGACCCCGGTCAGGTCGGCTCCCGCGAAGAGATTCGGCTTCACCTCGACGCCGAAGGTCAATACCTTGGCGGCGACGAAGGGCACCTCGTCGGTCGCCCCCTCGAATCGATCGCTGAAGCTGACTGTGGCCCCGTCGACCCTGTAGCGGGCCGTTCCCGACCCGACACCCGCTCCGATGAACGCCTTGGTCTGTTCCTCCGGCGGGTCGGCCGCGATCGCCTGCGCGGCGAAGCTCGAGGCGAGCACGGCGATCCACACGGAAATCCTCACGGCCCTCCACCCTTCTCGCGCGGCGCTACTCGAGCGGCTCGAGCTTGATGATCGACGCGCCGTGGTTGCTGCCGACCCAGAAAGTCACGGGCGTGGTCGAGTTGTCGATGAACACGCGCCGGATGTTGGTGGTGCGCGGCAGCAGGTAGTCGACCATCCGCCCGGTCTTGGTGTCCACGCGCGTCACCTGATCGGTGACCATCGAGCCGGTCCACGCCTCCTCGTTCTTGTCGATCATGACGTCGTAGGGCGAGGACCAGCGCGGCGCGATCTCCCAGTTCTTGAACTCGCCGGTGCGCGTGTCGAGCATGCCGATCCTGTCCCCGCGGTACTGCGCGAACCACAGCCGGTCGCTGGCGTCCATCATGCCGCGGCGCGGCGCGACGACTTTGGCGGAGGCCGGGATTTCGTACAGCTTCACCTCGCCCGTCTTCGCATCGATGCGGCCGATGTGGCGCCAGCGGAAGTCGGTGAACCAGGCGTTGTTCTTCGAGTCGGGAATCACGTCGTAGATGTTGTGCGGCTCGCCTTTGGGCGCGGCCTTGAACGGCTCCCAGGTCTCGATCGTGCCGGACGCGATATCCAGCCGGTGCACGCCCGCAAAGCCGTTGTTCTGCGTCCACACCTTGCCGTCGACGTGCGCGTACTGCGGGCTCACCATGTTGACCTGCGCCGCGTCGATGTTCCGCTCGGGCGGCAGCTTCCAGGTGGTGAACTTCTCGGCCTTGCGGTCGAACTTGAGGATGGTCGCCTGGTACATGTTGCCGAGCCACAGGTTCCCGTCGCGGTCCGAACGCAGCCCGAGAAGACCGGTCGGGAATCCGGGTTTGTGAATCTCGATCGGAAATTCCGTGACCTTGCCGGTCTTCGGATCGAGCCGGCCCAGGTTCTGCTCGCCGAAGCTCGAGTACCAGGCGACGCCGTCGCGATCGACGATGACGTCGTGCGGCGAGATCGTTTCGCGCGGCAGGTCGTATTCGGTGTAGATCACGCGCGTCGCGCGGCCGGCGGGGCGCGCGAGCGTCTTCAGCTCGTACTTCCAGGTCGGCGCGGCGCTGCGGTTGATGGTCGCGAGGTACTCGGCGGTGGTGCGGTACACCTGCACGCGCTGGTCGCCGCGCTCCTCCATCAGGCGCTCGGCCTTGCGCAGCTGCGGGTGCTGCGGGATGCTCTGGTTCACGTAGCCCTGCATGCGCGGCAGCACGGTCTTCGTGAACGCGTCGGCGTCGTACTGCGAGCGCACCACGCGCTCGAGCGAGTGGCAGCCGACGCAGTTGAGCAGCACCCCTTTCTGCGGGTCGGTGCCGGGCACGCTCGCCATCCATTCGCCGTTGGAGAGCTGCGCGGCGAGGTCGGAGGTCTTCTTGAGCTTCAGGTCGAGCGTCGCGGTCTTGCCCGCGCCGACCTCGGCCGAGCCCGCGGCGTCGAGGTCGTAGCCGACCGCGCGGATGCGCAGCGCGTAGCGTCCGGGCTCGAGTTTCGACGCGGGAAAGCTGTAGCGGCCCTTGGCGTCGCTGACCACGGTGACGGTGACGGTCGAGCCCGCCTTCTTCGCCGACACGAGCACGCCCTCCATTGCGCCTTCCTCCGCAGAGGACACCGTACCGGCGAGCGCAGCCTGGGCCGCGGCCTGGGTGGATACGGCAGCGAGCAAGACCGCCGCGGCGAGAAACGAAACGACCTGACGCATGGGCACCTCCCTGGCGCGTGGTTCGAAAAAATGCGTGATGCGAATCCTACTCCATTTGCGGTATAAGACGTTCTCGGTCAACCCGGAGGAGAAAGATCATGGACCCGCTCAAATCGATCGGCGCTATCGATCCCGCGCGCCACGCGCTGTCGCTGCTCGGGGAACTCAAGAACTTCGCCCTGAAAGGCAACGTCATCGACCTCGCCGTGGGCGTGATCATCGGCGCCGCGTTCGGCAAGATCGTCGATTCGCTGGTGAAGCACATCCTCATGCCGTTCGTCGGCCTGCTCCTTCCGGGGGAACAGGGCTACCTCGGCTGGAAGATCGCCGTGGGGGCAAAGGAGGT
>JBGQKK010000061.1:0-12663 GCA_041499545.1 Gammaproteobacteria bacterium | reverse complement strand
CCGAGAAAGAGCAAACTCTTCGAGTTCTGCTCGTCGTTGTACGAGTTGGTCATCGCACCGTAGCCCCAGGTCTGGGCCGTGCCGGCGACCGTGGTCGAATGGCAGATGCGCGCCTGGTGATCGCAGTTGTTGGTGCCCCACAGGGACACCCATTTCCTGAGCAGAGCGGACTGTTCGTTGTTGTGCTTGGAGGAGCCGACGAAGTACATCGCGTCGGGCCCCGATTCCTTGCGGATCGCGAGCATCCTGTCGCCGATCTCGTTGATCGCCGTGTCCCAGGAGATGCGCTGGTACTTGCCGTTCACCAGCTTCATCGGATATTTCAGCCGGTGCGAATTCTCGGTCATGCCGTGCTCGCGCACCGAGGCGCCCTTGGCGCAGTGCGCGCCGAGATTGAGTGGCGAATCGAACACCGGCTCCTGGCGAACCCACACGCCGTTTTGCACCACCGCGTCGATCGCGCAGCCGACCGAGCAGTGCGTGCATACCGAGCGCTTCACCTCGATCTTGCCGGCCTTGTCGTCGGCGGCCTCGGCCTTGCCGATCATGCTGTAGGGCAGTTGGGAGGCAAAGGCCCCGGCGCCGACCGCAACGCCCGAGCGCTTGAGGAACGCGCGGCGATCGAGGGTCTTGGCGAGCATCCCAGAGAGGCTGCGCCGCAGTCTGGATTCGGAGCGGCTGGAAGACAAATGAGCGGGGGCTCCAGCGGATTTCCTGGTGAGCAGCATGGTCACGCCTCCTGGATCAGACTTTTGCGGTGTTGTAATAGCTGCGGACGTGCGCGGATTCCTGATATCCCTTCCCGCGCCGTTTGTCGCTGCTCGCCACGGTCTTAGGCTCTTCGGTGGAAATCACCCGGCTCGCGATCGCGGCCGCCGTTGCGGCGCCGCCGGCGCCGACGGCAAGGAGGAAATTCCTGCGGCCTAGTCTGGATTTGGTTTCGTTTTTCATTTTAGGTCTCCTTCCTAGCGTCAACACCTGAAATATGCAGCCTATTGCATGGGCCTCATTAGAACACTTTAAGGGCCTCGCTTTCAACCATCAGGAAGGCCTCCGCAAAGTGGGCAACGTGCTTGTAGAGATTGGATTTTTCGCTCGCGGATATTGCTGTGCAAAACGCTCCGTAGGCCCCCGCGATGTATTGGGCGAAGAACCTCTGCTGGTTTTGCAGTGCAACATCCTCCGAGCCCATTGAAATCAAGTACCTCATGGTGTCGAAGAGCCCGGCCACATGGTCTTCGGGCTCGAGCGCTCGCTCCGCTCGCTTCAGTCCCAGTGCGGCGAGCTCATCGCGAAGCCTCACCAGGATTTTTTCGCGGCCGGTCTGCACCAGATAGAAGCTGGCGTACGGCGTGACCTCGGCCTTGCCCGTGCCCACGAAGAGCTGGTCGTACTCGAGCCGAGCCGCCTCCGCATCGGTCGCGCGCGCCGCGGCGGCCAGGGCGAGCCAAGCGCCCGCCAGGGCGGACTGCTCGCCGCCGGCGACGATCTCGTCGGCGTCGGCGATGGTCGCGAGCAGGCCGGCGTCCGGCCCCGCGTAGAAGAGCCGCGCGAGCAAGGCGTAGTAGCCGGCGCGCGCCTGATCCTCGGGGACCTCCGGGGGGCTAAACTTCAGCGGCGTGACGGTTGCGCTCACCGCTTCACATCGAGAATATTCATCTCGTCCTTGTTCTCCATCATGTCCACCACGCGGCAGTCGGCGCACATCTGCAAGCGTTTCAGAGCGCCCGCACCGGGGAACATCGAGTGCCCGGTTAGCTTGCCCAGCATGTTCTCGACCATCTGCCGCGTGCCGAAGGGCTTTCCGCAGCGCACGCAGTTGAACGGCTCGGATTCGTTGAGCACGACCTCCTGCTTCGCCTGCGCGGCGAGCAGGAGCCGGGGAACGAGACTGATCGCATCCTCCGGGCAGGTCGCTTCGCACAGCCCGCATTGCACGCAGTTGCGCTCGATGAATTTCAGCATCGGCCGGTCGCGCCCGTCGACCAGCGCCGACTCCGGGCAGGCGCCGACGCAGGCCATGCACAGCGTGCAGGTCTTCTTGTCGACGAGGACCTGGCCGTAAGGCGCGCCCGCGCCGAGCGCGACCACCTCCGCCGGCTTCGGCGCCTGCTTCGCCAGGTGGTCGATGGCGAACTCGAGCGTGGTGCGCTTTTCCGAAGACAGGTTGTACGTCGCCGCCCGGGAAACCGACGCCGCCGGCGCCAGCGCCCAAATGTCCCCTTCCAGCGCGTCAGGTTCGTCCGTCGCGAGCACTTTGAAATGTGTCCCGCCGTAGCCGAGCCCCTCGGCGATGCTCTGGGCGAACCCCATCTGCGCCTTCATCGCCTGGCCGTATTCGGCGAATTCCTTCGGCTCGGCGAGCACCGCCACCTGGCTCGCTCCGTAGGCCAGGGCGGCGAGCATTGCGTCCATCCCGACCGAGGCGGGATGATGGACCTCGAGCGGAATCACGCGCGCGGGAAGGCCGCGCCCGCGCCGGGCGAGCTTCGCGATCAGAGCACGGCTGCCGCCGGCGTTGTGGAGGAGCAGGCAGGCGTCCCTGCCGCCCGCCTCCGCGTAGACGGAAAGAACGCGCTTCAGCCTCGCGCCGAGGTCCGGCACGCGCGGGTAGGCATGGCTCATCGCCCCGGACGGGCAGACCGTCGCGCAACCGCCGCAGCCCATGCACAGATGCGGGTCGACTTTCACGTGATCGCCGTCGGGCGCGATCGCGCCGGTCGAGCACACCTCGAGGCACTGGCTGCAGCCGATTTTTGAGGAGCGGCCGTGGGCGCAGATCCTCGCGTCGTAGGAAAAGAAGCGCGGCTTCTCGAACTCGCCGACCATCTGCGCGAGCTGCGCCGCCGCGAGCGCCTGCTCGAGCGGATCGGCGCCGGGCGCGAGATAGCCTTGCGGCAGCTGCGCGGTGCGGATCAGGGCTTGCGCGGAGAGGTCGAGCACCATGTCGAAGCGCTCGCTCCTTCCGCGGTCCGCGCGCTCGAAATCGATCGCGTGGATCGCGCCACAGGCCTTCACGCACTCGCGGTGCGCCTTGCACTTGTCGAGATCGATCTGGTAGGAAAAATCGATCGCATCTTCGGGACAGGCCCGGATGCAGGCGTTGCAGCGCGTACACACCTCGAGATCGATCGGGTTCAGCTGCTCCCAAGCGACTTCGAACGCACCCAGGTGGCCCTTGATCGAGCTCACCTTGCCCGAGAACACCGGATAGTGGCGCTCGTCCGGCAGCTCTCCGCCCGCGCCTCCCAGCATCAGCACGCTCACCTCGAGCTGTTCGGCGAGCTTGTCGGCCCAGGCGATGGCCGGCGCGGCCGGGCCGACGATCAGCAGCTGGCCTCCCGACTGATAGCTCACCACGGGCACCGATTCGGGCTCGGGCAGATCCGCGAGCGCGAGCAGCGCCGCGATCTTGGGCGTCGTCTGCGCGCCCTCCTTCGACCAGCCGGCGTGCTCCCGGATGTTGATGAACTTCAGCTGCGTCGCCGACTTCGCGCCCTCGGCGAGCTCGGAGAAAAGCGGCGCTTCCTGCGTGCACGCGACCACGCAGGCTTCGTCCTTGAGCGCTTCCTGGAAGCTGCCGACTTCCTTGCGGCAGAGCTCGGTATGGATCTGAACCGGCTGCTTGAGCTTCAGCGCGCCGGCGAGCGCCTTGGCGTCGAGCGCCATGGTCCTGTTGCAGTTGCAGATCTTAAGGGTGCGGTCTTCGAGGGACATTTCAGGCCTTTTCTTCGGGCTGCGGCGGCGCAGCCGGCGCTTCCACTTTCGCCTCGTCTTGCGCCGGAATCTCGGCTTCAGATTGCGCGCCTTCGGCGGCGCCGCGCTGTCCTTCCTTTTCTTCTTCCTTCTCCTCGTCGAAGAGCAGCCCCTTCGCGTGCTCCAGCGTCCTCAGCATCGCCGCCGGAATCGGCTCGCCCTTGGTGTAGTCCTCGCAATACGCTTCGAAGCGCTCGAAAGTCTCGAAGTACGGGTCCTTGAACAGCTTCTTGAGCGCCGAGCGCCTGAGGCTCTCGTCGACGCCGGGCTTGAGAAACTCCGTGTATTCGGAAGCGAGCCCTTTGAGCGAGTCGATCGGCGGCAATTCCACGGGGGCCGGCGACTGAGCGCCGGCCGCCGGGGTCGTCTCCTTCGCGGGCACCGTCGGCGCCGCCCCCGGAGAGGCCGCATCGGCCTTCGGTTCGGGCGGCCTCGATTCGGTCTGCCTCTCCGCCTGCCGCACCTCCTTCTTCAGCCGCGACCAGCGCGAGAGGAATCTTTCGTCGTCAGCCGTCATCGCGCCTTGCGCCCTTGAAGGACGGCGGCCGGGCGCGCTTCTTCGGCTCCGGCTTGTAATTGAGCTCGACGTACCGCGCGAGCCACGGAATCCACTCGACCGGCATCGGCACCCCGTCCACTCGCACGCCGGCGTCGAGCATGCGCGCCGCCTCGTTGTAGCTGACGGTGACCGCCTTGGGAACGCCGACGCCCTCTTCCTCGAGCCAATTCACGAACACGAAAGGCTTGTGCGAGCTCAAATTCAGGTAATACCCCTCGGCTTCGTCATGGAAGAGCTCCAGCTTGAACCCGGGATACAGCCATTGCGCGCGCGACGCGTCCTGCATCAGCGGACGCGGAGCCGCGCCGGCCTCGCCCAGATCGGGAACGACGCCGATCGGTTCCCACTTCTCGGACTCCCAGCGCTTGTTCTCCAGAGGCGTTTTCTCCATCACCACCGCAACGGCGAGGCTCGGGTACCGCATTTTTCCGGCTATACTGAATGGTTGAGCAATTGCGGATTATGAACTGCCTTTCATGATACGGCTACGCGCGCCATGACCGATCGCGATCGCGTCATTCCCATCAGCGACGCACGACGGACAAAGCCCCTTCCCGCCGGAGGGACTTCCGGCGAGCCGCTTCACGCGGGGCTGGATGCGCGCGGCAGACCGCTGCACGACCTGCGCATCTCGGTCACCGACCGCTGCAATTTCCGCTGCGTGTATTGCATGCCGCGCGACGTGTTCGGACCGGACTACAAGTTCCTCGCGCGCGAGCAGCTCTTGAGCTTCGAGGAGATCGTGCGGCTCGCGCGCATCTTCAAAGGTCACGGCGTCGAGAAGATCCGGCTCACGGGCGGCGAGCCGCTGCTGCGCAGGAACATCGAGCACCTGATCGAGATGCTCGCCGACATCCCGGGCCTGGATCTGACGCTGACGACCAACGGCTCGCTGCTCGCCCGGAAGGCGCGCGCGCTGAAGGCGGCGGGGCTGCACCGGGTCACCGTCAGCCTGGATTCGCTCGACGAGGCGGTGTTCCGCAGGATGAACGACGTCGATTTCCCGGTTTCGGAAGTGCTGAACGGCATCGACGCCGCTGCCGCCGCCGGCCTTGCGCCGATCAAGATCAACATGGTGGTGAAGCGCGGCCTGAACGAGGACTCGGTGCTGCCCATGGCGCGCTACTTCAAGGGCAGCGGCCACATCGTGCGCTTCATCGAGTTCATGGACGTGGGGCACACCAACGGCTGGCGCATGGACGACGTCGTACCCTCGGCCGAGATCGTGCGCACGATCGGCGAGACGATGCCGCTCGAGCCGGTCGACCCGAACTACCCGGGCGAGGTCGCCGGGCGCTGGCGCTACCGCGACGGCTCGGGCGAAATCGGCGTGATTTCCTCCGTGACCCAAGCCTTCTGCAGCACCTGCAGCCGCGCGCGCCTCTCGACCGAAGGCATGCTGTATACGTGCCTGTTCGCCACGGGGGGCTACGATCTGCGCGGCATGCTGCGCGGCGGCGCCGCCGACGCGGAGATTTCCGACAGCGTCGCCGGCATCTGGCACATCCGCGCCGACCGCTACTCCGAGCTGCGCACCGCCGAGACGGCGAAGCTGCGCAAGATCGAGATGTCCTACATCGGCGGATGAAAGCGCCCCAGCGCCCCAAGCTCAGCAGCGCGTCCAAGCCCCTCACCTTCGAGGTCGAGGCGATCAACGAGCGCGGCGAGGCGGTGGCTACGCCGATCGCGGGCGAGCATCCGCTCACGCTCTACGTCGACAAGCGCGAGATCGTCACGCTCATGACGCTCGGCCAGGCGCCGGAGGCGCTCGCCATCGGTTACCTGCGCAATCAGCGCCTGGTGAAGTCGATCGAGGAGATCGAAGCGGTGCAGGTCGACTGGGAAACGGGCTCGGTCGCGGTCACCACGCGCAGGCCGATCAAGGCGCTCAAGGAAAAACTCCGGAAGCGCACCGTCACCACCGGCTGCGGCCAGGGCACGGTGTTCGGCGACCTGATGGCGGAGATCGACTCGGTCAAGCTGCGCAACGACGTCTCGCTCACCGAGGACGCCCTGCACGCCCTGCTCGAAGCGGTGCGCCACGAGGAAGCCATTTACAAGTCCGCCGGTGCCGTGCACGGCTGCGCCTTAGTCGAAAATGCGGCGGCGAACACCGCCGCCGCCGTCAAGATCCTGTGCTTTGTCGAAGATGTCGGGCGGCACAACGCGGTCGACGCCATCGCCGGGCAGATGTGGCTCGACGGCGTGGACGGCTCGGACAAGATCTTCTACACCACCGGCCGCCTCACCTCGGAGATGGTGATCAAGGCCGCGCAGATGCAGATCCCCTTCCTCGTTTCGCGCTCGGGCCTCACCCAGATGGGCTACGAGATCGCGGACAAGCTCGGCATCACCATGATCGGGCGCGCGGCGGGCGGCAAGCACTACCTTCTGTTCACCGGGAAGCACCGGTTCAGGAAGCGCGTCGCGCCGACGATGGTCGCGTAGCGCCGGGTGCCGTGGTCCCCTCGGTCACCGGACTCATCCTCGCGGGCGGCAAAGGCAGCCGCATGGGCGGGGTGGACAAGGGCCTGCAGGCCTTTCGCGGCAAGCGCCTCGTCGACCACGTGTACGAGCGCCTCGCGCCGCAGGTGGGCGGCATCCTCATCAACGCCAACCAGAACCACGACGAGTACCGGACCTTCGGCGTGCGGGTGGTGAGCGATGCGATCGGGGGCTTCGCGGGGCCGCTCGCCGGATTTCACGCCGGCCTGTCGATTTCCAAGCGGCCTTTTCTCGCCTCCGTTCCCTGCGATTCGCCGTTCCTGCCCGAAGATCTCGTCGAGCGCCTGTACGCGAAGCTCGACGAATCGGGCGCCGAGCTCGCCGTGGCGAAGACCGGCGACCAGCCGCACCCGGTGTTCTCCCTCATGCGCCGCGGCGTGCTCGATCACCTCGGCGATTTTCTGAAAGCCGGCGGACGCAAGATCGACGCCTGGTACGCTACCTTGGCGGTCGTCGAGGTCGTTTTCGACGACGAGGCCGCGGCATTCTCCAACATCAATACCCTCGAAGAGCTGCAAACCTGGGAGGACGCGCCTCGGGAGGGAAAGGCGAATCAATCCGGCCGCGAAGCCTGAAGGACCCATCGGTGCGCCGCAAACATGTAGCCCGCGCTACGGCTTGCGGGCCGAGTGGAAGGCGACCGTCCCGAGCAGCACGGACTTGCCGACGATGCCCGTGAACCCGAGCTCCGTGAGCAAGCGGGAGAACTCCTCGGTCGAGTAGAACATGCGGATGGCGTCGACGAAATAGCGGCGGCATCGCCTTGCCGCCGGCGCGCTGTCGAAAGCGGTGGAAATGACCGCGACGCAGGCCCTGAGATAGAGGTAATACGCCTGCTCGACGACTTTGTTGGCCGGCCGCAGCATGTCGCAGTGGTAGAAGCGGCCGCCGGGCTTCAGCACGCGCCTGATCTCGCCGAGCGCCGCCATGGCGCGCAGATGCCGAGTCGCCCACTGCAGCGTGACGACGTCGAAGTGATTGTCCGGGAACGGCAGGCGGTGCGCGTCGCCTATGAAGGACTTGATGCGCAGGCCCTGAGCCTGCGCCGCCCTCGCCCCCACCTCCTGCATCGCCTCGCTCTTGTCGAAGGCGTGGACGTCGAGGCTGGGCTCGCGCTTCAGCAGATCGATGCCGATGACGTTCGTGCCGGCGCACATGTCGAGCACCTTCTCGCGCGGCCTCAGCTCCATGGTAGAGACGAAGCGCCGGCGCAGGGGGTCGATCAGCCCCAGCGTGGCGAAGGCATTCGCGCGGTCGTAGTAGGAGGCGACATCGGCGAAGACGTCGCCGAGCTCGTTGGCCCAGATCGCTTCGAACGCCTGGCTGCGCGCGGATTCGCGGGCGGCGCAGTTCATGCGGACGGCCTCGGGGATTGCAGGTGGTCGCTGCGCTTGTTGGGAATGGCATCGATCATGCGCTAAGCATAACCGAGCTGCTTCGGCTGCCGTGGGCGCGGCCGGCGCTTCTCGCATCGCAACATTGATCCGGGGTCCGTAAAGGCAGAAGATAGCGCGGCCCATCGCGAGTCCTACGGAGGAAAAAGGCATGTTTCGCAATCACGAAAAAGAGGGAACCGTCGTGCGTGACAAACTCATCAGGCTGTTTCTGTCTTCGTTTGCTGCAATCGCGGCGCTCGCCCTGTCCCAGCCCGCGGCAGCGCAAGGCGACCCGATCCGCATCGGATTCCTGACCGTGCGCACCGGCCCGCTCGCGGCGGGCGGCAAGCAAATGGAGGAAGGCATCCAGCTGTTCCTTAAGGAGCGCAATCACATGATCGCCGGCCGCAAGGTCGAGCTGCTCATCGCCGACACCGGCGGCAATCCCGCGGGCGCGAGGACCAAGACCCAGGAGCTGGTCGAGCGCGACAAGGTGCACGTGATCATCGGGCCCCTGGCCGCGTTCGAGGCGATCGCCATCGACGACTACATCCGCCAGACGCGCACGCCCATCGTGTCCTGCTCGGCGGCGGCCGAGGATCTCACCCAGCGCAAGGCGAGTCCCTGGTTCGCGCGCAGCGCGGCGAGCTCGGCGCAGCCCAATCACGCGCTCGGCGACTACGCCGCGAAGACGCTCGGCTACAAGCGGGTCGCGATCATCGCCGACGACTTCGCCTACGGTCACGAGACGGCGGCCGGGTTCCAGCGCGTGTTCGAGGACGCCGGCGGCAAGATCGTGCAGAAGCTCTGGTCGCCGCTCGCCGTGCCCGACTACGGCACCTATATCGCGCAGATCAAGAAGGACGTCGACGCGGTCTACGCCGGCTTCGCCGGCGCGAACGGATTCCGCTTCCTGCGGCAGTACCGGGAATACGGCATGAAGATCCCGGTGCTCGGCAGCATGACCACCGCGGACGAAGGCATCCTGAAGCAGATGGGCGACGAGGCCCTCGGCGTCGTGACGGGCGGATGGTACGCGGCCGGGATCGAATCGCCCGAGAACGCGCGCTTCGTCGCGGCGGTGAACAAGGAATACGGCGCCGACCCCGGCTACTACACCCTGGGCGCGTATTCGGCCGGAGCGCTGGTCGAGGCGGCGGCCAAGGCCGTGCGCGGCAAGGTCGAGGACAAGGAAGCCTTCATGAAGGCGCTGCGCAACCCGGGATCGCTCAAGGACCCGCGCGGGGAGTGGCGCCTGGACGAGTACGGCAACCCGGTGATGAACATCTACATCCGCAAGGTCGAGCGCAAGGGCGGAAAGCTCGTGAACACCGTGGTCAAGACCTATCCGCAGGTGAGCCAGTTCTGGACCTACGACCCGAAGGCCTTTCTCGCGGCGCCGGTCTACTCGCGCGACGTTCCGCCGTCGAAGAACCTGGAGCCGTAAGGCGGCGGGCTCCGTCGCGCCCACACGGAGCTCGCCCTCAGTGCGCCAAGGGATCGGGACGAATCTGGATGTGCACCGCACGCGGCTTGCTGCCCTTGCCGCCTTCCATGAGCCAGGGCGCGCGATCGCCGTTCGTGCTCCACAGGCCGCGGCCTTTCCAGCCGGCGTTCGGATCGTCGATGCGCCCGTCGAGACCCTTGGCGTAGAAACCCATCGGGTACGGGATGCGGATCGTGATCATCTTGCCGTCCTTCAGCGCGACGAAGCCGTCATTGAGGTTGGCGGTGGACATCGGGACGTTCTCGCCGAGCCCCAGCGTGTTGTGCTGGTCGACCCAGGTGTAATAGCTCGACTCGGCGCTGTTCTCGCCCAGCCCGTCGAAGCCCGGCCCCGGGTACCGGTAGAACGACCAGCCCTCGGGGCAATGCTCGCCGGTCGCCTTCGGCCCGTTGAGCGGACCCTTGCACTTGCGCCGGTCGAAGCTCCCCAGATGGCCGCTCGACAGCGACGCCCAGGCGACGCCGTTCTTGTCGATGTCGCCGCCGCGGATGCCGAAAGCGGGCGCGGGCACGTTGTAGATTTCCGACAGTCCCGTTTTCGGATCGAAGCGCAGGAACGCGGGCGGGCCGCCGAAGACGCCGGTGGTGTACCAGACCGAGCCGTCCGTCGGATGCGGCATCACTGCGTAGGGCCCGGAACCGGGCACGATGCGCTTGTCCTTGGCCGCGTCGATCGGCTGGTTGGGCTCGACATAGTCGTCGCGCTTGCCGTTGCCGTTGGTGTCGAGGACGAAGGGCGACCAGCCCTGCGATCTTGCCGCGTCGCCGGTCTCCTCGAACATCCGGGTATTGATCCAGCCCGCCACCGGCCCGGTGCCGCTCAACCACAGCGTGTCGTCGGCGTCGTAGCCGAACTGCGGATGATGCGTTCCGAAGCAGGTGTCGGCGAAGGTGTATTTCATCGTCTTGGGATCGAGCATCGCGACCTGGCGCGGCGAGCGATCCAGCGGGAACGCCTTGGCCGAGGGATGCTCCGAGCCCTTCTTGCAGAAAGCCGGGTTGTCCATGCCGCGCACCGTCGCCGCCAGCCACACGCGGCCCTTCTTGTCGAACATGGCGTTGTGGTTGTTGGCCTTGGTGTCCCAGACCTTTTCCTCGCCCCAATAGGCCGAAGGCTGCAGCGCTTTGATGCTCGCGGCATGTCCCGGTCCCAGCGATTCCGGCGTGTTCGGATCCTGCACCGGCATCCTGAACGTCGTCACCGTGTTCGTCTTCGGATCGAGGATCGGCATGTTGTCGGTCGAGTATTCGGGTGAGCCGTAGAGCGAGCCCCAGGCATTGACCGTCGGATTGCGCCGGTCCGAGGCGATCAGGTCGTGCAGATAGTGCTTGTCCGTGCTCCACTCCCACGAAGTGACGACGATATTGCGCTCGACGCCCTGCGGCCGCGGCGGCCTGGCCTTGGGCAGCTCGCCCTTGGCGATACGATCGGTCCAGTCTCCAAGCTGGGCGAACGGCGCACCGCCGAAATTTCCGGCGAGCTGCACGGTCATCTGCTCGCCCGACTGGCCCGACTGGATGCGGCGCATCCAGGCATCCCGCCCGGATTCGAACGCACCGAACTGCGCCGGGATGGTGCGGGTGGACTCCTGGCCGAGCTGGTGGCAGCCGATGCAGCCGATGTTCTTCATCTGCTTCAGCCAGTCGGTCTGCGTGAGCTTTTCCGGAATGTTCTTGTTCTTGCCGCCGAACTCGCTCGCCGGCGGGATTTTCATCATCGAGTACCAGTAGATCGCGGGATAGTAGTGCGCCGCCGCGGCCGCGTTCGGCGCCGGCACCGCCGCGAGGTCGAGATGCTGGCCGGGCTTCGCGCGCAGCTTGGGCGAGTCCACCAGCCCGTAGCCGCGCACCCAGACACCGTAGTTCGCCGTCGGCAGATCGGGGATGAGGTAGCGTCCCTGCTCGTCGGTGACCACGATGCGGGCGAATTTGGTCGGCAGGTCCGTCGTCTCCGCGATCACCCAGACCCCGGCCTCCGGCCCTTTCGGTCCGCGAACCACGCCGCCGATATCGTCTTTGTCGATGACGACGACAGCCGGCTGCGCACCCGCCGGTACGGTGGCCGAGAGCGCGGCGATGCCGACCGCAGCGGCCGTCGAAACCAGGAATCCTCTCATCGCCATTCTCGCCCCCTTCAGTTCGGACACGCGCACCCCGCGAGGGTCGATATCGTATACCTAGTCAAGTGAACGGGTGCGTCATGGGCTTTTTCCTTGTCGGCCTGAACGCGCGATAATTCGCCGCATGACCACGCTGAAGGAAATCATCTCCTGCACCAGCGACTACGACCCGGACGCGCTGCCGGTGTCAAAGGCCAACGCCGTCATCCGATCCTTCGTCAAACCCGTCTCGGGTGTCGAGCGGCTGCCCGTGCGCGCTGCGCTCGGTCAGGTGCTTGCGAAAGACATCGTCTCGCCGATCGACGTGCCTTCGCACGACAACTCGGCGATGGACGGCTATGCGGTGCGCAGCGACGACCTCCGGGCCGGGGAGCCGGTGACGCTCATAGAGATCGGCACCGCCTACGCGGGGAAGGAATTCGCAGGCGAGGTCGAGCGCGGCCAATGCGTGCGCGTCATGACCGGAGCGGTCATGCCGAGGAACACCGACGCGGTGGTCATCCAGGAAGCCGTCACAGCGGAAGGCCGGCGCATCACCGTGCCCCCCGGGCAGGAGCGCGGACAGAACCGCCGGCTCGCGGGCGAAGACCTGCAGAAGGGCAAGCCCGCGCTGAAAGCCGGCCGTCTGCTGCGCCCGGCCGACCTCGGGCTGGTCGCCTCTCTCGGCATCGGCGAGGTGAGCGTGCGCCGGAAATTGCGCGTTGCCTTCTTTTCCACCGGCGACGAGCTGGTGACGGTCGGCAGGAAACTGAAGGCGGGCGAAGTCACCGACTCCACCCGTTACACGCTCTTGGGCATGCTCGCGCGCCTCGGCTGCGAGGTCACCGACATGGGCGTCGTG
>JBGQKK010000060.1:0-12674 GCA_041499545.1 Gammaproteobacteria bacterium | reverse complement strand
CTCGCCGGTGAGCGAGGGCTCGGTGTACCTGTTCTCGGCGGCGATCGGACTGTTGTGGCTGTCCACGGTGCCGCTCACCAACGGCGTGATCGGCGGCATCTTCGGCGTGACCTACATGTCGACGCTCTCGGGCTTCGTGTTCATGAGCCACCAACTCGGCAGCTTCATCGGCGTGTGGCTGGGCGGCTACCTCTTCGACCACACCGGCTCGTACCGGGTGGTGTGGCTGATCTCGATCGCGCTCGGCGTGTTCGCGGCGCTCGTCAACCTGCCGATCCAGGAGCGCCCGATCGTGCGCGCTCCAGCCCCGCGCCCGGCGGGCTAGACCCGGCGCGTCCGTGAGCTGGCCCAGCGCAGCCGCCCGGCTTGCCGTCGCGGCGCCGCTGCTCGCCACGGGCATGACGGCGTTCGCGCAGGATTACCCGAACCGCCCGATCCGCATCGTCGTGCCCTTCACCGCCGCCGGCCCCACCGACAACAACGCGCGGCTCGTCGGGCAGAAACTCACCGAGGCCTGGGGGCAGCCCGTCGTAATCGAGAACCGCCCCGCCGCGGGCGGCGTGCCGGGGACCGAGCTGGTTGCGAAAGCCGCCCCCGACGGCTACACGCTGCTCGCCGCCAATCCCGGGCCGCTCACGATCGCGCCTTCGCTCGTCCCGAATCTCCCGTACGACAGCTTGCGCGATTTTTCCCCGGTGATTCTGGTGACGATCACCTCGAGCGTGATCGCACTGCACCCTTCGACGCCGATGGGCTCGGTCCGGGAATTGATCGCCTACGCGAAAGCCCACCCCGGGAAACTGAACTACGGCTCGCCCGGAGTGGGCACCGTCGGCCATCTCACGATCGAGCTCTTCGACAATATGGCGGGAGTCCGCATGACGCATGTGCCTTACAAGGGCATCGCGCCCGCCACCACCGATTTTCTCGCGGGGCGGCTCGACGTGCTCCAATTGTCGATACCGACCGCGGTGCCCCTGTTGAAGGCGGGCAAGATCAAGGCGCTCGGCGTGACGGGCAAAAAGCGCTCCCCGCTCCTGCCTGACTTGCCCACCATCGACGAAGCGGGGCTCGCCGGGTTCGAGGCATTCAATTGGAACGGCATCTTCGCCCCCGCCGGGACGCCGCGCGAGATCGTGACGAGGCTCCACGACGAGATCGCCCGGCGAGCGCTCAGCCCCCAGATGCGCGAGCAGCTGATCGCGCAGGGCTTCGAGATCGCCGGCTACGGCCCCGAGGAATACGCCGCGTTCATCAAGGCGGAGATCGCGAAGTGGGCGAACGTCATCAAGACGGCCGGGGTGAAGGCCGAATAGGAGAATGCACGATGCCTGAGGGAACGAGGAAACCGCCGAGCTACTTCATGTATTTCCCCGAGGACTACCGCTGGTCGGCGGCCGTCGTCAACGTGCTCGGGGCGGGCTCGTATGGAGCCGCCGACATCGGCGAAGTGGACCGCATCGGCCGGATGCTGCGCGGAAAGGAAGGCGACGACGCGGCCTGGTTCGACGCCTGGTGCGAGGTCGGTGCGCGCGTGCGCGCGCTCGCGCAGAAAGCGGACTCCACCCGGCACGGTGTGACTGCGGCGGCGGCCTACCTGCGCGCCTGCGTCTACTACCAGATGGCCGAGCGCTTCAGGACGCCGAAGGATGCACGCGCGCTGGAGGCGTTCCGCACCTCGCTCGAGTGCTTCCGCCGTTTCGCCGCGCTCAACACGGCCCAGCGCATCGAGCCGGTCGAGGTGCCGTTCGAGGGCAAGAGCCTGCCCGGCTACTTCGTCCACGCGCAGAACACGGCAGCGAAGCGCGCGCCCGCGGTGGTGTTTTTCGACGGGCTGGACGTGACCAAGGAACTGCAATTCACGCGCGGCGTGGCGGATCTGGTGAAGCGCGGGCTTTCGGTGCTGGTAATGGACGGCCCCGGCACGGGCGAGGCGATCCGGCTGCGCGGCCAGTTCCTGCGTCACGACTACGAAGCCGCGGGCAGTGCCTGTTTCGACTGGCTCGCGGCCCGGGCCGAGGTCGACCCGAAGCGCATCGGCATCATGGCGATCAGCCTGGGCGGCTACTACGCGCCGCGCTGCGCGGCGATGGATGCGCGCTTCGCCGCCTGCGTCGCCTGGGGTGCCATCTGGGACTACCACGCCACCTGGAAAAAGCGCGTCGACGCCGGCTTCAAGACCTCGCTCTCGGTCCCGGGTCACCACATCATGTGGATTCTGGGCGTCGACTCGCTCGACGCGGCCTTGAAGAAGCTGGAGCCCTTCCGCCTCGACGGCGTCGTGCAGAAAATGCGCTGCCCCTTCCTCATCGTCCACGGGGCGGAGGACGAGCAGGTGCCGCTCGCCCACGCACAGGCGCTGCACGACGCGTCGGGCTCGCGCGACAAGACGCTGCGCGTCTTCACCGCCGAGGAAGGCGGCGCGCAGCATTGCCAGCGCGACTACCTGACCCTGGTCGTCGCCACCATAGGCGATTGGCTCGAGGACAAGCTCGTCAGGACCTGATTTGCGCTTTCAGCACACTTTTCAGCGTATCGCCGCGGGGGTGACGCTCGACCCCGAGGCGCCGAAGATCTTCAGCGGCGACATGGTGAAGGCGAACTCGTAGACTTTCTTCGCCACCAGCTCGTCGAGCTTGAGGTTCTCGAGGATGTGGATGCCGTTCACCACCAGGAACACCTGGTGCACCGGCAGGGAAAGATCCTTGTCCGGGTTGGGCGCGACCTCGACCGGCCAGTTGTCCGAGCCGACCAGCATCGGATCCTGCTTCGCCAGCCACTCGGCGGCGGCGACGCCGACGCCCGGCGTGGTCTTCACGAAGCGCGCGTTGTCTTTGCCGTAGAGCTTGCCCCAGCCGGTGTGGATGATGACGGCGTCCCCGGCCTGCAGCTTCAGGTTCTGTTTGGCGAGCGCCTGCTGCAGGTCGTCGGGGGTGATCTCGTAGGTGTCGCCCAGCATCTCGACTCCTTTCGAGCCCGCGACGTCGATCAGCACGCCGCGCGTGAAGAAGGTCGGCGCGTTCTGCACCCCGAGCTTGGTGAATCCGGAGCGCGTCGCGATCTCGCTCGTCTTGAAGCAGTTGTAGTGGGAGTCACCGTGCGACTGGTGGGCGAAACCGTCGAACTGCGTGCCGACCTGCCCGATTTCCGAAGTCACGACCTCTTCGTTGCTGCCGCGGGTGTTCCTGCCGGGGTTCATGAAGGTGCGCTTGGTGTGCAGGTTGAAGATGCGCGTGCCGAAGAAGGGCATCCCGGGTCCGAGGACGTGGCCGAGCTCGATCACTTCGCCCGTCTTGATGAGACGCGCGCCGCGCAGCACATTCTGCGGGTTCTTCATGTGGTTGCCCGAGCCGCGCTCGTCGCCCGCGCCCCACTTCGACGGACAGCGCTGGCTCTCGGGCGGCAGGTTCCAGACCTGTGCAAAGGCCGCGAGCGGGACGGAAAGCGAGGCGACGGCGGCGGCGACGGCGATGCGGTTCATGGGCTCCTCCTTGGAATGGGTCTTCCGCGCGGGGGTGAGTGCGTGAGCTTGGGGGCGCGGTTTGAACCGGCATTGTAGATCAGGCTTCCGCCTTCCTGTCCGGCGGAAATCGGGAGGCCGCGACCGAGGGACGCAGGCCCGAGCGGGGTTTTTTCCGGTATTCTTGTTCTCGAGCCGCCCTCCGAAGTGGAGCAGGGGGAGCCTCCCTCCGGACGGGAGCGCGAGGAACCGCCCGGACCGTGTAGGTCGAGCCCCAGGGGGCGTAACACCTATGAAGACACTTTCGGCGAACCCGCCTGCCGAGGCGACGCACGAGGACAACGAGGCCACGCTGCTGGCCCTCACCTCGGTGACGCTCGACGCCTTCGTCACCCTGGATGCCGACCAGCGCATCCGCAGCTTCAATCCGGCCGCCGAGAGGCTGTTCGGATACCAAGCCGAGGAAGTGCTCGGCAAGCCGATCGACCTGTTGATTCCCGAGCGCTTTCGCACGGCGCACCAGGAGCATGTGCGTCGCTTCGGCCTCTCCGGCGAGACTCGGCGGCCGCTGGGCAGGCTCGGCGAGGTGATCGGTCGGCGCCGCGACGGCAAGGAGTTTGCCGTCGAAGCGGCGATCGCGCACGTGCGGACCGCGCGGGGCTCGCTCTACGTCGCGGCGCTCCGCGACCTGACGCCCGCGCGCTTTCGCGCGGCGATAGACATGTCCCCGGACATGGTGCTGATCATCGACCCGGTGGAATCCCGCTACATCGACGCGAACGACACGGCGTGCCGCGAGCTCGGCTACACGCGCGAGGAGCTGATGCGAATGGGGCCTCAGGACATCTTTCCCAAATCGCGCGAGGACCTGACCGAGGGCTATCGGCGCCTGATCGCGGGGGACCTGAGCGAAGCGACCGTGGAGGGCTGGTACCGGCGCAAGGACGGCTCGCAGCTGCCGATCGATTCGAAACGGCGGGCGGTGCCGACCGCGCGGGGGCACATCATCGTCGCCGTGGCGCGCGACATCGCGGAACGCAAGGAGGCCATGGAAGCGCTGCGCAGGAGCGCGGCGCACTTTCGCAGCCTGTCGGCGCTTTCGGCGGATTCCTACTGGGAGCAGAGCAAGGACCTCCGCTTCACCTCGTTCGCGACCTCAGTGGAATGGGAGCCGGGGCGCGCCGAGACGCTCATCGGCAAGACGCGCTGGGAAACGCATTACGTCAACATGACGGACGCGGACTGGGCGGCGCACCGAGCGCTGCTGGAGGCGCACCGGCCGTTTCGCGATCTCGAGCTGTGCCGCTACGACGAGACCGGCCGCAAGCTGTGGGTCAGGGTCAGCGGCGAGCCGGTGCTCGACGACTCGGGAGCCTTCGCCGGCTATCGCGGGGTCGCGCGCAACATCACCGAGCGCAGGCGCGCCGAAGAGCTTCGCGAGCTCGAGCACACGGTGACCCGCCGTCTCGCCGATGCCGATACTTCCTCGGCCGGGCTCGAGGCGGTGATCCGCGCGGTGTGCGAGACCGAGGGCTGGGAGTGCGGGCGATACTTTCGTGTGGACGAGACGTCCGCGCTGCTGCGCTTCGCCAGCGGCTGGGCCGTGCCGGACCCCGCGGTCGAGCGCTTCCTCGCCGCTTCGCGCGAACGCACATACCGGCCGGGGCAAGGATTGTCCGGCCTGGCGTGGCAGACGGGGAAGCAGGAGTGGTCCACCGACGTCACCAAGGATCCGCGCACCGGCTCCGGCTCGAGCGGGACTACACCGGCGGGAATCGGCATACACGGCGCGTTCGTGTTTCCGATCGCTTCCGACGGCAGGACGATCGGCGTGCTCAATTTCGCCAGCCGCAAGGCGCGCGAACCGGAGGAGCGGCTGATGCAGACGATCGCGGCGATCAGCGGCCAGATCGGCCAGCTTCTCCAGCGCAAGGAGGCCGACGAGCGGCGGCAGCTCCTGGAAACGCAGCTGCGCCAGGCGCAGAAGCTGCAGGCGCTCGGTACGCTCGCCACCGGCATCGCGCACGAATTCAACAACGTCCTGGGCGCGATCCTCGCCAACGTCGAGCTGGCGCGCATGGACGCCGCCCCCGGGCACCCGGTGCGCGAGAGCATCGACGAGATCGACAAGGCCAGCCGGCGGGCGCGGGACATCGTTCACCAGATTCTCACCTTCGCGCGCCCGCGGGCGCCGCAGCGGCGGCGCCTGATGCTCGATGAGGTCGCGCGGGAAGCCGTCAGGATGGTGCGCGTGACCCTGCCCGCCCGGATCGAGCTGGCCGTCGACCTCAGCGCGGATGCGCCGGCGGTGCTTGCCGATGCGACGCAAATCAATCAGCTGATCGTCAATCTGTGCACCAACGCCTGGCAGGCCATGGACGGCAATTCCGGCCGCATCTTGATCCGGGTGCGCGAGGTGGCGCTGGACGCGGCGGCGGCCGCGCGCACTACCCCGGGCCTTCACGCGGGCAGGTTCGCGCGTTTGTCGGTGTCGGACTCCGGAACCGGGATCGACCCGGCGATCCGGGAGCACATCTTCGACCCGTTTTTCAGCACCAAGCCCACGGGCGAGGGTACAGGCCTGGGATTGGCGGTCGTGCACGGGATCGTCCGCGCGCACGAAGGCGCGATCGAGGTGGAGAGCAAGCCCGGCGAAGGCACGACCTTCCACGTCCTGCTTCCGGCGGCGCAGGGAAAGGACGAGCCGGAGGGCGCTCGCGATGCGCAGGTTCGCACGCTTCGCCGTGCTCGCAGCGTCCTCTACCTGGACGACAACGAGAACCTGGTTTCCGCGGTAACGCGGACCCTGCCGCGGCATGGCCACCGCGTGGCCGGACACACGGCGGCGGAGGCGGCGCTCGACGCGGTGCGGGCCGCGCCGCAGGCGTACGACCTGTTCGTGAGCGACTACACCATGGCGGGTTGGTCGGGCCTGGAAGTCGCGCGGGAGCTGTTTCGCATCCGCGCCGATTTGCCGGTAGTGATCATCTCCGGCTACGTCGACGACCAGCTACGGCGCATGGCGCGCGAGCTGGGGGTGCGGCAGGTATTGTCCAAGCCCTACACCCTGGACGAGCTGCTGGACGCGATCGACCGCTCGACCGGGGAGGCGGCGCCTTGACGGGCGGCTCCCGGTGCAAGGACCCCCGGAAGGCTTCCCTCAGTCCAGGATTTCGTACAGACGCTCGTCGTAGAGCGCACCGGCCATCTGCGCGAGCTTGTCGCGGAACTCTCGCTGGTGCGCCGACATGCCGTTCGCGTCGAAAGCCTCGCGCGAGCGCCAGACCTCGAACACCGTGAAGTGATTCGGGCGGTTGGTCTGCTGCACGATCTCGAAGCGGACGCTCCCGGCCGCGGCGCGGTTCGCGTCGCCGAGAGCCTTCAGCGCGGCGACGGCGTTATCCTTCTGCGGGGGGATGACGTCGACGTGGGTCACGCCGTAGACGGCGCCGCTCGCCGAGGTGACGTCCATGGGCCCGACCGAGAGCGCGTTGTGGAAGCGATCGTCGGCCGGCGCGTTGCGCAGCGCAGCGAGCTTGTCGCGGAATTCTTTCGTGGCGGCGGCCGCCATGTGCGCGTCCCACGCCGCCTTGTCCTTCCACGCCGCGACCACGACGAACTGGCCCGGCCGGCGGGGACGCTGCACCACGACCGAGCGCAGATTCCCCGTGGTCGAACGGCTCGCGTCGCGGTAGGACTTCAGGAGCGCAGCCGCCTCGTTCCGGGCAGTCGGCTTCGCCTCGACGTAGGTCACCACGTAGAGCGGGCTGACGTCGGCGGGCACCGCGGGCGGCGCCGCCGCGGGCGTTTGGGCCGGGGAATTCATGGCGGAGAAAGATAGCAGCGCCGATGCGACGAGTAAGGCCTTGTTGCCGAGTGTCATGGGGCTCCTCCTTGAGCGAGCGATATTATGAACCACCCGGGGAAAAAAGAAGGCGGCCGATTGGGCCGCCTCCGCTTGCAGGAACCCGGCGGACCGGCTACTGCACGCTGCAGTACACCTCGATGTGGTGCGTCCACACCTTGTCGTTGGGCTTGATCGGCACGTCGATCGTGGCGGGCCCGGTGATCTCGGTCCAGTGACCGCACGACGAGGTATCGCAGACGATCTTCAACACCTTGCAGCCGGGCTGGTCTTCGATGGTGATCTGGTGCGTGCCCTGCTCCACCGCCTCGACGTGCGCGAGGTAGTCGCTCGTCCCCCAGCTCGGCTTGTTGTACGAGTGCTTGGTGTTGGTGGCCCCGACCGTGTCGGTCCACTTCATCCCCTTGGTGGCCAAGGTCGCCATGGTCGCGTCGTCGAAGAAGCGCGTGTCGATCTCGAGGTTGTTCGTCCTACCCACCTTGAAATTGTCCGTCTTGGTGTGTCGCGGGATGAAGCCGTGAAGGTTCCCGGCCGACTGGCCGCAATCGACGACGTCCAGCCCGTTGTTGACTCCCAGCGCCGCGCATCCCAGCAGGAAATCGCCCAGGCGCACCACCCAGGCCTTGTAGACTCCGCCCGGATTGGGCGTGTCGTCGTAAGGCACGAGCTGCACGGTCAGGGCACCGTGATCGATGTCCAGCCCGGTAGTGTGCTGGCAGCCGGTCGCGACCACGCTCGTGATGATCCCGTTCGTGACCACGAACTGGCGGCATCGCGCAGCGTCCGAAGACAGCAGCTTCTTGCCGCTGGGATCGGTCACCTGGAACACGTAGCTGTCGTCGTCCAGGCCGGCGGCGCCTTGCGGGGCGCCGGGCCCCGGCCCGCCGTCCAGATAGACGTCCTCCTTGGCCGGGTAGATGTTGAAGTTGACCTCCGATCCGTTGGCGACGGTGGTGAAGATCGCGCCCGAAGGCGAGTGCGCCCATGCTGCCGAGCTAATCAATGCCGCGAGGAGAGACCCGAAAATCGGAACTAAATACCTGCGCCCAGTCGCAAATTTCATTTCTTGTCCCCTATAGGTGATGTGATTAGAGAACCCCATCGCCCGCGTCTTGTGCGGTGCAGCACGCCGTTGAAGGGACCCCCCAACTCACAACACGCTGCCCGATGCCAAAAAGTTCCTTTTTTTCGAGCGCCCGGCCGGCCGATGCATGGGCGGGGGGCCCGGCGTATCCTTACGCATCCCATCCCGGCCTCCCCCGCGTGCCGCGCCAGCCGCCGAAGACGAAAGACCGCGCACGTGACCCGGCCGCATCCGGCCGCGGCGCCGACTTCGATCGGCTGACGCTCAATTTCCCGAAAGACCTGGAAGAAGAGTTCCGGCGCGACTACTCCCGCAAGTCCGTGCTGCACGTGCGCTTCGGCATCGGGCTCGCCATCACGCTGTGGTCCCTGTTCGGCTTGCTGGATCCCTGGATCATCCCGGACGCGAAAGCGGCGGTCTGGCTGATCCGCTTTGCCTTCGTGGTTCCCTCGCTGGCGGTGATTTTCCTCTTCACCTTCTCCGGAGTCTTCCATCGGTTCGCGCAACCCGCCGCGGCGGCCGTCTTCATGATCTCCGCACTTGCCCTTATCGTGATGGTCAATCTGGTGATCCGGCCCGGCAGCGCCCACCCCTACACCGCGGGCTTGCTGCTGTCGGTCACTTGCGGATGCGTGATCTGGCGGCTGCGGTTCATCAACGGCGTGTGGGCCGCGTCGAGCGCCGTGCTCATCGACAACATCGCGGCCGTGTTGTTCACGGACATGCCCCCGGCTGTCATCATGAACAACGATTTCTTCCTTGTCTCCGCGACGCTTCTCGGGCTCGTCGCCGGTTACAACATGGAAACGTACATCCGGCGCGACTTTCTCCAGAGGCGGGCGGCGGAGAAGTCGATCGAGCAGCTGAATGCCTTGCGCGAGGTGGGCCAGTCGCTCGGCTCCACCCTCGACCTCGAGGCGGTGCTCACGACCGTCGTCACCCAAGCGGTGAATCTCTCCGGCGCGAACGGAGGCGCGATCTACGAATATGACGAAGCGGAGCAAGCGCTTCACCTGCGGACCAGCTATGGTCTGGAAGCGGAGCTCGTCGAGGTGCTTCGCGCGGCGCCGATCCCGCGCAATCAGGGCGCGGTCGGGCGCGCGGTGGCCGCGCTGAAGCCGATCCAGGTCTCCGACATTCAGGAGAAGCCGGATCTCATTCTGGCGCGGGCCCGTCCCGTGCTTGCGCGTTTCGGCTATCGGTCCGTTCTCGCCGTTCCCCTCCGGCGCGAGCAGAGGATCTTCGGCGGCCTGGTCGTCTCGCGACGCCACGTGGGCAGCTTTTCGACCGAAATCGTGAACCTCCTCCAGACTTTTGCGGCCCAGTCGGGCTTGGCGATCCACAACGCGCGCCTGTTCCGGGAAACGCAGGAAAAGAGCCGGCAGCTCGAGCTCGCCAATCTCGCCCGGTCGCGCTTTCTCGCGGCCGCCAGCCACGACCTGCGCCAGCCGCTGCACACGCTGTCGCTCTACAGCGCCGCGCTCAAGCTGCACGCGCCCGATGGCGCGACGGGCGAGATCGCGATCCACATCAACAAGGCGCTCGCATCGCTTTCGGCCCTGGTGGATTCGCTCCTCGACATCTCCAAGCTCGACGCAGGAGCGGTGCAGCCCGAGCCGCAGAACGTGAGCCTCAAAACGCTCATCGAGCGCATCGAGGCCGACTACCGGCCCCTCGCGAACGGCAAGGGGCTGGAGTTCCACGTCGTAGCGCCCGATCTCCTGGTCGAGAGCGACCCGGTCCTGCTCGGGCGCCTCGTGCGAAACCTGGTCGATAACGCGTTCAAGTACACGGCGGCGGGCAACGTCACCCTCGCGGCCGAGACGGACGGGTCCAGGGTCCGCATCAGCGTGCGCGACACCGGTCCCGGCATTCCGGCGGCCGAGCGCGAGCGCATCTTCGAGGAGTTCTACCAGATCGGCAACCCCGAGCGCGACCGCGTGCAAGGGCTGGGGCTCGGGCTGGCGATCGTGCAGCGGCTCGCACACCTTCTCGGACTGGAGTTGCAGCTCGAGTCCGAGCCCGGGCGCGGCTCGACGTTCTCCGTGACGGTGCCCCCCGCGGCGGAGAGGCGCGCGGCGCCGCGCGCGCCCGCCGCGCCGGACGAGGCGGCCCCGCGCGTGCTCGACGGCGCCCGGGTACTGGTGATCGACGACGAGCCCAGCGTGCGGGCCGGCATGCGCGCCCTGCTCGAGCAACTGGGTTGCCGGGTTGCGGTCTGCAGCGGTTACGCCGACGCCGAGCGGCTGATCGACCAGGATGGGCTCGAGGACGTGCACGTGATCGTCAGCGATTTCCGCTTGCGCCAGCACGAAAGCGGCATCGACACGGTGCGCCGGCTGCGCGCGCGCCTGGGAGACGTGCCGGCGCTGCTGGTGAGCGGCGACACCGCGCCGGAGCGGCTGCGCGAGGCGCAGTCGAGCGGGCTGCCGCTCCTGCACAAGCCCGTCTCCGCCGACAAGCTGATGGAGGCGATGCTCGCCGCGCTGCGGCGCTAGCGGCGCCGCTCGATTTCCGATCGGGGCGAATCGCGGTCGCGGCCGTGGTCACGCCCGCGCCCTTCATTGGACGCTCGGCTACGACCTTCGTCCAGGTCCGTATCCGACTTCAGGCGAATTTCCCCCGCCCCGTATCACGCCCAGACTCCTTCGCGTCTCACCAACCATAGGAGGATCGCTCATGAAATGGAAATTCGAACTCGCGGCCGGCTTTCTCGCGGCGGCCCTTGTTGGATGCGGTGGCGGCGGAGGAGGCGATGCGGTGACCGGGGGCGTCGCCGGTACTCAGGGGCAGTCGGGCCCGCTGGCTGGCACGTGGTTCGGCGCCGCGGAAGACGAGACCGGCCAGTTGCATTCGGTCCGAATGACCATCGCCGATTCGCGCGTGACTGCCTTCGCGGTCGACGGCGCGGACATCGGCGGCTCGGGGCCGTTATCGCAGGACGACGCGCAGGTCTACAGCGCCTCGCTCACCTTCCCGCAAGGGCAACTGCAGGTGATCCTGTTCGCCGATCCCGCCGCGGCGCACTTCGTCTATCTCGACAACTTCTTCAGATTCGGCGTCCTGCAGAAGAACGCGACCACGCTTCCCGCCTACGCGTCGATCGACATCAACGGCACCTGGAAAGGGATCAGCGCGTTCACCGACTTCGCCCAGTACGACTGGGACTCCTCGTCGGCGATCTGCATCGTCGGGACCTGCAGCGTGACCGAGAAGGACGACCGCATGACCGAATCGTTCACCGGCGGCTTCGACAGCGTTTTCGGCCGGTGGCTGGGGACGTCGGTGATCAAGCTGCCGACCGGCCCGGACGTGAACAAGATCAGCCGCGCGTTCGTCAGCCCGGACAAGAAGTTCGCCGGCGTGTGGAGATGCCTGGTCGGAGCCGACGGGAACGTCCTGTTCCCGAACAAATGCACCTACTCCGCATGGGGGAGAACATGATCGATACCGCGGCGGACTGGATGGCATGGGTGTATGTGGTCACGAACTCGCTTCGGGTCTTCTTCTACGCGCCCCAGATACGCGCGGTCCTCAAAGCCGAGGACGGCGCCCGGGCGGTGTCGATCGTGACCTGGAGCTTCTGGACGTTTGCGCACCTGACCGCGATGCTCTACGGCTGGTTCGTGATCCACGACAGCGCGTTCTGCGCCATTTTCTCGGGCAACCTGGCGTGCACCACCTTGGTGACGCTGATCGCGGCCAGGAAGCGATGGGACAGCCGTCACACGCCCCGCGATGGCATCCGCGTGAACAACGCGTCACCCGCTTGAGCGCGACAGGAGGCAGACATGCTCTATTCGTATGAACCGATCCGGGTCCGGGCCGAGCGTAGGCGTCACGAGGCGCTGAAGAGGCTCTTCGGGCTCGCCGCGTCGGCGCTCGCGCGCGGCGCAAGAAAAGCGAGCGTCTTTGTGGCGGCTCAGACGAGCCGCAAGCCCATCTTCGCGGCCGCGTACACCGCCTCGGTGCGGTTGCGCACGTCGAGCGCGCGCAGCACCGAGGAAAGATGAGCCTTGACGGTGCCCTCCGAGACGTCCAGCTCGCGGGCGATGATTTTGTTCGATTTGCCCTGGATGACGCAGCGCAGGACGTCCATTTGCCGCGGCGTCAGGCCGGGCAGCACCACTTCGCCCGGGTCCGAGGGCGACGCAGGAGCAGGAGCCCAGGCTGCGTCGAGGACCGCCGGCGGGAGGTACACGCCGCGTGCGAGCACCAGCCGCAGCGCCTGGATCAGCACTTCGGGCGTCGAGGACTTGGGGATG
>JBGQKK010000059.1:0-12758 GCA_041499545.1 Gammaproteobacteria bacterium | reverse complement strand
TTCATGATGTACCAGGTGGCGGCGCAGCACATCGTCGGCTACATCGGACGCCCCGAGGACCGGCCGATGAACTTCAGCCTGAGCGCCCTGGGATTCTCGATCTCGGGCTTCGCCGGGCCCATGATCGCCGGCTTCGGGATCGATGAGTTCGGCCACACCGCCACCTTCGCAGCGCTCGCCGCGCTCCCCCTGGTGCCCATCGCGGTGCTGGGACTGAACCGGCTGCGGCTGCCGCAGCCGCACGCTCACGCGTTGCCGCGCGATCCCGGGCATCGGGTAGCCGACCTGCTGCGCCATCGCGAGTTGCGCCCCGTGTTCGTCACCAGCGGCCTGCTCGCCGCGGCCTGGGACATGTTCACCTTCGCGATCCCTATCTACGGATCGAGCATCGGTCTCTCGGCATCGAGCATCGGCCTGGTCTTCGGCGCGTTTTCCGTCGCAACCTTCCTCATCCGCGGCCTGCTGCCGGCCATCTCGCGGCGGCTCAGCGCCTGGCCGCTCCTGACGGTGTCACTCGCGATCGCGGGCGGGTCCTTCCTGCTGTTCCCGCTGCTCAAGCACGCGGGCGTGCTGATGGCGGTCGCGTTTCTCCTTGGCCTGGGACTCGGCATGTCGCAGCCCATGGTCATGTCGCTCCTGCACAACACGGTGCCGGAGGGCCGCGTGGGCGAAGCGATAGGCGTGCGCATGACCCTCGTCAACATGAGCCAGATCGCGATACCCCTTCTGTTCGGTGCGCTCGGCACCGTGCTCGGCATGCTGCCCGTGTTCTGGGCGACGGCGCTGTTGCTGTCCGGCGGAAGCTGGTACGCGAAGCGGCACAGGTAGAATGCCCCGATGGACCTCGCGGCTCTGCGTCAGGAGTACATGCGCGCCGGATTGAACGAGAGGGATCTCGCTGCGGATCCGCTTGTCCAGTTCGGCAACTGGTTCGCCGAGACCTTGCGCTCCGGCATCACCCTGCCCAACGCGATGACGCTGGCGACGGCGACGAAGAAAGGGCGTCCGTCGGTGCGCACCGTGCTCCTGAAAGGCTTCGACGCGCGCGGCTTCGTCTTCTACACGCACTATCGCAGCCGCAAGGGACGCGAGATCGAGGAAAACCCCCGGGCGATGCTGCTGTTCTGCTGGGCGGAGCTGGAGCGCCAGATCGGAATCGAGGGCGGCATTACGCGGATATCCTTCGAGGAATCCGACGAATATTTCGCGAGCCGTCCCCTGGGCAGCAGGCTGGCCGCGATCGTTTCGGCGCAGAGCGACCCCGTTCCGAGCCGCGAAGTTCTTGAAGCCGGACTGGAGAAGGCCTCCAAGCGGTGGCGGGACTCGCCGCCCCGCCCGGAGCAGTGGGGCGGCTATCGCCTCGCTCCGGAGCGCTTCGAATTCTGGCAGGGCCGCAAGGACCGCCTGCACGACCGCTTGTGCTATTGCAAGGCCGTGGGCGGCTGGAAAATCGAACGGCTGGCACCCTGAGGGCAACCAGCCGTTCGTTGGGACGCGGAGGTTTGGACGCGCCGCCGGCCCGAAACCTCGTCGACCGCTTTCAGCGCGTTGCGACGACCTGCAGGCGTTGGAATTCGGCTGCGGTGTAGGTCGGCGGCAGATCACCCAAGCCGCTGTCCAGGGACTCGCCCGCGACGCGGTACTTGCGCTGGAACTCCGCCCCGGTGTAGCTCGCGGCCAGTTCGCCCAAGCCGCTGTCCAGGGACTCGCCCGCGACGCGGTGGCGCTGGAATTCCGCCGCCGTGTAGGTCGAGGCCAGTTCGCCCAAGCCGCTGTCGAGGGACTCGCCCGCGACGCGATAGCTCTGGAATTCCGCCGCGGTGTAGCTCGAAGGCAGATCGCCCAGGCCGCTGTCGAGGGACTCGCCCGCGACGCGATAGCTCTGGAATTCCGCCGCGGTATAGCTCGATGGCAGATCGCCCAAGCCGCTGTCACGCTTCTCTCCCACGACGCGAACACCATGCAGGAACTCCGCCGCGGCATAGCTGGGCGGCAGATCGCCCAGGCCGCTGTCGAGCTTCTCGCCGACGACGCGGTGGCCGCGTTGGAATTCCGCTGCAGTGTAATCGGGCGACAGGTTGCCCAGGCCGCTGTCGAGCTTTTCGCCGACAACGCCGCTGAAAGCAGCGGGCGAGAACAGCGCCGCGATCATCGAAGCCAGCATCAGGACTTTACGCGTGCTCATTGCAGCCTCCTCTTTCTGTCATTTGTTCCTCAGGGGCGTCGGAGGGGAGACAGATTCGACTCCCTGCCGCCGCACACCATCCGTACACCCTGGTATGAGCAAGACCGATGCCAGGGAAAATGTGACTTATTTCCGGTCCGGGGCTGCTACGATGGCCGGCATGATCGGCCCGTCCAATCGCCCTTGGATCGCGCCCAGTCTGCACTGAGCCGCATCGCCCGGATCGAGCGGGGCGAGGTCGGCGCCTCGCTGTGGTCGTTCGCTTGTTTCTTCTGCGTGCTGTGCGGGTACTACGTGCTGCGTCCGCTGCGCGACGAGATGGGTGTGCAGGGCGGCGTCGAAAATCTGCCGTGGTTGTTCTCGGCGACTTTCGCCGCCATGCTTGCCGTCGTGCCCGTTTTCGGCTTCGCCGCATCGCCGCCGACAAGGACATGGCGCACCAACTCCATGTTTCCGTCCAGGTGCTCGACTATCGCGGTACAGCTGTCCACCCAATCCCCGCAATTGAGATAGAGGATGCCGTCGAGCCGCTTGATGACCGGCGTGTGGATGTGCCCGCAAATGACGCCGTCGACCTGGAGCGCCTTACCGTGTCGCGCGACGGCAAGCTCGAAGCCCGAGATGAAGCTCGCCGCGCCTTGCAGCTTGCGCTTGGCGTAGTCGGCGAGCGACCAGTGGCCGCCCAGCCCGAGCCTGCGCCGCACCCACGAGAGCGCACGGTTCAGATCGACGAGTAGCTTGTAGGAGACATCACCCAGCGCCGACAGCCAGCGCGCGCAGGTCGTGACCTGATCGTACTGGTCGCCGTGCAAGAGCGCGTATCGTTTACCGTCGGCGGCGACGTGCACGTAGTCTTTTTTCACCCTGACGTTGCCGAACGAGGCGTCGAAGTAGTCACCGAGAGCCTCGTCGTGGTTTCCCGGAATGTAGAAGATATCGACCCCGTGCCGCGCCAGGCGCAGCAACTTCTGCACCACGGTGTTGTGGCTCTCGGGCCAGTACACCGAGCGCCTGAGCGCCCAGAAATCGACGATGTCGCCGAGCAGAAATATCGTGCGGCATTCGTACTGCTTGAGGAACGCAAGAAGGCGCTCGGCCCGGCACGCGCGCGAGCCGAGGTGAATGTCCGAGAGGAACAACGCGCGAATCCGATTCACGGCACCGCCTGAACCCCTTCTCCTCTCCCGGTTTTCCCGGTTAGCCGAAAGGCTAGGCGAGGGATGTTTCCGAAATATGACGGCGGGCGCGAATGCGGAAAAAAACGCCCGTCAGGCGACGGGCGTCGAAGGAGGAGTGATGCAGAGCCTCAAGCTGAGGCGAGATGCAGGATACAGGGAGATTGCTACAGCCCGGTTACAAGCAGCGTTCCAGGTAGCCAGCTTCAGAGCAAGGCCTTGTTCGCCGTGCGGGCGAGCGCCGGAACGAGCCTGCGGGCGGGGAATTTGGCGGTGAAGCGGCTGCCCACGCCGGGCGTGCTCTCGATCTCGAGCGTCGCCTGGTGCCGTGCCAGGGCGTGCTTGACGATGGCCAGCCCCAGGCCCGTGCCGCCCATCTCGCGCGAGCGGCCGCGATCCACGCGGTAGAAACGCTCGGTAAGCCGGGGGATATGCTCGGCTTCGATACCGACGCCGGTATCCTCCACCGTGAATTCAGCGCCCTTCTGCGAGCTGCGCCATATCAGGCGCACCTCGCCGCCCGACGGGGTATAACGGACGGCATTGCTGGCGAGGTTGCCGAACGCGCTGGTGATCTCGGATTCGGTTCCCAGCAGGTCGAACCCCGGCTCGGCGTCGAGCGTGATTCGCTGGCGGCCGGCCGAGAGAGCACCGGCTTCGCCGTGGATGCGCGAAAGCAAGAGCGCCACGTCCACGCGCTCGTCGTGCGGCGGCTCGGGCGCGGATTCCAGGGTGGAGAGCGTCAAGAGATCGTCGATGATGCTCTGCATGCGCCGGCTCTGCTCGGCCATGAGGTTCAGATAGTCGCGCGAACGATCGGGATCGAGCTTCAGCTCCCGCACCGTTTCCAGGAAGCCGACGAGAACGGTAAGCGGGGTGCGCAGCTCGTGGGAGACGTTGGCTACGAAGTCGCGGCGCATGGTTTCGAGCCGAATCCCTTGCGTGATGTCGCGCGAGAGCAGCAGCCGCTGCGAATCGACGTAGGGGACGAACTGCACCGAGAGAACCAGATCGTCGCGCCCCGTCTTCAGCTGCATCGGCTTGGAGAAGTCCGCCGCGGCAACGTACTCGACGAATTCGGGTTGGCGCATCAGATAGGTGATCGGCTGTCCGACATCGGCATCGGCATCGATGCCGAAATGCGCGCCGAAGGAATCGTTGCACCAGACGATGCGGTATTCGGAATCGAGGATCGCAACTCCGTAGGGCAGAGCCCGGCCGGCCTGGCGGGAGCGGGCGAGCGAGTGCGCGAGCTTGCGGCGCTGCTCGATCTCCGCGCGCTGCCTGCGATGAAGCAGCGTGAAAACCTCTTCCCAGAAACCCGTGCCCTCCGGCACCGACTCGCCGAGCGAGCCGGAGGCCCATCGGCGCAGCAACTGAAGGTGCCTGACGTGGTGCAGGAGCAGGCCGAGGAAGGCCAGGCAAAGAAGCGACCAGCCCCATTCGGAGCCGAAGAGGACGCCCACTCCGAACGCGAGGGTCGCCCAGAGAACGACGACGATTGCGGTTCGAGCTAGGATGTTGCTCATTCCATGTCGCCTCGCAGCTAGCCGAGCAGGATGAGGGCCCAGACGGTAGCGACGTTGATCAGGCTCAGGAACACCGCCGCGCTGCCGATATCCTTGGCGCGCTTTGCGAGAAGGTGATTCTCCAGGGAGATCCTGTCGACCGCCGCCTCGATCGCGGAATTGAGCAGCTCCACGATGAGGACCAGAAAGACGCTCGCGACCATCAGAGCCCTCGCGGACCCGCCGACTGGGACGAAAAAGGCGGCGGGAACGAGCACGGCGGCGAGCAGACATTCCTGCCTGAACGCGTCCTCGTGACGGAACGCGGTGGCCAGGCCCTGCAGCGAATACCCCAGGGCGTTCCACAAGCGCTGCAGACCCGTCTTGCCCTTGAAGGGACTTTCATGCATGAGCCGGCCTCCCGGAGAAATGCGCCGATTGTATCTACTTGTCGGCGGCGAGCAGGGCGAGGAGCTGCTCCTGGGCCGAGCGCGGGATGCGGCCCCGGGATTTCCTTCTCCGGTAGCTGCCCTCCGAGTCCATCTCCCACGCCTGGCTGTTGTCGGCGAGATAGGGCTTGAGCCCTTCCTGGATCACGCGCTCCTTCACGCGACGGTCGAGAACCGGGAAGCACAGTTCGATGCGCCCGAAGAAATTGCGCCCCATCCAGTCGGCACTGGATAAATAGACGTTCTCCTCCCCGCGATTCAGGAAATAGAAGATACGCGAATGCTCGAGAAACCGGCCGATGATCGAACGCACGCGAATGTTCTCGGAGAGCCCGGGAATTCCAGGTCGAAGCGCGCATACGCCGCGCACGACCAGATCGACCTTCACTCCCGCCTGCGACGCCCGGTACAGCGTCTCTATGATCTTGGGCTCGATCAGGGCGTTCATTTTTGCGATGATGTGAGCGGGCTCGCCGGCGCGCGCGTGGTTGGCTTCCCGCTTGATCGCGGCCAGCATGCGCTCGTGGAGGGTGAACGGCGATATCCAGAGGTGGTGGAGGCGGTGCGCGCGGCCGAGACCGGTGAGCTGCTTGAAAACCTCGTTGACGTCCTGGCAGATCTTCTCGTCGGCCGTGAACAACCCGAAATCCGTGTAGAGCTTCGCGGTGCGCGGGTGATAATTGCCTGTCGACAAGTGGACGTAGCGCCGCAGTTTGCCCTCTTCGCGACGCACGACCAGCAACATCTTGGCGTGCGTCTTGTACCCGACGACCCCGTAGACCACGTGCGCGCCGACCTCCTCGAGCTTGGCCGCCCAGTTGAGGTTCGCTTCCTCATCGAAGCGCGCGAGCAGCTCCACGACGACGGTGACCTCCTTGCCCCGCCGCGCCGCGTCGATCAGGTACTTCATCAGAACCGAGTCGGTTCCGGTTCGATATACGGTCTGCTTGACGGCGACCACGCTGGGGTCCTCGACCGCCTGCTCCAGGAAGTCGATGACCGGCCCGAAGGACTGAAACGGATGGTGCAACAGCACGTCTCCCTGGCGGATCGCTCGAAAAAGATCGGGATTCTTCTCCAGTTGCCTGGGAAGGCCGGGCACGAATGCGGCGGACTTCAGCTTCGGTGCATCGACCATGTCGGGGACCTGCATCAGGCGCACCAGGTTGACCGGGCCATCCACGCGGTACAGGTCGTCGGAGCCGAGCTGAAACTGCCCGAGGAGAAACTGTTCGAGGTCGGTGGGCATGTTGGCGGCGACCTCGAGCCGCACCGAGTCTCCGAAATGGCGCTGGGAAAGCTCGCCGGCGAGGGCGGTGCGCAGGTTCTTGATCTCCTCCTCATCGAGGAACAGGTCGCTGTTGCGGGTGACGCGGAAGGGAAACGATCCGCGCACGGTCATGCCCTGAAACAAGGCCTGCACGAAGGCCTGAAGGATCGAGGTGAGCAGCACGAAGTCGTATCCCCCGCCGGCGAGCGCCTTGGGCAGCTGGACCACCCGCGGCAGGGCCCGCGGCGCCTGAACGATCGCCGTGCCGGAATTGCGTCCGAATGCGTCGCGCCCTTCGAGCTGAACGGCGAGGTTCAGGCTCTTGTTGAGGACCCGCGGGAAGGGATGCGAGGGATCGAGTCCTATGGGCGTGAGCAGCGGGATCATTTCCCTCATGAAGTAGTTGTGCAGCCAGGCACGCTGCTCCCTGGACCAGTCCGGTTCGGCGAGGAAGCGCACGCCCTCGTCGGCGAGCTGGGGAAGAATCTCTTTGTTGAGCAGCCGGTATTGCTCGGCGACCAGGGCATGGGCGCGCTCGCTTATCCGGGGGAATGCCTCCGTCGGGACCGTCTCCTCGGGAATTTCGATCTCGTCGCCCAGCCTGATGCGTTCCTTCAGCTCGGCGACGCGAATCTCGAAGAACTCGTCGAGATTGGCCGACAGGATGCACAGGAAGCGCAGCCTCTCGAGCACGGGGACCCGGCGATCCGCGGCCTGGGCGAGAACGCGCTCGTTGAACGCGAGCAGCGCCAGCTCGCGAGGAAGGAATTGCGGCTTGATCCTGGGTACAGGAATTCGCGTTCTTTGAAGCACGTGAAAAGATCGACTCTAAAAACCGCTTGTTGCAAAATTGTTACAGCGGCGGGACAAGGGTGGGCGACCTCACCACGCCGCAGGAGCACTATGATAGCGTCGTTTGGAATCATGAGAGGATCGGCTCTGCGACCGTGAAACAAGACACTCTGGCGGCGCTCGACCTAGGGTCCAACAGCTTCCACCTGCAGATCGGCAGGGTCGTCGACGATCAGGTCTACCTGCTCGACAGCCTGCGTGATCCGGTCCGTCTCGGCGCAGGCCTGACTCGAGACCGGCGCATCGATCAGGCGACGAAAACCCGGGCGCTCGAGGCGCTTTCGCGCTTCGCGGAGCGCCTGCGCGGTTTCCCGCGCTCTGCGGTGCGCGCCGTCGGGACGAGCGCGCTGCGCGTCGCGAAGAACGCGGAGTCCTTTCTCGCGGAGGCGGAGGCGATGCTCGGCTTTCCGATCGAGGTGATATTCGGCCGGGAGGAAGCGCGCCTGATCTACCTCGGCGTCGCGCACAGTCTCGCGCCTTCCCCCGAGCGGCGCCTGGTGATCGACATCGGCGGCGGCTCGACCGAGCTGATCATCGGCACGGGGCTCGAGCCCGAACTGATGGAAAGCATTTCCATGGGCTGCGTGAGCTACGGCCTCAGGTTCTTTCCCGATGGCCGCCTGGAAAAAGCCTGCTTCAAACGTGCGGAGCTCGCCGCCGCGAACGAGCTTCAGCACATCGTGGACGCATACCGCAGCGTCGGGTGGACGCACTCGGTGGCCTCCTCGGGCACCGCTAAGTCGCTCGCTTCCATCCTCAAGGAGTGCGAGCTCTGCGAACAGGGAATCACCGCTGCCGGCCTCGAAAAGCTCCGTGCTCTGCTCATCAAGGCGGGCGAAATCGACAAGCTCGAGCTCCCGGGCCTGCGCGCGGACCGCCTGCCGCTCATTCCCGGCGGAGTCGCCATCATGTCGGCGGTGCTCGCCGAATTCGGGATCGAGCAGTTGGAGGTCTCCGACGGCGCTCTGCGCCAGGGCGTGCTCTACGACCTGATCGGCCGCGTGCGCCACCGCGACATGCGCGAGGCAACCGTGCGCCAGTTCATGCGGCGCTATCAGGTGGATTCGGCGCAGGCCGAGCGGGTCGCGCAGTTCGCGCACAGCATCTATGCGAATCTGAACGGCGAGCCTTCGGATGCCGACGCAGTGATGTTGCACTGGGCCGCGAGTCTGCACGAGATCGGCATCTCCATCGCGCATGCCGGCTATCACAAGCACTCGGCCTACATCCTGGCACAGGCCGATATGCCCGGTTTCTCGCAGAAGGAGCAGTCGCGCTTGTCGCGACTCGTGCTCGCTCACCGCGGCAAGCTCGCCAAGATCGAGGATCTTCCAGAGAGCAGCGCCGAGTGGGCATTGATCTTCGCACTGAGGCTCGCCGTGCTTTTCCATCTGAGCCGGCGCGATATCAAGCTGCCGGCGCCCGCCTGCAAGGCGTCAAAAAGCGGTTTTCAGCTCGCGCTGCCGCGCGCCTGGCTCGAGGAACACGCGCTGACGGAGGCCGCGCTCGAGGAGGAGACCGAGCAATGGCGCTCGGTGGGCGTGAAGCTCGAGCTGCGCTCGCTGGCGAAGGACGAGCGCGCCGCTCTGGCCGGCTAGCCTAGGGAAGGCTGCGCCGGAAGCGGTAACCGGTTCCGCGGACCGTTTCCACCAACGAGTCGTGCTCGGTGGGCTCGAGAGCCTGCCTCAGCCGGCGTATGTGCACGTCGACGGTCCGTTCCTCCACGAAGACGTGATCGCCCCAGACTTCGTCGAGCAGCTGGGCGCGGCTGTAGACGCGCTCGGGGTGGGTCATGAAGAAATGCAGCATCCTGAACTCCGTCGGCCCCAGCGCGAGGTGACTTCCCCCGGCGCTCACGCGGTGCGCGATCGGATCGAGCTTCAGACCTGCGATCTCGACGGTGTCGTCGGTGAGCTGGGGCGCGCGGCGCCGCATCACGGCCTTGATGCGCGCGAGGAGCTCCCGCGGCGAGAAGGGCTTGGTGACGTAATCGTCCGCACCGCTCTCGAGGCCCGCGACGGTGTCCTGCTCCTGCGCACGGGCCGTGAGCATGATGATCGGAATGTCCTTGGTGCGCTGATCGGTCCGCAGTTGCCGCGCGAAGCTCACCCCGGGCGGGCCCGGCAGCATCCAGTCGAGCAGCACCAGGTCGGGCAGCACCTCCCTGACGAGCGCCTCGGCTTCTCGCACGTTCGCCGCGCGCAGCACCTGGTGTCCCGCGTGCTCCAAGTTGACCGCGATCAACTCCTGGATCGCCGGCTCGTCTTCGACCACCAGGATCGCGCCGCCCATTGCAGTCCCGTTTCCGCCGGCAATCGGCGCAGTGCGCATCAGCCGAGCGCCTCGCGCTCGACCACCTCCACCGCCGTATGTCTCACGTCGGTGCCCTTGACGATGTAGATGACGTCCTCGGCGATGTTCTTGGCGTGGTCTCCGATGCGCTCCACGGCTTTTGCGATCCACACGATCTCGAGCGCGGTCGAGATCGTGCGCGGATCCTCCATCATGAAGGTGATGAGCTGCCGCAGTATCGAGCCGAACTCGGCATCGATCGCCGCGTCCTGGCGGATGATGCCCGCCGCCTGGGCGGTATCGAGACGCGCGAACGCGTCGAGCGCCTGGCGCAGCATCGAAAGCGCGATGTCCGCTGCGTGGCGGATATTGGCGAAACGATGCAGGTCTGTTTGTCCGCGCTCGTGGATCTGCTTGGACATGCGCGCGATCTTCTCGGCTTCGTCGCCGATGCGCTCGAGGTCGGTCACCGTCTTGCTGATCGCCATGATGAGGCGCAGGTCGCCCGCGGCCGGCTGGCGCTTGACGATGATGTGGCTGCAGTCGTTGTCGATCTGGACCTCGCATTCGTCCACGCGCGCCTCGTTCGCGATGACCCGGTCGACCAGCTCCTGGCTCCCGTGTGCGAAGGCGTCGAGCGCGGCGCGGATCTGGGACTCTACCAGCCCGCCCATCTGCAGGACCCCTGACCGCAGGGTCTCCAGGTCCGCGTCGAACTGCTTGGATAGGTGCTCGCTGCTCATGCCGTGTCCTCCGATCAGCCGAAGCGACCGGTGATGTAGTCCTCGGTCTCCTTCTTCTTCGGCTTGATGAAGACCTCGTCGGTGACTCCGAATTCCAGCATTTCCCCTAGATACATGTAGGCAGTGTAGTCCGAAACGCGCGCCGCCTGCTGCATGTTGTGCGTCACGATCACGATGGTGTAGTCGCTCTTCAGCTCGTGCACCAGCTCCTCGATCCTGCCCGTGGAGATCGGATCCAGAGCCGAGGCCGGCTCGTCGAGAAGCAGAACCTCGGGCCTGACCGCGATGCACCGTGCAATGCACAGGCGCTGCTGCTGACCGCCCGAGAGGCTCGTACCGCTTTGCTTGAGCTTGTCCTTCACTTCGTCCCAGAGGGCCGCCTTCCGCAGCGCCCATTCGACGCGTTCGTCCGTCTCCCGCGACGAGAGGGCCTCGTACAGGCGCACGCCGAACGCGATGTTGTCGTAGATCGACATGGGAAAGGGTGTCGGCTTCTGGAACACCATGCCGACCTTGGCGCGCAACCTGTTCAGATCCTGGCGGGACGAGAGAATGTCTTCCCCATCGATAAAAATCTCGCCTCTCGCCTCCTGCCTGGGATAGAGGGCGTACATCCGGTTGAAGGTGCGCAGCAACGTGGATTTACCGCAGCCAGAGGGACCAATGAACGCGGTAACTTTTCTCTCCGGAATCTCGAGATTGATGTCCTTTAGGGCGTGAAATCCACCGTAGTAGAAGTTAAGGTTCCTCACCTGAATTTTTTGCACCGCAGCTTGCTCGGCCGGTTGGAGGACGGCAGCATTCATGATTTTAGTAGGTCGCTGTCCGATTTCGGAAGAATACGCGAGCGAGTATGTTCAGAACGAGCACGCTGAGCGTAATCAGCAAAGCACCCGCCCATGCAAGCTTGTGCCAGTCTTCATAGGGACTCATGGCAAACTGAAAGATGACCACCGGAAGGTTTGCCATCGGCGTATTCATGTTGGATGTCCAGAACTGGTTGTTGAGTGAAGTAAAGAGGAGGGGCGCCGTTTCCCCACTGATACGCGCCACCGCAAGCAGAATACCGGTGATGATGCCGGCCTTGGCAGCTCGCACGGTTACCAAGGTGATTACCTTCCATTGGGGTGCGCCGAGAGCGGCTGCCGCCTCGCGCAAGCTGTCCGGCACCAATCGCAACATGTTTTCCGTGGTCCGGATCACCACTGGAATCACGATCAACGCGAGCGCCATGGCTCCTGCCCAACCGGAGAAATGTCCGACGGTCATTACATAGACTTCGTAGATAAACAGCCCGACCACGATCGATGGAGCGGACAGCAGGATGTCGTTAATAAAACGCGTAACCGGCGCAAGCCATCCTCGATTGCCAAATTCCGCGAGATAGATGCCCGCCATGATACCGATCGGCGTCCCGAGTACGGTGCCGGCGACTCCCATGAGGAGGCTGCCGGCGATGGCGTTCAACAGACCTCCGTCACTGCCTGGCGGCGGGGTCATTTGCAGGAAAAGCTTCGAGCTGAACCCGCCAAGTCCCGCACTAAATAGCGTGATGAGGATCCATCCGAGCCAGAACAACCCAAACAGCATTGCCAGAAGCGAAACCATCAGGTTGAACCGGTTTATAAAAATCCGGCGGGTATAGCGACTCATGGGAGGTCAATTTGCAAGCTCAGGTCCTCTGGCCTTCCATCCTGGATAGGCGCAGCAGCAGGAGTTTCGAGAACGCGAGCACGATGAAAGTTATCAGGAAGAGGATGAGACCGAGTTCGATCAATGCCGATAGATAAACATCTCCGACTGCCTCGGTGAATTCGTTGGCTAACGCCGAGGCTATGCTGTTCCCGGGCACCATGATTGAGGCGCTGAGCCGATGTGCGTTGCCTATGACGAAGGTGACCGCCATGGTCTCGCCCAAAGCTCGGCCGAGGCCTAGCATGATCCCGCCCATCACACCGACCTTGGTGTACGGCAGCACCACGTTCCAGACCACTTCCCAAGTCGTCGAGCCGAGAGCGTAAGCCGATTCTTTCAGCACTGCCGGCACGATCTCGAACACGTCGCGCATCACCGAGGCAATGAACGGGATAACCATGATCGCCAGTATGATCCCGGCGGTCAGAACCCCTATCCCCATCGGGGGCCCCCTAAACAAGACACCGACCAAAGGCATCGCTCCCAACGTGCTGCTTAGCGCGGGTTGGACATGGCTCGCGAACACTGGGGCGAACACAAATAGCCCCCACATGCCGTAAATGATGCTGGGAATCGCCGCGAGGAGCTC
>JBGQKK010000058.1:0-12769 GCA_041499545.1 Gammaproteobacteria bacterium | reverse complement strand
TCGAGTACCTGCGCGACAATCTCCTCGTCACCACCAGCGGCAACTGGTACGAGCCGGCGTTCCTGTGCACCCTGCTCGCCCTCGGCGCGGACAAGATCCTCTTCGCCGTGGACTGGCCCTACGAGGCCAACACCACGGGAATCGAATTCCTGAAGAAGCTCTCGATCAGCGACGCCGACCGCGAGAGAATCGCGCACGGCAACGCCGAGCGCATCCTGAAGATGTAGCCTGCCGCGGGCTGTTTTCCCGCCCGGAACGGAACTCGCCTACCCTAGCAGGGCGCCGCGGGCGGCGCGTCGTCCTTGGCCCACCGGACCAGGTTGCAATGAGCGCAGCTGTTTCGGAGCGGCTTGAAGAAATACCAGTTCTCGAAGAACGCCGCGCCGCAACGGGGGCACGCGAAGGTCGCCATCCGCAAACCGGCCCAGGCAATCGCAGTCATCCAGGCGAGCCCGACCACGGAAAACGAGGCGTCCTGCTGCAGGAGAGTGTTGAGCAAGTAAGAGAGCAGGAACACACCAGGAAGGCACGCAAACAGCAGCAGCCAAAGCACCCTGGCCTTGCCCTGCAGATCGCGCCACGCCGCGTCGAACACGAGATTTGTCGTCACCGGCACACCCTAGTAGTTCGACCATTCCCAGCTGTTGACATACCACGCGTTGGGCGTCTTGGAGACAAAATCGATGCGCAGGCTGCCCGGGGTGGACAAGGCACCCGCCCAGTTGTAGGTCCATTGCAAAGTCCCCGGCGCGCTTGCACCGCTGCTCTTCAACGCGGTTCGCCGCGGCTTCCCGAGCAATGCTTGCACGTCTTCTATCGACATACCCTGCTTCAGGTCGGCGGCTTGGCGCTCCGCCTGAGCCAGGTTGAGATTTTCAGGGGAACGGGAGGCCTCTGCGCCCGCAGGTGCGGCGCATGCGAGCGATGGGAACAGGGCGGCGAGAAAAACCAGGGTAGGGAAGGGTTTCATTTGTGGGATCTCCAGGATCTTTGCAGCTGCGCCGAGCCCCTCAGCATCGCGCGCTGGCCCGCGACCCGGGCGAGCCTTCGCAGCCGCTCGATCGCCCTGGTCGCGGCGGCGACGTTCGCCGAAGGTGCGGTGTCTTCGACGGCCGCCTCCGGAGTTCGCCTCCCGTGGCCGAGGAGCCCGTACAACTCGTGCAGCGCCCAGCCGCACGACGCGGGCACACCGAGCTGCTTTTCCTTTTCCTGACGCTGCATCTCGATCCTCACGAGCGCCTCGGTCACTTCGGGTGTTGGTTGCGCGGCATTCATTGATGCTCCTTCCGAAAACATCGCTTAGCGACTAGCGACGACGGGCTCGCAGGTGGGAATCGATCAACATCTTCGCGGAGCGAGCAACGTTCCTGGCCGGCCCGTGCGCGCCTAGCGTCTGCGCGGTCACCTGCGCACCCTCCATCAGGAGAAACAGCTGATCGGCCAGGAGCCTCGCCTCAGGGGCGCCCATGCGGATGCAAACCTGCATGAGACGGCTGCGCAGTTTCGCCTTGTGCGCCTCGATCACTTTTCTTGCGGGATGCTCCTTCTCGGTGATCTCGACCGCCGCATTCGCCATCGGGCAGCCTCGAGCGGCGGGGTCCGCTACGTGCTTGGCCAAGAGTGCGAAGGCGGCCTGGATCTGCCTGCGGGGATCGCTGGGGTGCCTGCTCGCCATGGCCTCCCATGTCTTCCAGAATCTGGCATCGTGCTCGCGCAGCCATTCGGCCACGAGCTCGTCCTTGGAGGGAAAATTCCTGTACAGGCTCATCTTGGTCGTATCGGCTTTCGCCGCAATGGTTTCCACGCCCACCGCGCGAATTCCCTTGGTGTAGAAGAGCTGCGACGCCGTGTCGAAGATGCGCTCGCGGGCACTCGGCCGGTTCGCGTCCCGCTTCCTTGATGAGGGCGGACGCGACCGTCCGTTGGTTCCTGGCATGTGGGTTCCCGGCATTTTGGTAAGGTGCAACTCGCTTGACATGAGAGTTACCGGTCAGTATCATACCATCAGTGCAGTAGTGAAGTGGAAAGTCTGCAGACCACCGCCTGCATCCCAGGCAAACGACAAGCGCGCCGCAGTTCTTCCGTGGCCGCTCGAACCACGAGCGGCCTTCCGAATGGTTCTGTTCTTCAGGAGTGAAACATGTCTGCGAAGTCCATCCGTTTTCGTGAGCTCGCGCGATTCAAGATGTTCGCCGGGGTCAACATGCTCGCCGACGCGGTCAAGGTGACCCTCGATCGCGCAGACGGTCGGTGCGATCGCGACCCTCGGCCCGTACCCCCGGCTGTTCGCCGAGGCCCCGGGCGGAGCTGATCTCACTTCTCGAACACGACCTCTATCCCGGCGAGCACCTGGTAGCGAGTGTAGTCGTAAGTGTCGATGGTCGAGTCGTTTCGATAGTAGCTGTAGTCGGCGAACAGGCGCCAAGGGCCGGCCAGGCGGCGGTAGCCGCGCAGCTCGATACCGAGGCGCTTGTCCTCGCGCTTGACTTCGAGCGTGCCGTTGTCGAGCACGTAGGGATCGGGGTAGCGGCTGAAGCGGTACTCGCCGCGCACCTCGGCCGACCACCCGGCGACGTTCGGCCAGATCACGCCGGCATACACCGAGTTCCGCGTCGGCGAGTAGCTGAGGAAGTCGGCCCCCTGCTGAAGATCCCTGCGGTTGTTGAGCTCCAGTTGATAGCCGATGCGCGCGACCGAGGACGCCAGGACCAGTCCCGAATCGACCGACAGCTGCTGCTGCCAGCCATCGAGGTACTCGAAGCCTGCGCCGCCCTCGATGCGCTGAAATTCGTAGCGTCCGCGCAGATCGCCGCCGGAGCCGAGGCGGCGGCGCAGCCCCGCATCGAGCACCGCGGCGCGCTGAAACGGGTCTCCCCCGAAATACGTCGCGTCGAAAAAACCGCCGATGCTTGTCTGCCAGCGACCGGAGTCGGTCTCATGGCCGAGGCCCAAGCGCAGACCGGTCTGGTCGAATTGATGCAGGTCCTGGTATTTCCGCACGAGAAAGCCGGCCTGCGCATGCATCCCTCCCGCGGCGTTTCCGCTGAGGCGGTAGCTCGCCGCGGCGAGCGACTCGACGAAGAGATCGCCCTGGTGGCTGGTCCCGGCCGTGGCGGCATCTGGCGCCAGGGTCGCGTTGCTGTCGTAGCCTGCGGCGAGCGACGCGAGGGCGACCACCCGCGTCGGCGACACCGATTCGAGGCGCCCGAGGGCCGTGGCGGCAAGCATGCGCAGCTTGGGGTCGGCCGCCGTGCGCAGCGCCAGCTCGAAGCGCTCCTTCGCCAGCTCGGGCCGCTCCATACGCTGCGCGATCAGACCCAGATTGTAGGTGGCGAGGGCCCTCCACGCCGGGTCGAGTGCGAGCGCCTGGAACTCGCGCTCGGCCTCGGGATAGCGCCGCAGCCGGTAATACGTCGCGCCGAGGTTGTAGTGCAGGCCGGGCGTATCGAGCCCCGCGCGCTGTGCCTCGAGGAACGACTCGAGGGCGGCCTCATAGTCGCCCGCCTGAAACGCGGCGACGCCCCGGTCGAAAGCCAGGGCGTCCTGAGTCGCGGCGCTGGCGGGCTGACCCTGCGCGATACAAAGGAGCAACGAAAATGCAGCGACCCAGGAAGTCCGAGGGTGCATGGCCCTTGCCAAAAACACGCCCTCCCGGAGTTTCCCCCGGGAGGGCGCGGAGCAAGGGATGATAACCGGGTTGCGGTCGGCCGGCTTTCTCGAACGAGGGGGAACGCCGGCCGACCGTGCCCAGACCTTCCCCTCCCGGCGCGGGGGCAGGTCGACGCCGGAAAACTACTTCGTTACGGGGCCTTGCCCTTGGCCACCCCCTTCGGGGCCTGGCTCCTGTTCTGCTGCGCCGCCTCGGAAATGCTTTGGCCGAAGTCGCGCCCGAGATCGCCCTTCATTTCGCGGGCCTTGCTGGCCGTGGAAAGGCCGAGGGCCGACGCGTCCCGCGCTCTATCCGACGCATCCGGGAGCTTGATCACGCTCAGGGCCGAGCCGGCCGACGCATCGGCGGGCAGGACCTTCATCGTCACCTCGAGATCGTCCTGCTGCTGCGCCCAGGCCGCGCCCGGTACGAAGGCAAGGACCACGAAAATCACCTGCGGCACGAATCGCTTCACCTTACACCTCCTGCCTGCTGCCGTATTCGCTGCTCTTGCGAAAATCCCCGGCTACATGCCGGATGCACCCGACTTCGCAACCTCCAACTTCACCCGGAATGTCTTGGTGCTCGCGCCGTGCGACAGCTGCGCGAGCAGCTCGTCCTTCACGGCGCCATGCGCGATCAAGGGAAGCTGCAGCAGGTTCTGCCCTTCGCGCAGATCCGTCTGCCAGCTCAGCTCGCGCACCCCGCCGAAGCCCACGACTTCGACGTTCTCGGGCAGCGAGAGGCTGAGGGTCGCCGCCCGCAGCGGCTTCACGCTGTCGAAAACCATGCGCACGGTTTCGGGCCGCTCGACGGTCATGGCCACCGTCTGCACCGGTGCCGCCCGCAGCGACAAGTACGCGCCCGTTGCGACGCCCAGCACGAGGCTCGCCGCGAGCGCCATGCCCAGCAGAGCCCGCCGCCGCGGATGCGCGCCGGCAGCGTCCCGACGGGTCGCGCGCTGTATCGCGCGATCGACGAAAGCTGGGTGCACTTCGGGAGGAGAGAGCTTGCGGACCGCGGCCTGCACCGCCACCGCATGGTGATACTGCTGGCGGCAATCGTCGCAGACGTTCAGGTGCGCCCGCATCGGACGCTCGTCCAGCCGTCCGTCCAGGTAGTCGTCCAGCTGCGATATGAATTCGTGGCATTCCATTCCGGTTCCTTCCTCAACGCTTGACACGCTCGCCGACCGAAAAAGGTTCCATCGGGAGCAGGGCCCGCAGCCGCTGGCGGCCGCGGTGCAGGCGGGACTTGAGCGTGCCGATGGGGGTCTCGAGCATCTTCTCGAGCTCCTCCAGGCTGTATCCCTCGACGTCGTGCATCGCGATGATCGCGCGCTGCTCGGGATTGAGCTGCCTCACCGCCGCCAGAATACGGTCGCGCTGCCCGCTGCGCTCCGCGTTCTCTTCCGGGCCGTCTCCCGTCGTGGGTATCTTGTCCAAGGGATCCTCGTCCGCATCGCCGCCCGCAGCCAGCTCCAGAACGGGCGAGCGCGCCCGCTGCCTCACCGTATCGACGTACTGGTTGTGCATGACCTTGGCGAGCCAGGGTCTGAGCTTTTGGATCGCAAGCATCTCCTGGGTCCGCGGATAGAGCTTCAGCAGCACGTCCTGGAGCAGGTCCTCCGCATCCGTCACGCTGCCGGTGAAGCGCCAGGCGAGCCTATAGAGGTACTCAACCTGCGGGCGGATGAGATCCTCGAAGTTCAGCTCCGCGGGCCGGCCTCGACGGTACGGGGAAACGGGCGGCATGGAAGAAGCTACACGTTAGGGCGGCCGAAAAGGTTCCCCCTTCCGGCTCCGCCGTGGTCGTCTCCGCCGGGATCCGCGACTTTTTCCCGTGGCGCGAAGGCTACGAAGCCGGCCTCGCCGTCACGTGCCCGCACTTGCCGCAGGTGCGGTGCTTCTCCTCCGAGTAGAACTCCTCGTAGACCCGCGACACCGGGTCGTCGCGGTAGTCGGAGACGACCTTGACCGATTCGAACAGCGGCGCGCGGCATTTCTCGCAGAACCACGAGAACTTGTCCCGCTCCCCCGTGCGGCGTTTGCGCTCGAGCACTAGCACGAAGGCGTCGCGCGGGAAGCGCGGCGAATGCAGTGTTCCCGCCGGGCAGTAGATGATCTCGCCTTCGCGGATCACCGCCACCTTCTCCTCTCCCGAGGCGTCGATGTAGTGCAGGTTCATGTCGCCCTTGATCATGTACATGACCTCGTCGCTCGGATCGCAGTGGAATTCGCTGCGCCCGGCCCGCCCGCGCGCGACGAAGGCGATGGTGTCGGGCGCCTGCCACAGGATGCTCACCGGCCTGACGCTCTTCGCAATGCCTTCGGAAACCTCCTTGAGGCTGACCGCCCTCAGTTCCGTCATGGTGTCCGTCATGGAATCCCCCGGCGCTTTCGTATCCGCCGGATTGTAAGCGCAAGGGGTGAACAAGAGGTAAGATCGCGAAACCTTTCGTGCTTCCCCGATGAAATCAACGAACGCGGCTGCCACCCTCGCCAGCGTCGTCTTTCTGAAAATCCAGGACTTCGTGCGCCGGCCGGCCCAGGAGCAGGCGCGGCTGCGGGCGCAGCTTGAAGCCGTGGTCGCGGTCACCACCGCCGACCTCGGCCGCGCGGGCTGGATCGCGCTCGACGCGGCCGACGGCGTCGCGATCGCGGTGCTCGCCGATCCGGAAGGAGCCCTGCGCCTCGCGCAGCGCTCGCTCACCGCGGCGGCCGCGGGATTGCCTCTGTGCGTGGGCATCAATCACGGCGCGGTGCAGGTGACCCAGGGCGGGCGGGGCGCGGACGGGATGACCGGCGACGGGATCGCGGTCGCGGCGAGCGTCGCGGAGTTCGCCGCGTCGACGCGGGTGCTGATCTCGCGATCGTTCCGCGACGCGCTCGCGGACGCTGCGCCCGCCCTCGACGTCGGCCTTTCGCCTGCAGGGGTGTTCACCGACGCCGGGCTGCGCACCCACGAGCTGTTCTTCCCGGACAAGGGGGCCGCGGCGCGCAGGCAAAGACGCCTGATCGCCGCCGGCGTCGCCGCGGCCCTCGTATTCGTCGGCGCCGGGATCGGCGCGCGCGCCGCCACCGGGGGCCACCAGCAGGTGCTCGACGCGCAGCTGGGCAAGGTCGGAATGTCGGCGAAGCAGCGCGAGGCCTGGCTGCGCGGCCTGCGCGAGAAAGTCAGGTTGTAGCCTTGGCGACGAAGAAGAAGCCCGCGCTCACCCAATTGGGCCGATACAAGATCACCAGCGAGCTCGGCCGCGGCGCCATGGGTGTCGTCTACAAGGGCGAAGACCCCGCGCTCGACCGCACCGTGGCGCTCAAGACTGTCATCCTCTCGGAAGACGCAGCCGGCAAGGCCGAGTACCAGAAGCGCTTCTTCCTCGAGGCCAAGGCTGCGGGACGCCTCAACCACCCGCAGATCATCACCGTCTACGATTTCGGCCAGGAAGGCGACGTTGCTTACATGGCGATGGAGTTCCTGAAAGGCACCGAGCTGCGCAACCGGATGAAGGACGAGACGATCAGCGTGCCCGAGGCGGTGCACATCGCGCAGCTCGTCGCCGAGGGCCTGGGCTACGCGCACGAGCACGGCGTGGTCCACCGCGATATCAAGCCGAGCAACATCATGCTCCTGGCCCACGACCAGGTGAAGATCATGGACTTCGGCATCGCGCGCATGCGCGCCTCCGACCACAAGACGAGCACGGGCCTGGTGCTCGGAACGCCGAAGTACATGTCGCCCGAGCAGGTGTCCGGCTCGCCGGTCGATCACCGCTCCGACATCTTTTCCCTGGGCGTCGTTCTCTACGAGATGCTGACGCACTCGAAGCTCTTCCAGGGCGAGGACACGCCGCAGATCTTCCACGCGGTGGCCAATTTCCAGCCGCCGGTGCCGAGCCGCGTGAATCCCGAGGTGCCGGCTATGCTCGACTTCGTGGTCGAGCGCGCGCTCAAGAAGGACCCGGCGGTGCGCTACCAGGATGCCTACGAGCTCTCGGCCGACCTGCGCTCGGCGCTCGCCGAGCTGGTCGACCGCGAATCCGCCGCGGCAGGTGAAAAGCAGCGGGAGCGGGACACGACCAAGACGATGAAGCTCGACGCGGAGGCGATGAAGACGCTCTTCCCCGCCCCGACGGCGGCCGCGATCGGCACCGATACGCGACTCCCGCTGTCGCTCAAGTTCGACTGCTCGGACGCAGTCGAGCGGCTCTCCGACCCGACCCGCAGCGACCGCAAGCGCTTGACGCGGGCGCCCCACCCGGTGGGTCTGGCGCGCCGGATCTGGCGCGAACCCGGAAAGCGCGCCCTCTTCGCCGCTGTTCTCGCCGCCGCGATCCTCGGCGGCGCCATCGCCGTGGTCTAGGCGCGGGTCGGGACGCGTCCGAAGGGGCCCGCCCCTACTCGATCTTGATTCCCGCGGCCTTGACGAGCGCCGCGTTCGAGGCGATCTCCTCGCGGATGTAGGCGTTGAACTGCTCGGGGTCGTACTCCATGGGCTCCGCGCCGAGCCGCGAGAGCTTCTCGCGCACTTCCGGCGAATGCAGTGCCTTGGAGGTTTCCTGGTAGATCCGGTTCACCGTTTCGCGCGGGATCTTCGCCGGCGCGAACATGCCGACCCAGAAGTTGTAGTCGGAGTTGGGAATCCCGGCCTCGAGCGTGGTCGGCAGATCCGGAAGGGCGAGCGAGCGCTTGGTGCTGCCGACTGCGAGCGCGACGATCTTGCCGTCCTTCAGGAGCGGCAGCACCGCGTTCACGGGGCAGAAATAGAAATCGACGCGGCCGGTGACGATCTCGGTGAGCGCCTCGGGCGAACCCCTGAAGGGGACGTTGACGGTGTCGATCCCCGCTCCCAGGCGGAAGCGCTCGGCGTTCAGGTGCGTGGCGCTGCCGACCCCGACCGAGGCGGAATTCATCGAGCCGGGCTTCGCCTTCGCCGCCGCGACCAGCTCCTTCACCGAGCGGATGCCTTTCGAGGGCGCCATCACCAGGACGTTGGGCAGCAGGCCGAGGGGCATGATCCCGGTCAGGTCGCGCAGCGTGTCGTAGGGCAGGTCCTTATACGTCGACGGCGTGACTGTATACGACGAGGAATGCACGAAAAGCGTGTGGCCGTCCGGGTCGGATTTCACCACCACCGCGGCGCCTATGGTCCCGCCCGCGCCGGGGCGGTTCTCGATGACGATGGGCTGCCCGACCTGCGGCGAGAGCTTTTCGGTCACCGTGCGCGCGATGATGTCGGTGCCGCTCCCCGCGGTGAACGGAACGATGATCCTGACCGTCTTGGACGGCCAGCTCTGCGCCCAGGCAGCCGGCTGAGGCAGCAACAGCGCGGCCGGCAGGATCCATCTCAGGAACAAGCGCATCCCAGCCCCTCCCGTCGCGATCGACCGTGGCAGACGAAGGGTTCATTCTAGGCGAGCCCCCTGCGCGGCAGCAAACACGCCGCGCGGGCAGCTCTCGGTGAAGACTCGACCTACCGGCTGGCAGAAGGCGGATCCGACGCCGGGATTTCCCGGGGCATCGCACGCCTTTCGACCTGACGCAAGATGCGCAGCCTTCTGTCGTGGAGCCGCGCAAGAGCTCGAGCGGGGTCGGCCGAACCTTCCTCGGGGGCAGCGCCCTTTCGCCCTTCCTCGGGCGATCCCGGCCATAGGTCTTTTCTGTAGATCGCGAGGTAGGCCCCGTACGCAAAAAAAGCCACAGCACTGACTTGGAGTGTGAACACGGCGAAGTTGACCAAGGTTGAGAACCATTCCATGCATGGAATTCTCAGCCCATGGCCCGCGCGGCCGCCATCCACCGGACGTATTACACCTTTCGGTCGACCGCCGCTCCGCCCCGGGCCCCTTGGACCCGCCTAATTCTGCTTCTGGATCTGCGCAATCGGTTCGAGATGCATGGTCCAGCCGAGTGCCGATCGGCACCAAAGCTGCACCTTCGGCCCCAACTCGGCGCGCTGCGTTACGGTGCCCAGGCGGATGTTGAATACCTGCGGACTCGCGACATCCGCAGAATAGATCGGCGTGCCGCAATTTGCACAAAATGCTTGCGCGCGTCTTCTGCCGCTTTCGCCGGTCTTCACATAAATCTTCGGCTCACCGGTGAGCTTGAACCCTTCCCGTTTCGCTGGAACAACGACCCGAAAGGCCGAGCCCGAAAGCGTTTGACAATCGGTGCAGTGACAAATGGCTACTGCATTCGGATCGATTTCCGCTTCATATGTGATGCCGCCGCAATGGCAACCGCCGTTTATTCTCATGACGATTCTCTCGATTCGCCTAACGTCCCGCATCACCGGCGCGCGCCGCTCTTGGCGCGCGTCCGAGTGGATGCGGTGGTTAGACCTCGCAGGTACTCGGGCATCTCCTGGCGCAGTACCTGGCGCAAGGTTTTCTCGGTAATAGGTTGGTCGGTTTCGGACAAGTATTTCCGAAGTGCGTCGTTCATCATCGTTTGATACCCGGTCCCCGATCTATCGGCTCGGGTCCGGAATTCGTCGAGTACAGCGTTGTCGATGAAGATCGAGATCCGCGTCTTACCCTTCTGCGGAATCACGGCACCACGTTTTCCTTTGGAGAAGTCGTATTCAGTCCTCATATTGTTTCCGTTCCTTTCGCGTCGCGCGACGTGCCGAGATCACACGGCATTCGTCGTCGCGCTCCGTCCAGACAACCACAAGTAACTCACCGGCGCTTCCCAGACCGATGCTAATGAAACGTTGTTCGCCCTCAGCATCTGGATCTTCGACGGTGACCGCGAGCGGGTCCTGAAGTACACCTTCGGCGTCGGCGAACGAAACTCCGTGCTTCTTGAGATTCGAAACTGCCTTCGCTGAGTCAGGCCGGAACCGCACGGGAGCATGATATATACATCATATGCATTCCGCAAGCGCCGATGTAGCGAGGTCTAACTAGTAATGAACCTCATCCTGGGCATCCTAAAACCATATATCGGCATATGCAAACATCTACCGGTACATGGCACCATATGCCGCTATATGTTCGGGCTCCGCGTTGTGGCGGAAGATTCTTCGACGACTCGGCCCTGCAGGCCCAAGCGCGGACCGCGTCCCAGGAGTGCTCCCATAGCCATGGAGAGCCGTGCACAGGGCGCGGAATCGGCGGGATCTTGCTTTATCATTACGGCCTCACTCCGGGGATCGCACCTTGAAGGCCGCTTCTTTCGAATATGCCCGCGCCGTTTCGCTTGCCGAGGCTTGCGCCTTGCTCGCGACGCATGGCGACTCGGCGAAGCTCATCGCCGGCGGCCAGAGCCTGGTACCGATGATGGCGATGCGCTTGGTACGCCCCTCCTGGCTCGTCGACATCAACGAGATCGATGAGCTGAAATTCGTCAAGTTCGAGAGCGATATTGCGCGCACAGGCGCGTGCACCCGGCAGGTAATGGTCGAGCGCAACGACTGGCTCGGCGCGCGCGTGCCGCTCCTGCGCCAGGCGCTCGCGTGGGTGGGCCACGTCCAAACGCGCAACCGCGGCACGGTCGGCGGCAGCCTCGCGCACGCCGATCCGTCGGCCGAGCTGCCGCTCGTGGCGCAGGTACTGGGTGCGAAGATCGTGCTGCGCTCGTCCAAAGGTACGCGCACCCTCGAAGCAGGGAAATTCTTCACCGGCCCGATGGCGACCGCGGTTCGCCCCGACGAATGTCTCGAGGAAATCCAATGGCCGATCTGGAGCGAGAGGCGCTACGGGTCGGCATTCACGGAGATCAGCATCCGACACGGCGACTTCGCGATGGTCGCCGCGGCGGCACAGGTCGCGATCGGCGCGGATGGACGCTGCACGCGCGCAGCCTTCGGTCTAGGTGGTGCGGCCGGAACGCCGCTCGCTTTTCCGAAGATTGCGGCGCGCCTGGTCGGCACCAAGCTCGAGGACGAGGCGATCGAGGACGCGGCGGGCGCCGCGTCGAAAGAGACCGGGCCGGGCGGCGACCTGCACGCGAGCAAGGAATACCGACGGCACCTCGCGCGCGTGCTCGCCGCGCGGGCACTGCGCGAGGCTAAGGAGAAGGCGAAGCTCCAGTGAGCGACACCCTGCACAAGGTGCTGGTCGAGGTAAACGGGAGGCGTTGCGAGGCGCAGGTGCCCGCGCGCCTGTCGCTGATCGACTGGCTGCGGGACGAGCTGCGCCTGACCGGGACGCACGTCGGCTGCGAGCACGGCATCTGCGGCGCCTGCTCCGTGATGCTGGACGGCGAGCCCGTGAGGTCTTGCCTTATGTATACAGTGCAGGCGAGCGGCCACCGCATCACCACGGTCGAGGGCCTCGCCAAGCCGGACGGCTCGATGAGCGCGCTCCAGGACGCCTTCTGCGAGACCCACGGCCTGCAATGCGGCTATTGCACACCGGGCATGCTCATCGCCGCGCAGGGCCTGCTGAATTCCAATCCCGATCCCACCGAGGAACAGATCCGTGACGCCATCGGCGGCAACCTGTGCCGCTGCACCGGCTACCAGCAGATCGTCGAGGCGGTGCGGCTGGCGGCCGAGCGGATGAAAGCGAGATGAGCTCGTACCGGTACATCGGCAAGAAGCGCCGCACCAAGGAAGACCCGCGCTTCGTCTCCGGCCGCGGGCGCTACGTCGCCGATGTCGCGCTCCCCGGCATGAAACACGTCGCGCTGGTCGCCTCGCCGCACGCCTCGGCGCGCATCGTATCGATCGACATCAAGGCGGCGCTCGCCGCGCCGGGCGTTCTGTACGTTCTCACGGGCGAGGAGTTCTGCGCGAATACCGATTCGCTCGTGACCGGCGTCGATGCGCCGAAGTTGACACGCTTCGCGCTTGCAATAGGCGTGGTGCGCTACGCCGGGGAGTGGGTCGCTGCGGTGGTCGCCGACACGCGCGCGCTCGCCGAGGACGCGGCCGAGCTCGTCGAAGTCGAGTACGAGACGCTGCCGCACGTGATCGATCCGGAAGCCGCGATGGCGCCCAGCGCACCGCTGGTGCATGCCGCGCACGGCTCGAACGTGATCCTGCACAAGAGCTTCGTCTGGGGACCGGTCGAAGACGCTTTTGCGAAGGCCGAGCACCGGCTCGCCTTCCGCGCGACCTGGGGGCGCTCCGCCACCGTGCCGATCGAGACCTTCGGCGTCGTGGCCCAAT
>JBGQKK010000057.1:0-12806 GCA_041499545.1 Gammaproteobacteria bacterium | reverse complement strand
GTCATTTCGAAAAGCGCGCCTACGACTTGTTCCTGCAGAACCTCGTCAAAGGCACCAGCCACCTCTCGCTCGGCCAAGAGGCGATCGCGGCCGGTTTCGGCGTCGCGATGCGTGCAGACGACTACACGTTCGCGACGTACCGCGGCCACGCGCACACCTTGGCGCGCGGCGTGCCCATGGCGCCGATCCTCGCGGAGTTGATGGGCCGGGCGAACGGGCTCATGGCGGGCAAGGGCGGATCGATGCACCTGACGAGCGTCGAGCACGGGATGATGGGCTCCTACGCGATCATCGGCGGGCATCTGCCGATCGCGAACGGTGCCGCGTGGTCGGCGCAGTACCGCGGCACGGGTCAGGTCGCCGTGTGCTTCTTCGGTGACGGCACGACGAACATCGGCGCGTTCCACGAAGCGCTCAACCTCGCCGCGGTCTGGAAACTCCCCGTCGTGTTCGTCTGCGAGAACAACATGTACATGGAGTACACGCCGATCGAGCAGGTCACCGCGGTGAAGCACCCGGCGGCCGACCGCGCCGCGAGCTACGGCTTGGAGCGCCAGCTGATCGACGGCAACGATGCCGACGTCGTATACAGCACGGCGCGTGACGCGATCGCCAAAGCCCGCTCGGGCGGCGGGCCCTCGCTGATCGAATGCCTGACCTACCGGCACAGCGGCCACTCGCGCGCCGATCCTGCCAAGTACCGGCCCAAGGGAGAGCTCGAGGAGTGGCTGAAGCGCGACCCCGTGGCGCTCTATCGCGCCCGGCTGCTCGCGGCGGGGATCGCGGAGGGGAAGGTCGCGGAAATCGAGGCCGCGTCGATGGCCAAGCTCGAGCAGGCGACCGAGACCGCCAAGGCCTCGCCCACGCCAGCGATCGAGTCGGCGATGACCGATGTATGGGCCGACGGAGGCAACGCATGGCGCAACTGAGCTATCGCGACGCCGTCGCCGCCGGCATCGCGCAGGAGATGCGGCGCGACGAGCGCGTGGTCCTGTTCGGCGAGGATACGGCCGCCGCGGGCGGTGTGTTCAAGACGACGGTGGGCCTGTTCGAGGAATTCGGCCCGAAGCGGGTGAAAGACACGCCGATCTCGGAGCTCGCCATCCTCGGCGCGGCCATGGGAGCGGCGATGACGGGCCTGCGGCCGATCGCCGAGATCATGTTTTCGGATTTTCTCGCCTGCTGCTGGGACTACGTCGCGAACGAGATCGCCAAGACGCGCTACATGAGCGACGGGCAGATCACCCTGCCGCTCGTGATCCGCACCGCGAACGGCGGGGGCGCGCGCTTCGGCGCCCAGCACTCGCAGAGCGTGGAGAACTGGGCGATGGCGATACCGGGCATCAAGGTCGTCGCGCCGTCCACCCCGGCGGACGCGAAAGGGCTCCTCGCCGCGGCGATCCGCGATCCCGATCCGGTCGTGTTCTTCGAGCACAAGAGCCTGCTCGCCGACAAGGGCGAGGTGCCCGAGGGCGAGCACGTCGAGCCGCTAGGAAAAGCCAAGGTACTGCGCGAAGGCAAGGACGCCACGATCATCGCGCTCGCCGCCATGGTCCCGCGCGCGCTCAAGGCCGCGGAAGCGCTTGCCGCTGAGCACGGAATCCAGGCGACGGTCATCGACGTGCGTTCGCTCGTGCCGCTCGACGCGCGGACGCTGCTCGAGCATTCGGCGCGCACCGGGCGCGTTTTCACCGTCGAGGAGAACCCGCGCCTGTGCGGCTGGGGCGCCGAGATCGCCTCGATCATCCAGGAGGAAGTCTTCGGCTCGCTCAAAGGGCCGGTCGTCCGCATCACGACCCCGCACGTTCCGCTGCCCGCGTCCGACAGGCTCGAGGACGCCGTCATGCCCTCGGCCGCGCGCATCGCGACCGAGGTCAAACGCGCGCTCGATTCGAAGCGCGCGGCGTAAGCAAAAATCGGAGAGTCGACGATGGATGTGATCATGCCCCAACTCGGGGAAACCGTGACCGAGGGAACCGTGGCCAACTGGTACAAGAAGGTCGGGGACACCGTCCGTGCCGACGAGCCGCTCTTCGAAGTCGAGACCGACAAAGTGACGACCGAGATCCCCTCGATCGCGAGCGGGGTGCTCAAGGCGATTCTGGTCGAGTCGGGCACGACGGTGCCCGTGGGAACCGTGCTCGCGGTGATCGAGCCCGCGCCCAAGTGATTCCCGAGGAGGGTCGAATTTGAACGCAGCGAAGACGAGAAGACTCGGCTGGATCGGCGCCGGGCGGATGGGGTTCGAGATGGCGCGCCGCCTGGCGAAGGCGGGATGCGATATCGCGGTCTGGAACCGCACCCGCGCCAAGGCCGAGCCGCTCACGAAGGACGGCGCGAAGATCGTCGATGGCCTGCCGGATCTCGCCGGCTGCGACATCGTGTTCTGCATGGTCTCGACCTACGACGACGTCAAGGAAGTGGTCGCGGGTCCGAAGGGACTGCTGTCGGGCCGCGGCGCACCAAAGATGGTGGTCGAGTGCTCCTCGATCTCGCTCGAGGGCTCGGCCGACCTGCGAAAGATCCTCGGCGCGCGAGGCGTCGAGCTGCTCTCGGCGCCGGTGTCGGGCAACGCCAAGGTGATCAAGGCGGGCAAGCTCACCTTCGTGGTATCCGGTCCCAAGGCGGCCTACGACGACGCGGCGCCGTACCTCGCGATGATGGGGCAGGGCTCGTCCTACGTCGGCGAGGGCGAGCTTTCGCGCATCGTCAAGATCTGCCACAACGTGATGCTCGGGGTCGTCACGCAATGCATGGCGGAGGTCACGGTGCTCGCCGAGAAGGCGGGCGTGCCGCGCAGCGCCTTCCTCGATTTCTTGAACAAGAGCGTGATGGGATCGACTTTCACGCGCTACAAGACGCCGGCGTTCGTCAATCTCGACTTCCACGTGACCTTCACGCCGTACCTGCTCCGCAAGGACCTCGACCTCGGACTCGAGGCCGGGCGCAGGTTCGAGGTGCCGATGCCGCTCGCTTCGGCGACCCGCGACCTCATTCAATCCATGATGGGCAGGGGCATGAGCGAGGAGGATTTCTCGACGCTGCTGGTGCAGCAGGCGCAGGCCTCGGGCCTCACCCTCAAGCCGGAGAATGCGGCCGTCGGCGACGGACTCTCGTAACGATTATTGACAGAGGAGCTCCAATGAAAACTATCCTAAGAATATTTGCCGCGATCGCGGCGGCGGGTACGGCGCAGGCGTTTGCACAGGCCTATCCGAACAAGCCCGTGCACGTGATCATCTCGTTCACGCCGGGCAGCTCGACCGACATCGTGGGACGCATCGTGATGCAGAAGGTCTCGGAGTTCTGGGGACAGCCGGTGGTCCCGGAGAACCGCTCCGGCGCGGGCGGTTCGATCGGCACGGTGGCCGTGGCCAAGGCGCCGGCCGACGGTTATACCCTGCTGATCGATTCCAACGCGCACACGGTGACGCCGTCCATTTACGCGAAGTTGCCCTACGATACCTTGAAGGATTTCATCGACGTCACGCCGCTCGCTTCGCAGCCCAACGTCCTCATCGTGAACGCGGGATCGCAATACAAGTCGGTAATGGATATCGTCAATGCGGCGAAGGCCAAGCCCGGGGTGATCAATTGGGGCCACGCCGGCATCGGCAGCGGTACGCACTTGAACACCGAGAAATTCGTCGCGGCGGCGAAGATCAACGTGACTCAGATTCCGTTCAAGGGCACCCCCGAGGTGATCCAGGCGATGCTGAGCGGTTCGGTGGATTGCTACTGGGCGCCGATCTCCGCGGCCATACCGCACTTGAAGGGGGGCAGGGTTCGGGCGCTCGCGGTGAGCTCGCCCAAGCGCAACAGCCAGCTGCCCGATGTTCCCACCACGGGCGAGGCGGGCGTACAGGGCGCCGACGCCCCCTTGTGGTTCGGCATCTGGGTCCCTGCGGGAACGCCGGCGAACATCGTCGCCAAGATTTCCGCGGATACGCGCAAGGCGCTCGCCGATCCTGGCGTGCGCGAGAGGCTCTCCAACCTCGGCAACGACACCATGGACATGTCCCCCGAGGAATTCGCGAAGTTCGTGCGCAGCGAGATCGACGAGTACGCTCGCGTGGTCAAGGGGGCCGGCATCAAGCCGCAGTGATTCCCGAGACGCGGATCGCCGCTCCCGGGCTCATCTCATGGGCGATACCTATCCGGTCGTGAAAGTTGCGGCGGTCCAGGCCGCCTCGGTATTCCTCGATCGCGAGGGGTCGACCGAGAAGGCCTGCCGCCTGATCCGCGAGGCGGGCGGGAAGGGCGCGCGCGTCATCGGCTTCCCGGAGGGCTACATCCCCGCGCATCCGGTCTGGTATCACCACCACCCCGCAACGGGTGCCGTCGCGAACGAGCTCGCGGTGGCGCTCTTCAAGAATTCCGTCGAGATCCCGGGCCCGGAAATCGACGCGCTGTGCGCGGCCGCGCGCGATGCGAACGCCTACGTCGTCATGGGCGTGTGCGAAAGGCTGCCGCAAACCTTCGGCACCATGTTCAACACCCAGGTCTATATCGGGCCCGAGGGCAGGCTTCTGGGCAAGCACCAGAAGCTCGTCCCCACAGTCGGCGAGCGGCTGGTGCACGCCGGGGGCTTCGGCGACACGTTCGGAGCGTTCCGGACGGAGTTCGGGCCGATGAGCGGCTTGATCTGCGGCGAGAATTCCAATCCGCTCGCCGTGTTCGCGCTCACGGCCGAGAACACGCGCCTCCACGTGATGAGCTGGCCGAACCACTTTCCGACGAGCGGCGATCCGATGCGCAACCGCGTCGCGGTCGATTCGCAGGCTTTTGCGCAGATGAGCAAGGCCTTCGTCATTTCCGCTTGCGGGACGGTGGACGAGGCGATGATCCGCATGCTCAGGGCCGGCCCCGAGGCGGAGAAATTGCTGCGCAACGCCGACTGCTGCGGCGGCAGCGTCGTCGTCGCGCCGAACGGCCGAATCCTCGCCGGCCCGATGGGCGCCGAGGAAGGCATCCTGTACGCCGAGTGCAATCTGGAGCTCGGCGTGCTCGCCAAGCTGCGACACGACTTTTCCGGCCACTACAACCGTCCTGACGTTTTCCAGGTCCAGGTCAACCGCGCCGCGCCGCATATCTATACCGTCCATGGAACACGCGAGGACGCGGCGCTTCCGGCACCCCACCAGGCGCAACTGCCCGGCATGCCGCCTGCGCTCCCGCCGACAGCCGCCGACTGGCGCGCGGTCGAGGCTGCACCTGCGGAAGACCTGCCGGCGGAAAAAACCAAGCATTGAGCGGGTGGGCTTCCGCCCATCGGCTTGCAACTCCGCCTGCGAGAAGGCAGACTCTGAAACACATCGCCACCGGCCGACCCCGGCCCCGAGGAGTCCCATGGCAAAGCAGAGAATCAGCTACGTTCCGCTCGAAAAAATGGATGCGGAGATGCGCAAGGAGATGGAGCGCTGCCAGCGCGAGGGTACGCCCCGGCCCGAGAGCTCCGCGATCAGGGCCCATGTTCCGGCGTGCTTCTGGTTCTTCGCCAACTCCTGGCGCGACATCTTCAGGAACGGCGTGCTCGATCACGCCATCAAGGAGCTGTGCCGACTCTACGTATCGCGTTCGGTCGAGTGCGAGTACTGCGGCAACCAGCGCTCGGTCAAGGCGACGGCGAGCGGCGCCGTGATCGAAGACCACGTCAGGGACCTGCTCGACTTCGAGAAATCGAAGAACTACGGCGAGCGCGAGAAGGCGGCGCTCGCCTACGCGGAGGCGATCACCTGGCACACCCCGACCGACGACGCATTCTGGCAGCGCATGCACAAGCACTTCAGCGAGCCCGAGCTGGTCGAGCTCGGCTGCATGATCGGGCTGACCCTCGGTCAGCAGAGCTGGCTGCGGCTGCTCAACATCGACCATCACCAGGTCCTCGCCGGGACCTCTGCATCCATGGCGCCGGGCTTCGAGGACGCGAGAACGCTCGCCGACACCAAAGCGTCGTCCGAGTACTGGGCGAAGTCGGCCAAGGCCCGCTCGGCCGCATAGTCCGGGGCGGGCCGTGAGGTTCAGCGGCAAAACCTGCCTGATCACTGGCGCGGCGGGCAATCTCGGCCGCGCGGTCGCGCAGGCGTTCGCTTTCGAAGGAACCTCGCTGATCCTCATGGATCACCACGAGGAGCATCTGCGTTCGGCGTACGGCGGCGAGGGCGCGGGCAGGCGGTTTGCGCTCGCCGACCTTCGTGACGCGCAGTCGGTGGCGCGGGCGCTTCCCGCAGGAAGCCGGATCGACATCCTCTGCAACATCGCCGGCGGATTCCGCATGGGGCAGTCCGTGCACGAGACGACCGACGACACCTGGGACCTGATGCTCGGCCTCAACGCGAAATCGGTGATCAACTGCGCCCGCGCCGTGGTTCCCGGGATGCTCGCCGCCGGGCACGGCAAGATCGTCAACATCGCCGCTCTCGCGGGACTGTCGGGCAAGGCGAACATGGGCGCCTACAGCGCATCGAAGAGCGCGGTCATGCGCCTGACCGAGAGCATGTCGGCGGAATTGCGCGACAAGGGCATCAACGTCAACTGTATCCTGCCGAGCATCATCGACACGCCGCAAAACCGCGCGGACATGCCCAAGGCCGATCCGCGCCGCTGGGTGGCGCCCGAGGCGCTCGCCGAGGTCGTGCTGTTCCTCGCTTCCGATTCGGCGCGGGCAATCCACGGCGCGGCGATTCCTGTCGGCGGTTTGGCCTGAGATCCGGCGGCGCCCGCCCTCGGCTGATTTACAATAGCCGGCTCTTCGATTCTTCGAGACCCCAATGACGGAAGTCTTCATCTGCGATGCTGTACGCACGCCCTTTGGACGCTACGGAGGCGCGCTCTCCTCGATTCGTACCGACGATCTCGCGACGCTGCCGATCAAGGCGCTGATGGAGCGCAACCCCTCGGTCGACTGGAACGCCATAGACGACGTGATCTACGGCTGCGTCAACCAGGCGGGCGAGGACAACCGCAACGTGGCGCGCATGGCGCTGCTCCTCGCCGGATTGCCGCAGACGGTGCCGGGCGCGACCGTGAACCGACTGTGCGGCTCGAGCCTGGACGCCGTGGGCACGGCGGCGCGCGCCGTCAAGTGCGGCGAAGCGCAGCTCATGTTGGCGGGGGGCGTGGAAAGCATGTCGCGCGCCCCCTTCGTGCTCGCGAAAGCCGACAGCGCCTTCTCGCGCGCCGCGAAGATCGAGGACACGACCATCGGGTGGCGCTTCGTCAATCCCGCGATGAAGGCCAAGTACGGCATCGACTCCATGCCCGAAACCGCCGAAAACGTCGCCGCGGAATTCAAGGTCTCGCGGGCGGACCAGGACGGGTTTGCGCTCCGCAGCCAGCAGCGCTGGGCGGCGGCGCAGGAGAGGGGTTTCTACCGCGGCGAGATCGTTCCGGTCTCCGTTCCGGGAAAGAAGGGCGCGGCGACGTCGGTCGATCGCGACGAGCACCCACGGCCCGACGCGACGCTCGAAGGACTGGCGAAGCTCAAGGGCGTCGTGAAACCGGAAGGAACGGTGACTGCGGGCAACGCATCGGGCGTCAACGACGGCGCCTGCGCGACGATTCTCGCTTCCGAAGCGGCCGCGAAGAAGCACAAGCTCAACCCCAAGGCGCGCATTCTCGGCATGGCGACGGCCGGCGTCGCGCCGCGCATCATGGGCGTGGGGCCCGCGCCCGCGACGCGCAAGGTCCTGGAGAAGACGGGCCTCAAGCTCTCGCAGATGGAAGTCATCGAGCTGAACGAAGCCTTCGCGGCGCAGGCGCTCGCCGTGACGCGCGACCTCGGGCTGCCCGACGGCGCCGAGCACGTCAATCCCAACGGCGGTGCAATCGCCATCGGCCATCCGCTGGGCGCTTCGGGCGCGCGCCTGGTGACGACCGCGATGTATCAGCTGCACGCCATCAAGGGCCGCTACGCGCTATGCACCATGTGCATCGGCGTGGGGCAGGGGATCGCGCTGGTCATCGAACGGATATAGTGCGCCGTGAAGCCACTCGTGTCGATTCTGTTTACCCTGTCTCTCGTGCAGAGCGCCTTTTCGCAGGGAACCGGGGCGCAGAGTGGCGAGGTGGCTTACTGCGCAAGTCTTGCCGGCCAAATAGTCGAGCTGCAGGCTGCCAAAGCGAAGGTCGAGCAGCTCAATGAACAGGCGACGACTTCGCTCGGCGTAAATCCAAGGTCCGAGAACTTCATCATTCCGCAGGTAATGGAGAGGGTGGACTCGCAGCGAAGGGAAGCCGAAGCGCTTCGGCAGAACATCGAGGTGAGGAAGGCGTCGATGCTGTACGAATGGGACGTGGCCATTCGGGCGGATACCGAGTCCTACAACCTCATGCTCGCCGCCATCAAGCGGGACCTCGCGGAAATCCAGTCGAGGCAGGACACGGCGATGCAGCAAATCTCGCTCAACAAAGCTACGCATGGCTACGATCGAACCGTCGAAGCGCTGCAACGATCGCAATCGCTCTACGCATCCCGCGGCTGCAAGTAGCCGGTGCCCCGCGGGTGGGGCGCTCAGTGCGCGACGCTCTTGACGATGTAGCCGCCCGATTTTTCGTCGTGCTCGAGCTGGAGCATGTTGCGCGCCTCGGCTTCGTCGAGCAGCTTGGAGAACGAGGAAAATCCGTAGTAGGACTCGTTGAAGCCGGGATTGCGCCGCTTCAGCGCCTGCTTGACCATCGAGCCCCAGATCTTTTCCTCGGCTCCGCGCTCGGCGATCAGCGCGTCGACCGTCTGCATCACCAGATCCAGCGCTTCCTCGGTCTTGTCCTCGCCGTCCTTGGGCGCGCCTTCCGCGGAGGCGGGTTTGTTTGGGGTCTTTTTCCGGTGCTGGCGCTTCGCCGGCTTCTCGCGCACGAGGTCGTCGTAGAAGATGAACTCGTCGCAGTTCGCCACCAGCAGGTCGGAGCTCGAGTTCTTGACTCCCACTCCGATCACCGTCTTGTTGTTCTCGCGCAGCTTGGAGACCAGCGGCGAAAAGTCCGAGTCGCCGCTGATGATGACGAAGGTGTCGACGTGCGCCTTGGTGTAGCAGAGGTCGAGCGCATCGACCACCATGCGGATGTCGGCCGAGTTCTTGCCCGACATGCGCACGTGCGGGATCTCGATCAGCTCGAACGAGGCCTCGTGCATATCGGCCTTGAAATCCTTGTACCGCTCCCAGTCGCAGTAGGCCTTCTTGACCACGATGCTGCCCTTGAGGAGCAGGCGCTCGAGGACCTGGGTAATGTCGAACTTGGCGTATTTTGCGTCGCGCACGCCCAGCGCCACGTTCTCGAAATCGCAGAACAGGGCCATGTTGGCGGTATCGCCGGGCGAAGGCATCGGGGGCTCCTCGGATCCTCTTGTCGGGGCATTATCCCATCCGCGCGCACATCAGGGTTGAAGTCCGGGCGATCTCGGCATAGCATCGACGTTTCCCCGGAGCGAAGAGCATGCACACCGAAGTCCATGTCCACGGCACCGTCCTTCTCAGGACCGGCGTCAGCCAGACCGAGATCGAAGTGGCGCTGCGGCCCTGGTTCGACTACGTCGACGTGGACGGGCTGGCGGATGCGCGCAGCGCCCACCAGGACGAGCCCGGCATCGTCTTCGACCGGCGCAGGCGCTCGCTCGACATCTGCTGGACCGGCTACGTCGGCAGAAATTTTCAGCACTCCCTCGAGGGGGCGTTCGAGTCCCTTTCGCCCTTCTCCGAGGAGGCCGCTGCGGTCGAGGTGAGCTACTACCAGGAGGACGGACAGGACGAGCACAGCTGGGTGTTCGTCGGACCGACCCTGGATGCGATCCGCGAGATGCAGCGGAGGCGCATGATCGACGATCTCTCGGCGCTGCTCTCGCGCCATTTCGGCGATGCCGAGATCGGCGAAGTGCACGCGCTCGTCAACCAGCTCTTCGCCCGCCGCGCCTCGGAGGCGCCCCAGGACCGCACCCAGGCACGTCCCGGCGTCGCGTCCGGCAAGAAGCATCTGCACTAGATTTCCGTGTCGGAAGTGGAGGCCCGCTCTCTCGGGCGGGTCTGCAGTCTATTCATCGGAAGTCCTTGATTTCCTAATGTATTACATTCAGTTTACAGTCTAAGCCATTCATTTATCGATACTTATTCGATATCAAGCGGATTCTAAGAAAGCCACCTTAAGTCCCTGTTGTAGCTAAAAATTTCGTCAGTTTCAGGCTTGACCACCCCTGCAGTTTCCTCTAGAGTGGTAAGAAGTAGGTTTATGTGGGGAATCGTGGCGCTTCGTTTCGCCACCAGAAGGGGGATCTTTGTTTCAAGGGGCGATAGAGCTGAGTCTCGACGCCAAGGGAAGGCTCGCAGTGCCGACCCGGCATCGCGACGCCTTGTTATCCGGAGGGCGTGCGCTGGTCCTCACCGCCCACCCCGATAGCTGCCTGCTCCTCTATCCGCGCATCGCCTGGGAGCCGATCGGCGCCAAGGTCCAGGCGCTCTCGAGCTTCAACGAGCAAGCCCGCTGGTGGCAGCGGCTGCTGGTCGGCTTCGCCGAGGAGTTGGAGCCCGACGCCCAAGGCCGAATCCTCATTTCACCGGCGCTGCGCAAGTTCGCCGGGCTGAAAAAGGACGTGATGTGGGTGGGACAGGGCAGCCACTTCGAGATCTGGGACATCGCCGCATGGGATGAGCGCCTGGCGCGCGGCCTAGCGCAAGTGGGCACTGACCCGCCACCCGGGACCGAAAACTTCTCGCTGTGAACGCCGATGCCCATGTTCCCGTCCTCCTCTACCCCGCGGTCGATGCGCTTGCGATCGACGCACGGCCTGACGGCATTTTCGTGGACGCAACCTTCGGCCGAGGCGGTCACAGCCGCTTGATCCTGCAGCGGCTCGGCCCGAGCGGCCGGCTCGTCGCGATCGACCGGGATCCGGACGCGGTCGCGGCTGCGCGGGCGCTCGACGACCCGCGCTTCACGCCTGTTCAGGCGCGCTTCAGCGAATTGCAGGCGACCCTCGATGCGCTGCAGGCAGGAGAAATCGCCGGCGTGTTGTTCGACCTGGGCGTGTCCTCGCCGCAGCTCGAGGACCCGCGACGCGGCTTCGGCTTTCGCGCGGACGGCCCCCTGGACATGCGCATGGACCCGACCCGCGGCGTGGGCGCCGCAGAGTGGCTCGAGCGGGCGGACGAAGCCGAGATCAGGGAGGTGATCAGCAACTATGGCGAAGAACGGTTTGCTAAACAGGTTGCAAAGGCGATTGTTGCTGCTCGGCGAAGAGGGTCTCTCAGGAGCACCGGGGAACTTGCCGCTGTCGTGGCTGCGGCCGTCCGGACGCGTGAACCGGGTCAGAACCCGGCGACGCGGACGTTTCAGGCTCTACGGATTCACGTCAATCAGGAGCTTGAGGAATTGTCGCTAGCGCTGCCGCAGGCGCTCGCGGCGCTCAGGCGCTCCGGGCGCCTGGCGGTGATCAGCTTCCATTCGCTGGAAGACCGCATCGTGAAGAACTTCATGCGCAGCGCGGCGCGGCCGTCCCTGCCCGAGCGCTTGCCGCTGCGGGCCCGGGAAATGCCCCCGCCCAAGCTGCGCATCGTCGGCCCTCCGCAAAGGCCGGGCGCCGAGGAAATCAGGCTCAACCCGCGCGCGCGCAGCGCGGTGCTGCGCGTCGCAGAGAAACTCGCCTAGAGCCCCGATGGCCCGCCTCAACCTGCTCCTTCTCGTCGTGCTCGCCGCCTGCGCTCTGGGCATCGTGACATCGCAACACCGGGCGCGCAGGCTCTTCGGAGACCTCGAGCGCGAGCAGGAGCGCTCGCGCCAGCTCGGAGTCGAATACGGCCAGCTGCAGCTCGAGGCCAGCACCTGGGCGGTGCACGCACGCGTCGAGCGCATCGCCAGCCGCCAGCTGCACATGCGCGCTCCGGAAGCCAAGCGTCTCCAGATCGTACGGCCCGAGGAGGCGGCGAAATGAACTTCGCCGCCAGCCCGGTACTCGAGCTCACCCTGCCTGTCTGGCGCTCGCGCTTCCTGCTCTACGTTTTCGTCGCGGGCTTTGCCTTGCTCCTCGGCCGCGCGGTCTATCTGCAGGGCCTCAACAACGATTTCCTCCAGGCGAAAGGGGAGTCGCGGTACAGCCGCGTGATGGAAGTCCCGGCCAACCGGGGCCGCATCCTGGACCGCAACGGCGAGGCGCTCGCCATCAGCACACCGGTGAAGTCGATCTGGGCGATTCCGGGCGAAGCGGCTCCAGGCGGCCGGCAGCTCGCGCGGCTTGCCGCGCTGCTCGCGATGCCACCGGCGGAAATCGAAAGACGCCTGGCCGACACCGGCCGGGACTTCGTCTTCCTCAAGAGGCAGATCGCGCCGGAAACCGCCGAGCGTGTCGCAAGCCTGCACATCCCCGGCCTGTTCCAGACTCGCGAGTACCGCCGCTACTATCCGAGCGGCGATGTCGTCGCGCATGTGCTCGGTTTCACCGGCGCGGACGACATCGGCCAGGAGGGCGTCGAGCTCGCGTTCCAGGAGAGGCTCGCCGGCAGACCCGGCAGCCGCCGCGTCATCAAGGATCGGCTCGGTCAGAGCGTCGAGGACCTCGAGTCGATCAAGGCGGCGCAGGACGGAAACGATCTCACGCTCGCGCTGGATACGCGCATCCAGAACCTGGCGTTCAGCCAGCTGAAAGCCGCCGTGGCGCAAAACCGGGCAAAGGCGGGCGGCGTCGTGGTGCTCGACGTCGATACGGGCGAGCTGCTCGCTCTCGCGAATTTCCCGACGTACAACCCGAACAACCGCAGCAGGCTCGCGGGCGCGCAGCTTCGCAACCGCGCCGTGACCGACACCTTCGAGCCGGGCTCCACGCT
>JBGQKK010000056.1:0-12870 GCA_041499545.1 Gammaproteobacteria bacterium | reverse complement strand
GACCTCCAGGCGGATCTGCGCGAGGTTCAGGAGCTGCTGCGGCGCCACCGTGTCGTCGAGGAGCTCGCCGAGGGCCAGGAACCGCCCAAGGACGAGACGGAGGAAACCTTCGCGCACGGGGAAAACTTCGCCGAGCTGCGCGCAAAGCTCGACTCGATGCACCCGGCGGACATCGCCTATGTGCTCGAATCCCTGCCGCTCGAGGAACGGCTCGTCGTCTGGAACATGGCCAAGGCGGGTCGCGACGGCGAGATCCTGCTCGAAGCGTCCGATGCGGTACGCGAGACGCTCATCCGCAGCATGGACTCGCAGGAGCTCGTCGCTGCGGCCGAGCAACTCGAAGCCGACGAAATCGCCGACCTTGCTCCGGATCTGCCGGAGGAGGTCATGCAGGATGTGTTCCAGGCGCTGCCGGCCGAGGAGCGCGAGCAACTGCGCGCGGCGATGTCCTACCCCGAGGACGCGGTCGGGGCGCTCATGGATTTCGACGTCGTCAGCGTGCGCGAGGACACGCGGATCGAGTCGGTCACGCGCTACCTGCGCCGTTTCGACTCCCTGCCACACCACACCGACCAGATCTTCGTCGTCGACCGCGACGAGCGCCTGAGGGGAGTGCTGCCTCTTTCGAAGCTGATCGTGTCGGAGCTGGAGCACAGCGTCGGTAAGGTCATGGTGAGCGAGGTCGTAACGATGCAGGCCCGGGACCCGGCGCAGGATGCCGCGAAGGCATTCGAGCGCTACGATCTGGTGTCCGCGCCGGTCGTGGACGAGCAGGGGAAGCTCGTCGGTCGCGTGACGGTCGACAAGGTCGTCGACTTCATCCGCAGCAAGAGCGAGAACGAGCTCCTCACGCAGGCCGGATTGCGCGAGGAGGAGGACGTGTTCTCGTCGGTGTGGGCGAGCGTGAAGAACCGATGGTCGTGGCTGGCAATCAACCTAGTCACCGCCTTCATCGCTTCGCGCGTAATCGGGGCTTTCGAGCACTCGATAGAAAAGCTGGTGGCGCTCGCAGCGCTCATGCCGATCGTCGCCGGCATCGGAGGCAATTCGGGCAATCAGACCATCACCATGATCGTGCGCTCGATCGCGCTCGGACAGGTGCAAAGAGAGCACGCGAAGAAGCTCTTGGCCAAGGAGCTCGGCGTCTCGCTGCTGAACGGGCTCATCTGGGGCGGCGCCCTCGGTCTGATCGCCTTCTGGCTGTACAACAAGGTATCCCTCGGGCTGGTCATGACGGCGGCGATGACTTTGAACCTCACCCTAGCCGCGACGGCCGGCGTGCTCATTCCGCTTTCAATGATTCGTTTCGGGCGCGATCCGGCCCTCGGGTCCTCGGTCTTGATCACCGCGATCACCGATAGCGGCGGATTCTTCATCTTTCTGGGGCTGGCGACTTTGTTCCTGGTGTAGGCGCCGCCGCCGGGCCGGGCCGGGCCGGGTCGGGCTAGGCCATCGAAGCGAAGGCGGCCTGCGCCGCGGCGACGGTGGCCGCGATGTCCTCTTCGGTGTGCGCTGCGGAGACGAAACCCGCCTCGTACGCAGACGGAGCCAGGTATACGCCGCGCTCCAGCATCGCGTGGAAGAAACGTTTGAAGGCGAGCGCGTCGCATTGCATGACTTCGGCGTAAGTCGCGGGCGGCGTGGCGCGAAAATACAATCCGAACATGCCGCCCACCGATTGCGCCGAGAACGCGACGCCGCGCTTTCGGGCCGCCGAGACCAGGCCATCGCAAAGCGAGCGCGTTGCGGTGCCGAGACGCTCGTAGAAACCGGGAGCCTGCAGCTTGCGCAAGGTCGCGAGGCCGGCGGCGACCGCGACCGGGTTGCCCGAGAGCGTGCCCGCCTGATACACCGGGCCGAGCGGCGCGATTTTCTGCATGATGTCGCGGCGGCCCCCGAACGCCCCCAAGGGCATCCCGCCGCCGATGACCTTGCCCAGCGTGATCAGGTCCGCCTGCACCCCGTAGAGTTCCTGTGCGCCGCCCAGGCCGACACGAAAACCGGTCATCACCTCGTCGAATATGAGCAAGGCGCCGTGCTGCGTGCACAGTTCGCGCAGGCGCTCCAGGAATCCGCGCTTGGGCGCAACCAGGTTCATGTTTCCCGCCACCGGCTCGACGATCGCGCACGCGATCGACCGGCCGTGCTCGAGAAACGCGGCGTCCAGTCCCGCCGTATCGTTGTAATCGAGCACCAGCGTTTGTGCGGCGGTTTCGGCCGTCACCCCGGCCGAGCTGGGATTACCCAGAGTGAGCGCGCCCGAGCCGGCCTTGACGAGAAGGCTGTCCGCATGACCGTGGTAGCAGCCCTCGAATTTCACGATGCGGCTGCGGCCGGTCGCGCCGCGCGCCAGCCGCAACGCCGACATGGTCGCCTCGGTCCCGGAGCTGACGAGCCGCACGAGCTCGAGCCCGGCGACGAGGCGCCCGAGCAGCTCCGCCAACTCCGCCTCGGACTCGGTCGGTGCGCCGAAGCTAAGTCCGCGGCCTGCGGCCGAGCGCACCGCGGCGACGACTTCCGGATCGGCGTGCCCGAGCACGAGCGGCCCCCAGGAGCCGACATAGTCGATGTACTCGCGGCCGTCCGCATCCCAGATGCGACTGCCTTCGCCGCGCTCGATGAAGGGAGGTGTCCCCCCTACGGCGCGATAGGCGCGTACCGGGGAGTTGACTCCGCCCGGAATGCTTCTCTGCGAGCGTTCAAACAGCAGGTCGTTTTTCGAGGGCATGGACGCTGAACAGGCTCGCGAACTCCCGCGCGCGGCGCCCGACGTCCGGTGCGTCGAAAAGGGCGCTGATCACGGCGACCGCGTCGGCTCCCGCTTCGATCACGGCCCGCGCGTTTTCGGTCGTGATCCCTCCTATTGCCACCACGGGGCAAGTCAGGCGCGCCTTCGCCTCGCGGAAAAGCGAAAGGGGCGCTCGCGTCGCGCCGGGCTTGGTCGCGGAAGGAAAGGTGCTGCCGAAGGCGACATAGTCCGCACCGTCGCCGCGTGCCCTCACCGCGAGGTCGAGTCGGTCATAACACGAGGCCCCCAGGAGCTTGTCCCGGCCCAGACGGACCCGCGCCGCGGCGATGGACAGATCCTCGCGGCCGAGATGCAGGCCGTCGGCGCCCAGCGATGCCGCCAGATCCGCGTCGTCGTTGACGATGAGCGGAACGCCCGCCGCCCGGCACAGCGCGAGCAGAGCCGCGCCCTGCTCGCGGCGCAGCATTGGATCGGCGGGTTTGTTCCGGTATTGCACTAGGCGTGCCCCGCCGGCGAGTGCCTGGCGCACCTTGCGCACGAGCTCGCCGGTATCTGCCTCGTCCGGTGTAATCGCGTACAGGCCTCGGATTTCCGCGAGCGAGTGCGCCCGCGGATCAGGGCTTGCCTGCACCCGGCTCATCCGTTTCCCTTGCCCAGAAGAACCTGTCGGGAATGAATTGACCCATGCCCGGGCGAAATCCGGCATTGAGCGTCTGCCAGGTGTATTCCTGAGCTTCGCGCACCGCATCGGGCAGCTCCAGGCCGTTGGCGAGCGTCGCGGCGATCGCCGCGGCGAGCGTGCAGCCCGAGCCGTGGTAAGTCTCCGGTAGTCTCTCCCAGCTGTCCGAGCGCACCAGACCCTGCGGCCCGTAGAGCGTATTCACCACTTGCGGCGTGTTCTCGTGCGTCCCGGTAATCAGCACGTACTCGCAGCCCAGGCCGACCAGCTTTTCGGCTGCGCCCGCGAGCGCGAGATCGTCGTCGTCCTCCCCGTCGGCCTGAGCGAGCCGCCGCGCCTCCCGGCTATTGGGGGTCAGGATCGTCGTCTGAGGCAGGAGCAGCTCGCGCATCGTAGAGATCATGTCCTCGGTGGCGAGCTCGTCGCCCCGTCCCGAGGCGAGCACGGGATCGAAAATGAGCGGAACGTCGGGATAGTCCGACACCACCTCGGCGATGGCGGCAATGTTCTCGATGCTGCCCACCACGCCGATCTTGAAGGCTGCGACGGGCATGTCCTCGAGGACAAGGCGCGCCTGATCGACCACCCAATCGGAGTCGATCGCTTGCAGGTTCTCAACTCCCGCTGTGTCTTGCACGGTTATTGCCGTAATTACCGATAGGGCGTGGCACCCCATGGCTGCGAGCGTCAGCAGGTCCGCCTGCACGCCGGCGCCGCCGGTCGGGTCTGCCGCGGCGAAAGCCAGGACGATAGGAGGAGAGGACATGGCAGCGAATACCGGCGATGGATGGCAGGCGGCTCGCCGCTCAGGTTATGATGCAACAGACCATTGTAACCCAAGTAACCCAATCCCAACCCAATGACGGAAAAGCAAGAATTCAAAACCTGGATGTGCTTGATCTGCGGCTTCATCTACAGCGAGGCGGAGGGGCTCCCTGAGGAAGGGATCCCGGCCGCGACACGCTGGGAGGACATTCCCATCAACTGGTGCTGTCCTGAATGCGGTGCCCGCAAGGAGGATTTCGAGATGGTCGAGTTCTGAGCCGGCATGGCTTCTGCTATATCCCTAGGGATACGGAAACTGATCCTGAGGGGGCTTCTCAAGTACGCTATACAAGGCTTTGTTTTGACAGGATTTGGTTGTATAGTGTAAAAAAGCCACCGTCATATTTGAAGACCCGGCGACGTCGGAGAGTCCGACAAAGTTGTCGGGATAGGCACAGAGAGGACAGCGGGGAGAACGCGTGAGCGAAACGGCGAATCTCGTCGGCGTCAAAGTGATGGTGATCGACGATTCGAACACCATCCGCCGCAGCGCCGAGATTTTTCTCGTTCAAGCCGGATGCAAGGTGATCCTGGCCGAAGACGGGTTCGACGCGCTCGCGAAAATTTCCGATCACCAGCCCGATGTCATATTTGTGGACATTCTGATGCCTCGCCTGGACGGATATCAAACCTGCGCGCTCATCAAGAAGAACGGGCGCTTCGCGGGAACACCCGTCATCATGCTTTCTTCGAAGGACGGATTGTTCGATCGGGCGCGCGGCCGGATGGTGGGTTCGGACGAATACCTGACCAAGCCCTTTACCAAGGACAGCCTGTTGAAAACAGTGGGCGCGCACGCGCCGGTACGTACCTGAGGAGATTTCCCATGGCCGTAAAGAAGATCTTGATCGTGGACGATTCGCCGACCGACCGGCAGTTCTTCATGGAAACCCTGTCCAAGAGCGGGTTCCAATGTGTGACCGCGGAGAGCGGCGACGAGGCGATCGCCAAGTCGAAATCGGAAAAACCCGATCTGATTCTCATGGATGTCGTCATGCCCGGAACCAACGGCTTTCAGGCGACGCGCGCCATTACGCGCGACGAGGCGACCAAGCACATACCGGTCATCGTCGTCACGAGCAAGAACCAGGAAACCGATCGCGTCTGGGGCATGCGCCAGGGCGCGAAGGACTACTTGGTGAAACCGATCGACGCCAAGGAGTTGCTGGCGAAGATCGCGGCGCTCAAGTAAGGCCCTGCAGTGGCAAGACAGATCAGCCTTCGCGAGTTCCAGCAGGGGCTCGCCCAGAGACTTCGGGAGGCTCAGGCCGAGGCCGAGCCGACTTCGCGGCTGGGCGTGCAGGCCGGCAAGGACAACTGGCTGCTCAAGCTCGACGAAGCGGGCGAAATGCTCCCGCTTCCGGAGATTTCGCACGTTCCGCTCACGCGACCGTGGTACCTGGGCTTGGCGAACATCCGCGGTGTGCTCTCGAGCGTGGTGGATTTCGCCGCGTTTGCCGGCGGAGAAACGACGGCACGGACCCCGGATTGCCGCCTGTTGCTGATTGCGGAGCGCTTTCAATCGTTCAGCGGCCTGGTCATCAGCCGGATGCTCGGCCTGAAGAGCGTGCAGACGATGCAGCCGGTGCCGGAACCGAGCCGCCGGCCCTGGATTTCCGGCGCCTTTCGCGACGACGAGGGCCGCCTGTGGCATGAGCTGGATATCGGCTCGCTGGTAGCGCACGAAGATTTTCTTCACGTGGGCGCCTAAGGCGCATCCACGGTAAACCTGAGCACATCTAAGTAGGAGAGACCCATGGCATTCCTGAAACTGCCGACCAAGAAGGCGCCGGAGATCAAGAAGGCGGCGGCACTTGCGCCGCAGCCCCCGCGCGCGGTTCCCAAGGCCGTCGTCCCCCCGGCTGCGGTCAAGCCCGCGCAACCCGGCCCGACGACCGTCGTCGAGGGGCCGAAGCGGCGACTGGTGGGCTTGGGCTCGATTCGCGTCGGTCAGCAATACACGATCCTCGGCGCCCTGTTCTCGGTGCTCTTCGTCGCGTCCGCGGTCGTCGTGTTCAAGGACAACCGGGAAGCGACCTACGGCACGATCTACGTTTCTACCGCGGCGCAGATGCGGATGTTGACCCAGCGGATCGCCAAAGCGGCGCAGACCGGGCTCATCGGCAGCCCCGAGGCGTTTAAGCAGCTGCAGCAGTCGCGCGAGGAGTTCATCGTGGCGCTGAAGCTGCTCACCCAGGGCGGTGATGCGGGCGATGTCTCCCTGCCGGCGACTTCGGAAACGGTGAAGCCGCAGCTGGACGCCCTTACCAAGGAATGGGACAAGACCGACAAGAGCGTTCAGCTGGTGCTCGCGCAGAGCAAGAACCTGATCGGCCTGGCCACCGCCGTGCGCCAGATCAACGCCAACAACCCCTTGCTGCTCGACCTGGCCGAGCAAATACAGGCGCTCAAGCTGCAGTCTCAGGCACCCGCGCGCGAGATCTCGCTCTCGGGTCAGCTGGTCATGTTGACCCAGCGGCTGGCGCGGAACGCGAACGCCATGCTGGGCGCGGACGTCATCGACCCGGAAGTGGCGTTCTTGATGGGCAAGGACACCACGACTTTCCGCGAACTGGTGCAGGGCTTGACCAAAGGCAGCGACACGCTGCGGGTCGCCGCGGCAAAGGACCCCGAGCAGTTGGCCAAGCTTGCGGACCTGGACAAGGCGTACCAGGAGTTCCAGGCCGCGGTGGCCTCGATTCTCGGCAACCTCCAGGCGCTGGTGAACGCAAAGCAAGCCGGTCGCAGGGTTGTGGACGATTCCGAACCGCTTCTCGGCGCTTCCCAGAAGCTCGCCGACGCCTACGAGCAAGAGCTCGGCGGGCGCACCACGAACTTCATCGTACTCGCGGTCCTGATCTTGCTCGCCATCGGCAACATCGGCCTGCTGGTTCTCGTGTACCTCAGCGATACCCGGCGGCGCGCCGATGAGGCCGAGCGCCAGCGCGCCGAAACCGAGCGCACCAACCGGTCGAACCAGGACGCGATTCTGCGGCTGATGAACGAAATGGGCAACCTCGCGGAAGGCGATCTTACCGTCAAGGCGACCGTGACCGAGGAGATCACCGGCGCCATCGCGGACTCCGTCAATTTCACGATCGACGAGCTCAGGGGCCTCGTAGGCCGGATCAACGCCGCAGCCGCGCAGGTGACGACGGCCACGGAATCCGCCCAACAGACTTCGGTGCAGCTCCTCGCTGCAGCCGAAAAGCAATCCGTCGAAATTCGCCAGACCAGTGCTTCGGTTCTCAGCATGGCCAGGGCGATGAACGAGATGTCGGAGAGCGCCTCGCAGTCCGCCAACGTGGCGCGGCAGTCGCTGGCCGCCGCCCAGAAGGGCACGCAGGCGGTGCAGAACTCGATATCCGGCATGAACGAAATCCGCGAGCAGATCCAGGAGACCTCGAAGCGGATCAAGCGCCTCGGCGAGTCTTCGCAGGAAATCGGCGAAATCGTGGAGCTGATCTCGGACATTACCGAGCAGACGAACGTTCTGGCTCTGAACGCCGCCATCCAGGCGGCCTCGGCGGGTGAGGCGGGACGCGGCTTCACGGTGGTTGCCGAGGAAGTGCAGCGTCTCGCGGAGCGGTCGGCCGAAGCGACCAAGCAGATCGGCGCGATCGTCAAGACCATTCAGACGGACACGCAGGATGCGGTGTCCGCCATGGAGAAGAGCACGCAGGGTGTGGTCGAAGGCGCGAAACTCTCGGACGCAGCGGGCCAGGCGCTTTCGGAGATCGGATCGGTGTCGCGGCAACTGGCGCAGCTGATCGAGGGCATCACCACGACTACGGAGCAGCAGGCGAAGTCCGCCAACGACGTGGCGACCAGCATGCAGGACATCCTGAACATCACGCAGCAGACTACCGAAGGCACCAAGCGCACTGCAGTGTCCATCGGCCAGCTCGCCGAGCTCGCCAAGGAGCTGAAGGGCTCGGTGTCGGGCTTCAAGATCGCCTAGAGGCTGGGTGAGCAAGGTCGGCAGCGATGACCGCACGCGCCGAATTCGACGTGGGACCGCTCTCCTGGGTGAAGGGCGAGATCGACCATGCCATCGAGCATTCGCAGAAGGCGTTGCGCGCCTTCGCGGCGAATAGCGCCGACGCCGCGCAGCTGAAATCGAGTCAGTCGCACCTGCACCAGGCGCACGGTGCGCTCTCCATCGTCGGTCTGGAGGGGATCACGCGCGTATCCGAGGAGCTCGAAGGCCTGCTCGGCGCCATCGAGAAAGAGGTTTCGCTCAGAAAGGCCGAGGTCTTCGGGCTCGCCGAGCGCGCTTTGAGCGGCATCCGCGCTTACCTCGATCAGCTCATGGCGGGCAGGCCCAATCAGCCGCTCAGGCTCTTCCCCCTGTACCGCGACGTGGTCTCGGCGCGTGGCGGGCACGCCGATCCGACCGATCTCTACTACCCGAATCTCTCTTTCCGTCCGCCGAAGCGCGACAGGAGCACGGGCATCCTGAAAGCCGGAGAGTCCGAGAAATTCCTGCGCGAGCAGCGCGGGCGTTACCAACGCGGACTCCTGAAGTGGCTGAAGAAGGACCCGAGCGGCGCGGCGGACATGCGTGCCGCGGTCGAGGCGATCGACAAGGTGCAGAGCGCGGGCGCCCAGCGCGCATTCTGGTGGGTGTCGCTCGCCTTCTTCGATGCGCTCGCGCACGACGCGTTGCCGCCGGATCTGGACGCAAAGCAGCTTTGCAACCGCATCGAGCAGCAGATCAAGCGCCTGGTCGAGGGGGCGCCCAGTGTCGCCGAGCGGCTGATGCGCGAAGTCTTGTACTACGTCGCGCGCGCAAAGCCGGCGGGCGATCTGGTGCGGGAGGTGCAGGAAGCCTATCACCTGGCGCAGAGCATTCCGCAGACCGAGGGCGACGAGGCCGGATCCGGGGACTCGCCCGCGCTGAAGGCGGCGCGCGAGCACCTCGCCCACGCCAAGGACGCCTGGAACAAGTTCGCCTCGGGCCATGCGACTTCCCTGGCGGCGTTCCGCGACAGCTCCAGCGCGCTCGCGGCGAGCGCGGCGCGGCTCGGAAATGCGGACATCGCGGCGCTCAGCGACGAGGTCGCCGAGGTCGCGGCGTGGCTAGTCTCGAACGGCGAAAGCATGAGCGAGGCGATCGCGCTCGAGGTCGCTACAGTGCTCCTGCTGCTGGAAAACGCCCTTGGCGGCGGGGCGGATTCTTCGGACGAATTTTCCCAGCATGCTCAGCTCCTGCGTTCGAGGCTGCAGGACTGCAGGCAGGGCAGGCTCCAGCGCATCGCCCCGGAAATCCCCTTGCTCGACGAGATCTCCCGGAAGGCGCAGGAACGCTTGCTCATGGGACAAGTGGTCTCGGAGATGCAGGCCAACCTGCGCGCCATCGAACAGGTGCTCGACGGGTTCTTCCGCGATTCAGCCAAGCGCGACGAGCTCGCGTCGCTCGACAAGCCGATGCGCCAGCTTCTCGGTGCGCTCGAGATGCTGGGCGAGAAGCGCGCCCGCGAGACGCTCGCCGCTGCCGTCGATGAAATCCGAGGATTCTCGAATCCCGACCACCGCGCCGGCCCGCAGGAATTCGACCGCATCGCTCAGACCCTTTCGGGCCTGGGTTTCTACATCGAGGGGCTGGCACACGGCAACGCCGACTTCGACGCTGCGATGCAGCCGATCGCGGCGCCGGTCAAGGAGCAGGGCGACGCCGCACGGAGGGCCCCGACCGTCGAGGCGCATATCGCGGAGCAGCAGCGCCAGGCCGCGGGCGTATACGAGGAATGGAAGCACAAACCCGATGACGTAGGACTGCGGGCCGAGCTCAAGAAGAACCTCGCGGCCCTGCAGAAGGACGCCGGGTTGGTCGCGGATCAGAAGCTCGAAGCTTCGGCCGCCGAGGCCCTGAGAGCGCTCGACAAGTCGGCCACCATGCCGCTTACGCCCTTCTTGAAGGAGGCCGTCGAGAAGGCCACCTCCACGTCGGTGCCTTCGCCCTCTCCGGAAGTCGAGAAGCTCATGGACGCGAGCACCGAAGCCGTCGATGCCGAGCTCCTGGGGGTCTATCTCGAGGAAGCCGACGAAGTGCTGGCCACGATTCAGGAGCAGGTCGAGACGGCGCGCGAGCAGCACGCCAACAAGGAAGCGCTGGTCACGATCCGCCGCGGTTTTCACACTCTGAAGGGCAGCGGACGCATGGTGGGTCTCGCGCACCTGGGCGACGCCGCCTGGGCGATCGAGCAGACGTTGAACGCCTGGTTGCAGGACGAGCGCGCCGCCACCCCGGCCCTGCTGCAATTGATCGGACTCGCGCACGAGTACTTTTCGGACAACGTAAAGCGCTTGAACGCCGGCGGAAGCTCGAGCGACGAGCGGTCGCTCGTCGCCGCCGCCGAGCGCGTTCGCCGCGGAGAGGCTCCCGAGCGCACGCAGGCCGCCGCCCCGACGCCTGCGGACGCGCAAAGGCACGATCTCACGCTGGAGGCCGGGGCCGCGGCTGGGCCGGCGGAGTTCGAAGAATTTGTCCAGCTCGGCGGGCATCGCGTCTCGACGACGCTGTTTACTATCTTCAGCGGAGAAGCGCGCGCACACATTGCCACGATCAAGGAGGAGCACGAGACCCTGCGCCTGCACGGCGTGGTGAGCGACGGCTTGCTGCGTGCCGTGCACACCCTCGCCGGCACTTCGGGCACGGTCAAGATCTCGGCGCTCTCCGATCTGGGTTACGCGCTCGAGCGCGTGCTGCAGGTGCTTGCGACGAGCGAGCTTTCGGAAGGTGAGCAGCTCCTAGTCGGGGAGGCGATCGACACTCTGGAAGCCATGGTCGCTGGCGTGATCGAGCTGCGTGTTCCGCAGCCCGTCCCTGAGCTGATTGCGCTGCTCGACCGTGTCGGTGAGGGCGCCGAGGCCGTGCCCGGTGCAGCATCGCGGGAAGCCATGGCAGCGCAAGCGGCGCCCGGCCGGGAGGCGAAGCCCGAGGCCGGGCCCGAAGCCGCCGAGCCCGAGGTCCCGGAACCCGAGGCCGCCGAGCCCGCTCCGGACGACCTAGACCTGGAGATTACGCTCGAACGCCGGCAGCGGCGGCTCGACGACGACCTCGACCCCGAGCTCATGCAGATCTTCCTGGACGAGGCCCACGAGCTGGTCCCCTCCGTCGGCTTGGCGCTGCGCGACTGGCGCGACGCTCCGGATAATCCCACGCTCGGCCAGGCGCTCCAGCGCGTGCTGCACACGCTGAAGGGAAGTGCGCGCATGGCCGGCGCCATGGCGATGGGCGAGCTTACCCACCACATGGAGACGCGGGTCGAGACCGCCTTGACGCTCAAGACACTGCCGGCGGCGCTGTTCGCGGACCTGGAAACCTCCTGGGACCGCATGGGGGTCCTGTTCGACCGGCTGCAGAAACCCGGTGGCCTCGAAGCCGCCGAGCTGGCTCCCGAGATCCCTTCGGCCGCTCCCGTTCAGGCGCCTGCGGTCGCTCCCGCCGAGATCGCGCGCTCCGAGGTTGCGTCCGCGGAGGCGAAGCCGGTCGCGGTCGGACCTGCGGGGCCGAAGCCGGTCCCGCCCTCCGAGCGCGAGATCCAGCCCAAAGCGCTGCTGCGCGTGCGCGCGGACGTCGTGGACCGCCTGGTCAACGAGGCCGGCGAAGTCGCCATCGCGCGAAGCCGGATCGAAGGCGAGATGCGCACGCTCAAAGGCGCCATGCATGAGCTCACTGACAACGTCTTGCGCTTGCGTGCGCAACTGCGCGAGATCGAGATCCAGGCCGAGTCGCAGATGCAGTCGCGCCTGGAGCTCGCCAAGGAAACGCAACGCAACTTCGATCCGCTCGAGTTCGACCGCTTTACCCGGTTCCAGGAAGTGACGCGGCTGATGGCGGAGAGCGTCAGCGACGTATCGACGGTGCACGGCAACCTCGTCAACTCCGTCGACGAAACGGAAAAAGCCCTGCTCGCCCAGGCGCGACTGAACCGCGACTTGCAGCAGGACCTGATGCGCGTGCGCATGGTGCCGTTCGGCAGCCTGCAGGAGCGCCTCTACCGCGTCGTGCGCCAGACCGCGAAGGAAATCGGCAAGCGCGCCAACCTCGACATCAAGGGCACCCAGGTCGAGCTCGACCGCTCGGTGCTCGAGCGCATCACCGCGCCCTTCGAGCACCTGCTGCGCAACGCCGTCACCCACGGAATCGAGACCCCGGCGAAGCGCCGCGCCGCCGGCAAGCCCGACATCGGCGAGATTCGCCTGGAGCTCAAGCAGGAAGGCAACGAGGTGCAGCTCGCGTTGTCGGACGACGGGGCGGGTTTGGACATCGATCGCATCCGCGAGAAGGCGATCGAAAAAGGACTCATGGAGGCAAACTCGGAGCTCTCCGAGTCGGAAATCGCCGATTTCATATTCAACGCGGGCTTGTCCACGGCGGACGAGCTCTCGCAGGTGGCCGGACGCGGCGTCGGCATGGACGTCGTGCGCAGCGAAGTCGCCGCCCTGGGCGGGCGCGTGGAGATGCGCTTCACGCGCGGGCAGGGGACCCGCTTCGCCATCTATCTGCCGCTGACTCTGGCCGTGACCCAGGCGGTGCTGGTGCGAGCCGGCAACAGGACCTACGCGATCCCCTCGGTGATGGTCGAGCAGGTGCTGCAGCTGAGGCAGG
>JBGQKK010000055.1:0-12910 GCA_041499545.1 Gammaproteobacteria bacterium | reverse complement strand
GGCGGGGTGACCTGCTTCAGCGAGATGTATTTCTTCCCCGAGGCGGCGGCGCGCGCAGCACTCGATGCCGGCATGCGCGCGGCCCTCGGCATCATCGCGTTCGAATTCCCCACCGCCTACGCGGCCGACGCCAACGACTACATCGCCAAGGGGCTCGCGGCGCGCGACCAGCTGAAGGAAGAGCCGCTGCTGTCCTTCTGCATGGCCCCGCACGCGCCTTACACCGTCAGCGACAAGACCTTCACCAAGATCGTCACCATCGCCGAGGAGCTGGACCTGCCGATCCACACTCACCTGCACGAGACCCGGCACGAGATCGAGGAAAGCCTCGCCCAGCACAAGGTGCGGCCGCTCGAGCGCCTCGGCGCCCTGGGCGTGCTCGGCCCCAGGCTGATCGCGGCGCACGCCGTGCACGTGACCACCGAAGAGATCGATACGCTGGCGCGGCACGGCGCCTCGGTCGCGCACTGCCCCTCCTCGAACCTCAAGCTCGCGAGCGGCTTCGCCCCCGTGGCGGCGATGATCGAGCGCGGCGTGAACGTGGGGATAGGGACCGACGGCGCAGCCAGCAACAACCGCCTGGACCTGCTGGAGGAAATGCGCCTGGCGGCGCTCCTCGCCAAGGCGGTGGCGAACGACGCGCAGGCGCTGCCCGCGCACCAGGCCCTCGCCGCCGCCACCCTGCACGGCGCGCGCGCCCTGGGCCTGGACGCGCTGGTCGGCTCGATCGTGCCGGGCAAGTCCGCCGACCTGTGCGCGGTCTCCTTCGAGGAGCCCGAGCTCGCCCCCTGCTACGATCCGGTGTCGCATCTCGCGTATTCGGCGGGGCGCGGCCAGGTCTCGCACGTTTGGGTCGCCGGGGAAATCCGCCTCGAGCGCGGAGAACTCGTCGGATTCGAAAATCGCAGCTTGAACAATCGTATTCTTCTGTGGCAGAATAAGTTAGCAACAGAAACAAAAACTTAAGGCGAGGCCTTTAGGGAGTTACAAAGGTCCCGGACGGCGGCCCGGGCTTCGGCTCGAGTCCTCAACCTACGAGAGGAAAGCATGACCAATAAACTGAGCATCACGCTGTCGGCGATCGTACTGATCGCGTTCGCAGGCTGCGCCAGCACGCCCGAACCCGCTGCGCCCGCTCCCGCGCCCGCTCCCGCGCCCAAGCCCGCTCCCCAGGCGCTCCCGGTGACGCCGCCTGCGGCTGCGAAGCCGGCCGCGCCCAAGCCCGAGAAGGTCACGACGGCTTCCACGGTCAATTTCGATTTCGACCGCTACGTCGTGCGGCCCGATTCGCGCACCAAGCTCGACGACCTAGTCGGCAAGCTGCGCAACGTCACCCTCGAAGTCGTGATCGCGGTCGGGCACGCCGACCGGATCGGCAGCGACGCCTACAACATGAAGCTGTCGGTGCGCCGCGCCGACTCGGTGAAGGCCTATATGGTGAGCAAGGGCATCGCCGCGAGCCGCCTGTATACCGAGGGCAAGGGCGAGCGCCAGCCGGTGAAGGAGTGCAAAGGCGACAAGAAGACCAAGGAACTGATCGCCTGCCTCGAACCGAACCGCCGCGTCGAGCTCGAAGCGGTCGGCTCTGTCACGAAGTAAGGGAAGCGCCCTTCAAGAAGCCCTGCTCCGGCAGGGCTTTTTTATTTCCGCCGGGTAGAATGGGCCGATGAACGCCGATCCGCAGGAACTGGAGAAATTCAGCGCGCTCGCGCACCGCTGGTGGGACCCGGAGAGCGAGTTCAAGCCGCTGCACCGGATCAACCCGCTGCGCCTGGAGTGGATCGACCGCGTCGCCGCGCTCTCCGGGAAGTCGGCGCTCGACGTCGGCTGCGGCGGCGGCATCCTCGCCGAGGCGATGGCGCGGCGCGGCGCCCGCGTCAAGGGCATCGACCTCTCGGACAAGGCGATCAAGGTCGCGCAGCTGCATTCGCTGGAGACCCGGACCGCCGTGGACTACGAGGCGGTGTCGGCGGAGGACCTCGCCGCGCGCTCGCCCGGCGCTTACGACGTCGTCACCTGCATGGAGCTGCTCGAGCACGTGCCCGACCCGGCGAGCACGGTGCGCGCCTGCGCGGATCTCGCGCGCCCCGGGGCCCGCGTGTTCTTCTCGACCATCAACCGCAACCTCAAGTCCTACGTCCTCGCCGTCATCGGCGCGGAGTACGTCCTCAAGCTCCTCCCCAAAGGCACCCACGACTATATGAAGTTCATCAAGCCCTCGGAGCTCGCGCGCCATGCGCGAGCGGCGGGGCTCGAGGTGCGCGAGATCATCGGCATGCGCTACAACCCGCTCACCCGGGTCTACTCGCTCGGAAGCGACACCGACGTCAACTATCTGATGCACTGCGTGCGGCGGTGAAGCCTCAGTGAAGTTGAATGGCGTGCGCGCTGTGTTGTTCGACCTGGACGGCACCTTTGCCGACACCGCCCCCGATCTGGGGCGCGCGCTGAACCGCATGCGCTCGGAGAAGCGCCTCGAGCCGCTGCCGATCGAGGCCCTGCGCGCGCACGCTTCCAGCGGCGCCCGAGGGCTGATCAAGGCGGGGTTCGGCCTCGAGCCCGGGAGCGAGGGCTACGAGGCACTGCGCGGGCGCTTTCTCGCGCTGTACGAGGAGAACCTGTGCATCGACACGCGGCTGTTCGACGGCGTGCCGGAGCTGGTCGGCGCGATCGAGGCCCGGGGCTTGCGCTGGGGCATCGTCACCAACAAGGCGCAGCGCTACACCGAGCCGCTCCTTCGCAAGCTCGGCGTCGACGGCCGCGCCGCCTGCGTCGTGAGCGGCGACTCGACTCCGCACATCAAGCCGCACCCCGCGCCCCTGCTGCGCGCCGCCGAGCTTCTGTCGCTCGCGCCCGCGGACTGCCTCTACGTCGGCGACGATCTGCGTGACATCCAGGCGGCGCGCGCCGCCGGCATGCATTTCGTCGCCGCTGGCTGGGGCTACCTCGGCGACGGCAGCGATCCCAAGGCCTGGGGCGCGGACGCCGTGCTCTCCCGCCCCCGCGAAATCCTGAGTCTGCTCTGAAGGAGGCATCCATGCCCGCCTATTGGCTAGCCCGAGCAAGAGTCAACGATCCGGCCGAGTACAAGAAGTACACCGACCGCGTGCCCGCGATTCTCGCCAGGTACGGCGCGAAGGTGCTCACCCGTGGCGGCCGCCACCAGACGCTCGAGGGCCCGGAGAAATTCAACCGCTTCGTGGTCATCGAGTTCCCGAGCTTCGAGCAGGGCGTGGCCTGCTTCAACTCCCAGGAATACCAGGAGGCCGCCGCCTTCCGCCGCCGCAATAAGGCGGGCGAGAACGAGCTGGTGATGGTCGAGGCGGGCGAAGGCCAGCCGGCGCAGGCTAGCTGAGGCTCTTCAGCGCCGCCGCGACGATCGGCTTCGCCCAGTCGGGCGAGCGCGCGAGCGCGTCCGGATTCCTGATCTTTCCTTTCTCCATGTGCAGCACGAGGATCGGCTCGGGCGTTTTCCCCCTGGCCGGATCGGCCTCGGCGCTGTTGTCGTAGACGCGCAGGCTCGCGAGCTTCGGCAGGAGGTGGATCAGGTTCAGCCGGCTGTGCTCGTAGCGCCGGCGGATGTGCTCCTCGGGGATGTCGTGGCCGCCTGCGCGCACTCGCGCGCGCACGCGTGCGAGGTGCAGCTCGGGGCTCGAAAGGCCGATGTACAGGACGTGGACCTCGGCGCCCTTGTCCGCGGCGAGCGCAAGCAGTTTCGCAAGGGTGTTCCCGCCGAGCGTCGTCTCGAAGGCGAAATCCAGGCGCTCGGCGATGGCGCGCTCGAGGAGCCTCCGGCCCTGGTGCCAGGCCGCAGCGTTCGCCTCCGTCGGGTTCATTCGCGGGTGCGCGGCCAGGAGCCTGCGCGCCGCCTCGTCGGGGTTGTAGTACTCGCCGCCGAAACGGCGGACCGCCGCGCCGCCGATGCTGCTCTTGCCGGCGCCGTTGACGCCGGCAAGGACGTGGATGCGGGGCGGCTCGATTATCTACGCCGCCTGCGCACCGGTTTGGCCGCCGCCTTCGATGCGGCTGCGCGCCCAAGCTCGGCCGGGGAGGCCTTGAACGCGGCCTCGACCCCCCTCTTGGCCTTGGGGGTCTGCATGCGCGCGAGGAGCGCGTCGAACTCGGCGTCGAGCTCGGAGAGGCTCTGCCCTCGGGCGTTCACCAGCGCCTGGAACTCCTCGTAGGACACCAGCACCGCCTTGGGCGCGTCGTGGCGCGTGATCGCGACCGCGCCGCGCGCGGCCTCCTCGAGGACCGCGCCGAACTCGTTCTTCAGGCGGGTGGCGGCGACGCTGGGGACGTCGACCAGCTCGCCGAGGCGGTTGCGGAAGGTGAGCGTGCTCATGGCGGAACCTCCAAGTTGGCTATTATAGCCATATTGTCTATTTTGTGCATAATGGCCCGTCCGCCGGCGGGATTGAACTCCGGGGCTACGCCCGAATCTATATAATCGCTTTGCTGCAGAGAAATCGGGGGCGACCTGGTTTCGACGCGGGCATCGAAGCAGCTTCAGGGCATGCCGAGGACCAGTCACCTCGTAAATCCATCTGGAAATCCATAAACGCCAACGACGAGCGTTTCGCTCTAGCCGCCTAATACCGGCTAGACGCTGCACTAGCCTGCTGATGGGCTAGGCCCTCGAAAGAGGGTGCAGCGTCATTTTCATCAGCTCCTGTGCGCGGTTTGGTCGCTTGGCCGCGCGCATCCGTCGAAGCGACTGGCTGAGCGTCAGCCTGCCGGCCGGCGGGCGCGAGGCGAGACCCAAACGACCAGGCTAAGCATGTAGGCCTGACTGCGGAGGGCTTGCGGACGCGGGTTCGATCAGTACGGTCGCCTCTGCTCGAGAGAGCAGAGTGCAAACGGGGCTCACATCGGCGAACCCTGTCGTCGGACCGGAGGAAACATCCGGCCGACATGGCAACGCCGAGGGGTAAGCAGAGGGCCAACCTCAGGCTTGCCCTGTAGAGACTCATAGGCTCGCCGAGTTCGGCAACTGAACCGGGCGGGCACTAGGATTCGTCGGCAACGAGGACGAATAACACGCCCCGCATCCTGCTTGCGCAGGATGAAGGCATAGTCCAGCCCGTCCCGAAAGGGATGGAACAGCTGTCCCGCCGCCTCCACCAATTCAAAGCCGCCTTCGGGCGGCTTTTCTTTTGTGTCCTCCAGATCACCTTACCCTGCGTTTGTCCAGTGTGGCTCGATACCGCACCGTCTCCAGGCTGACATCAGTGGATGCAGCATACATCGCGGGCATCATCGACGGCGAAGGCACGATCACGTTGACCGCCGTGCACAGGGATGAGAATCGACGCCTCGTCATAACGATCAGCAATACTGAACGGGCTCTGCTCGAATTCATCAAGCGTGCCATTGGCGCCGGCCGTATCACGAACAAACGCACTTACAGCCAACGGCACACACCGAGCTATACCTATCAGATCGACGCACGCCAGGCTCTGGTGCTCCTCCATCAGATTGCGCCGTATCTGCGCACGTATAAATCGGCGCGCGCCAAACTGGTGCTTCGAGACTACATCCGACTCACTCCGCGCAACGGCAAGTACGATTTGCAGACGACGATCGAGCGCAAGGAATTTGAATCGAAGGTTTTGGCCACAGTGCCGATACGCGATAGGGGCGAAACCGCTTAGTGGTCAGGGCGGCGATTCCCGCCGCCTCCACCATCACGCTCTCGGCGTGAATGCGCTCACATCGACGGCATCGGCGCCATGGGCGGCACCGGTGCCACGGGCGGCATCGGCGGCAGCACCGGCGGGGTGAACTTCTTCACCTCTTCGGCCAGCAGCGACCCGTCGGCCTGCTTCATCACCTCGGCGACGGCGAAGTCCCCCACCTTGAGATCGGCGAGACCGTGGAGGCCGTTCCCCTCGAACTCGGTCTTGGCGTCGGTAGTGATCTTGGTGTCTCCGATGGTGAAGGTGGTGGCGTCCACCGCGGTGACCTGGCCGGCCACGTGCATTTCCTCGGCCTCGTCCTCGTCCTCGCCCTCGCGCTGCAGCACGCGGACGCGGGTGGCGTTGACGCTCTTGTCGGCCTGGACGGTGCCGCGCACCAGCAGGCGATCGCCGACCTTGAGGTCGGTCAGCGCGAAGGGGGTGTCGCCTTTCACGATCACGGTGGCGGAGCTGACGTTGACCATGAAGCCGCCCACGGTCAGCGTGTTCCCGCTTATCTGCGTGAGCGTGCCGACGAAGACCGTGCGGTCGGCATCCTTCTCGTCCTCGATGCGGATCTCACGGGCGGTGACGGTGCCGTCGGCGTTCAGGGTGCCCTCGACCTCGACCGGCGTGCCCAGCATCAGGTCGGTGAAGGTCGCGGCGGCATGCTCCTTCTTGATGGTCGTCGCGTCGGTCACGGCCACCATGCGGCCCGCGACCGTGAGCACCATGCCGTCGATGGCGTCGACGGTGCCTTCGAACTCGGTCTCGGTTTGCTCGTTTTCCTCGGTAGCGTTGTCGCCGGAAACGCTGACGCTCATGTGTCGGAATTCTCCCGGGACCACCGGCGCCATGGTCAGGACGGCATGGTGGCCGGCTCCGCTGAATTGCAGCCTGCTTGCGCCTTGCGGTACCCCGGTCAGGAGGAAGGCGCCGCCGGCGCTGGTGATCGCCGCAGCGCCCATGCTCTGCACGCCGACCTGGAGGTTCTGTGATCCGGTGCCGGTCATGGCGCCTTGGATGACGCCGCTGCCGGCCGGCGGTGGCATGCCCGTCGGATCTCTTGAGCCGCATGCCGCCGCGAGCAGCAGCAGTACCAACACGCCTAGCGATTTGGCAGGAGTCTGCATGGCTTCCTCCATGAAGTTCCTCCCCTGCGGTATACGCCTTCAGGTGCCGGACTATTTCATCATAGCGAAAGATCCGTCCGCTTCAAGATCGCCGGCATATCGGATTTGTCGCTTCAGGGCGACAGTCGTGCATAGGAGTTGAGCAGCGCGTTGCGATGCGGCGTTTCTCGCAGCACGAGGTCCTGGAACCCGCAAGCTGTCCACAGGCTACGCACAGATTTTGTGAACAACTCGCGGACGAGGCGAGGCTGCGGCCCCGCCCTGTCCGCCTATTTCTTGGGATTCAGCACCAGCTTCTGCACCCGCCAGTTCAGGAGCTCGGCGACGTAGAGGACGTTCTCCGAGGGGCAGGCGATCTCGTGGATCCGTCGAAGCGGCTGGCCGAGCGTCAGCCTGCCGGTCGGCTGGCGCGAGGCGAGAGCCAAACGACCAGGCTAAGCATGTAGGCCTGACTGCGGAGGGCTTGCGGACGCGGGTTCGATTTCCCGCCGCCTCCACCAACACGACGTCCAGAGACGTCCGCTGCAGCGGATCAGCCGAACGTGAAGGCAAAAGCCTCCATGCCCGGATCGAGGAACTCAATCTCGAATTGTCGATCATCGATCGGCTTCGATTGCCGGATGAGCTGATGCAGCCGCTGCTCGGTAATCGTGCCGTTGCCCTGGTCGTCGACGTCAGCCCCGTGAGCGGCGCCGGGCGGCTGTCCGTCGATGAGCACCCGAAATCGCACGGACGCCCCTCGCGCAGCCGGTCCCATGACCAGATGAAGATCGCGCGCGTGAAAGCGGTATGCGATCCGTCCGTTAGCCTTGTTCAGGACGATGCCCTGCTTCTCCACCGTCCAGTCACCCGCAAGGGCCCAATGATTGAGCCTCAGCCGCGCTGGGGCAGCATAGACGCGGCGCTTGTTGATTGCTACACCGCCGGGAGACGCAAAGTTCTCGGTGCGCTCATAGCCGACGTAGTTTTCCGGAGACCTCAAGCTGTCCCAATCGGCGGCGACTTCCGCGCCTCGGGCATCGACTGAAACCAGCTCACGACCGATGCCCGCGCCTCCGGCCTCGGTCAGCAATTGTTGAATGATCCTTTCCGATTGTTCGTATTCGCCCTCGCCGAAATGATGATGCCGAATGCGCCCCTTCGCATCGACGAAATAGAGGGCCGGCCAATATTGGTTCCCGAAAGCGGTCCATAACGCATGGCCGCTGTCGATCGCGATTGGATAGGTGACCCTCATGTCCTTCGCGGCTTGACGAACGTTGTCGACGTTCTTCTCGAACTCGAACTCGGGTGAGTGCACGCCGATCACCACCAGTCCTTGATCCTTGTACTTCTCGGCCCACGCGCGGACGTAGGGCAGTGTGCGCAACCAGTTGATGCAGGAATACGTCCAGAATTCCACGAGGACGACTCTTCCGCGCAGGCCGGCCGCCGTCAAAGGCGGCGAATTGAGCCACCCGATCGCGCCCCCGAGAGAAGGCAACTCACCTTCAATGGGCAATTGAACCGCTGCAGGCGTCATCCGATGCACCACGTTCTTGTCCTCGCCCAAGGTCTCGGTCGGAGCCCCGACGGTGCTGGCGAGTATCCCTGCGAGCAGGAGCTGGTTTGCTTTCATGATGAATGCCTTCGACAAAGTTCTCTTTCTTTATGCCCGATGTGCTTTTCCCTTGGGCAAACGACTATCGAGCGCCGGTAGTAGCCTCGGCCCTCCTCGGCTGAGCGAGGAAGGCGTGGATCTGCGCCACCGCGGCTGCCCCTTCGCCGATCGCGCCGCCCACGCGCTTGACCGACCCGGCGCGCACGTCCCCGATCGCGAAAACGCCCGGCACGCTGGTTTCCAGTGACCTCGGGCCGTCGCCGGTCTTCACGAATCCCCTTTCGTCGACCGCGACGCCGCACTCCTTGAGCCACTCGGTAGCGGGGTCGGCGCCCAGGAAGAGGAAGACGTGCCGAATAGGCCGTGTCTCCTCCTGTTTCGTGTCGTGCCGGCGCCAGGTCACGAATTCGACACCGGATTGGGGTGTGCCGGTCAACCCGGAGATCTCGGTCCGGGTTCGCAGCTCGATGTTGGCGATTCCGGCGATGCGGTCGATCAGATACTTCGACATGCTCGCGGCGAGGCCGGCGCCGCGCACCAGCATCCAGACCTTCGAAGTATGCCCGGACAGGAAGACCGCGCCTTGGCCTGCGGAGTTGCCGCCGCCGACGAGCACCACTTCCTGCCCGGCGCACATCTTCGCCTCAATGGGCGATGCCCAATACCATACTCCGTGCCCCAGCATCCTCCTGAGGTTCGCGCAATCCGGACTGCGATAGCGTGCGCCGCTGGCGATGACCACCGTGCGGCTGCGCACCGCGCGCCCGTCCGCCAGCAGCAGGGTGAACGAATCGCCTTCGACCGATTGCTCGCATTCGAGGCGCACGATCTCGGCCGGGATCAGCATGGTCGCGCCGAATTTCTGCGCCTGTGAATACGCGCGCCCAGCCAGCGCCTGGCCGGAAATGCCGGTCGGGAAGCCGAGATAGTTCTCGATCCGCGCGCTCGCTCCGGCCTGACCGCCGAAGGCGCGGGCGTCGATCGCTATCACCGACAGGCCCTCCGACGCCGCGTAGACCGCGGCAGCCAACCCGGCCGGCCCTGCGCCCACGATGGCGACATCGAATATGCGGTCTCCGCCTTCGGCGTCGAGCATGCCGATGCACCGGGCGAGCGCGCTCTCTGTGGGGTTACGCAGCACGGACCCGTCGGGGCATGCGGCGAGCGGCAAGTCCCCGGGCGAGGGGGCGTAGCGCTCGATGAAGGCTTGCGCGTCGGGGTCGCTCGCGGGATCGAGGATCACGTGCGGGATGCCATTGCGGCTGAGGAAATTGCGCAGCCTCGCCATGTCCGGGGACAAAGGCGCGCCGATCAGCACCGGGCCGCCCGCGCCCATCTCGATCAGGCCCACGCGGCGGAGGATCAGCGCGCGCATGATTTCCTCGCCAAGCGCGGCTTCCGCGACGAGGAGCGCACGCAACTGCTCGGGCGAAAGCAGCAGCGCTTTGACTTCGCCTTGGGCGATGCCGTCCGCGAGCGCGCGTTTGCCCGAGAGCTGCCCGATTTCCCCGGAAAATCCGCCTGCGGGGAGCTCGGCGATGAGCAGATCGTGCCCGTGCCCGTCGCGGCCGGTGATTTGCAGCGTTCCCGAGAGCACGACGAACATACCCGGGCTCGGCTTCCCGGTCTCGTACAGCCGCTCGCCGGAGGCGAAGCGCCGCAGCTCGCCGAAGCGGCGCATGCGCGCGAGCTCCTCGTCCGCGAGGACCGGGAACATCTGCGCGCGGCGCGCGTCTAGCGTCGGCGAGCGGTACGGCTCAGCCATGGCGGCGGGAATCCTCGGAATTCACTTTGCGAGGCTCAACATAAACCCGCCCGAAAGTTCCGGCAAGGCCGCTCAGCGCGCGAAAGCCGGGCTGTAGGCCCAGCCCAGCTGAAAGCCGATGTCGGGGCTGTTGTTGAAGTTGACGAGGTTTTCCGTCACGGCGAAGGTCGGACTACACAATCCGGAAAGACACTACAAAACCTGTCAGGAAGAACCCGACGTCGATCATGCCGATACTACTCTATCGCGGCCCCTAACCTTGGCGTCGTACAAGGCCTCGTCCGCCGCGCGAATGAGCGAGTCCGGAGTTGAGCCATGATCCGGAAAGGCGGCAACTCCCAGTGAAATGGTGATTCCGCTCAAGTCATGGTCCTCGTATTTAAGCCTCAACTCCTGTACCGCTTTGCGCATGTTCTCGGCACGTTGCGTGGCGATCTGCATCGATGCCTCCGGCAAGAGCACCGAGAATTCCTCTCCACCGATGCGGCAGGCAATGTCGCTCTGGCGGACAAATCCCTGCAACAGCAGAGCGATACGCCGCAGGACTACGTCACCCGCGCCGTGGCCCAAGCTGTCATTGATGCGCTTGAAATGATCGATATCCAGCGTGATTATCGAGAGGGAGTGCTTCTTGCGATCCGCCCGCGCCATCTCGCGCAAAAGGAATTCCTCCAGAAAGCGGCGGTTGTACAAGCCGGTGAGCGGATCGCGGACCGATTGCTCATGCAGGCTCTCGCGAACTTTCAGGTTTCCGAGCGCGAGACTCGCCTCCTCTGCCACAGCCGCTGCCAGATTCAAGCTGAACTCAATCGAACTGGTGTTCTCAGAAGATTTATCGTTCACGCGCCGCAAATGCAATAATCCGAGCGTTTCACCTTCGGCAAAGAGCGGCACGCATAGATACGCGGGCGCAGAATTCGCGTCCGGTACCACATGTGCGCAAACCAACTCGGACCGCTGATCCCGAACCCAGTGAGCTTGGGCTTGGCGCAATGCCCAGCAGTCTTGGGTTGTAAAGGCTTGCTGGTTTAGCGACCCATTGCCCCAGCGTGCGACCGCTTCCAAGTATTTTCCCGGGGGATGAACGAGATAGAGCTTTCCGTTCGTGCTCGGGAATAATTGAGGGCCGAAACACTCGACCGCCGCGAAAACCTCGGCCGGCTTGACGCTCGCCTTGAGATAGCGGCTCAGTTTGCGGAATGTTAGGTGTTGGCCGCGCAGCTGTTCCAGTTCGCGGACTTGGTCGGCATACATGCGCGTCAAACGCGTGATGGTCAACTCCTGAGTCTTTCTTCGCTTTCGCTCCCCGGCTTCCTTGACGGCGCGACCAAAAGTCGAGGGGAGTTCGGTGCGACTGGTCATGAAAACGTTGTCACTTGGCGCACCCATGAATTCGTGGACGGCGACTTCTTCGCCGACAGTCTCGAAGACTAAGATAATCGGGGTATCGGGACTCAGGCTTTGGGCTATCGCCAGAGCGGTTCGTCCATTGAATTGCGGTTGGAAAACGCTGCAGACTATTGCGTCTGGCGCAAAGAGCTCCAGCTGCCGCGTGAAATCTTCGGATGTGGCGACCCATCGCGCTTCACACGACATTCCGGCACGGAGCAGGCTAAGAAGCTGCGCATCCGCGTCCGATTCGACATCGTCAACGATCAAGACCTTGTACAACATTTGCGATCGCCATCGCTCCGAGCGTGCGAATCCCCGCGGGTCCGTTGGGCCGAGCACCCTATGCCTGCCGCACGCTCGCTACCGCCTCGATCTCGACGCGCGCGCCCGCCACCAGGCCCGCCGCCTGGAAAGTGGTCCGCGCGGGCGGGTCCTTCGGAAAGTATTCGCTGAATACTTCGTTCATCGCCAGCAGCTCGCCGAGATCGGCCATGTAGATGGTCACTTTCGCCACGTCCTGGAGCGAGGAGCCTGCGGCTTTGAGCACCGCTTTGAGGTTCTCACACACCTGTCGCGTCTCGGCCTTGATCCCGCCCTCGACCAGGCGGCCCGTCTTCGGGCTCATTCCGAGCTGGCCCGAGGCGAAAACCCAGCCGCCCGTCCTGATCGCCTGCGAGAGCGGAACCCTCGCAGGCGGAACCTTGTCGGTGTGCACGACGCTGCGCGCCATCGCCTCCTCCTCCTTCGCGGGACGGCGCGACTATTTCTTGGGATTCAGCACCAGCTTCTGCACCCGCCAGTTCAAGAGCTCGGCGACGTAGAGGACGTTCTCCGAGGGGCAGGCGATCTCGTGGATCCAGCCGAATTGATTGAGCTGCTTGCCCGACTCGCCGAGCACGCCGAGCACTTTTCCTTCGAGCGTCAGCTTGAACACGCGCCCTGGAAAGGCGTCGGAGGCGTAGAGCACCTGGTTCGCGCCGGGCGTGATGCACACCGCCCAAGGCGAGCCCGGCATCATGGTCTTCGGGTTGCCAGAGGCCTCGATCTTCGCCAGCTCGGGCAGATTGCCGATCGCAGGTTGCGCCTTCGGATCGTAGGGAACATCGATGGTGAACTCGCGCAGGTACGTCCCCTCCCCGTCGAATACCTGGATGCGCCGGTTGCCGCGGTCGGCGACGTAGACGTTGCCCTTGGCGTCGGCGGTGATCGAGTGCGGCGTGTTGAACTCGCCGGGCTTGGTCCCGCGATCTCCCCAGGACTTGAGCCATCTGCCGTTCTTGTCGACCTTGGCGACGCGGGAGTTGATGTAGCCGTCGCTGATGAAAGCGTTGCCGGCGGGATC
>JBGQKK010000054.1:0-13050 GCA_041499545.1 Gammaproteobacteria bacterium | reverse complement strand
TTTCTGTACAAGGAGGCGCTCAATCAGCCGCTGGCGTGGCTCGACGGTCTGGAGCGCGCGAAACGTCCGGCGCGGCTGCCGACGGTGCTTTCGGTGGCCGAGGTGGGGCACCTGCTCGCGCAGATCGATGGGATCCGGTGGCTGATGGCGAGCTTGCTCTATGGCGCGGGTCTGCGCCTGCGCGAATGCCTGAAGCTGCGCGTGAAAGACGTGGATTTCGACTACAGGCAGATTCTGGTGCGCGACGGCAAAGGCGCAAAAGACCGCGTGACCATGCTGCCCGAGTCGGTGATCGAGCCGCTCAAGGCGCACCTGGTGCGCGTGAAGGTCCTGCACGAGAAGGATCTCGCCGACGGCTTGGGGGAGGTGGAGTTGCCCAATGCCTTGTCGCGCAAGTACCCGCGCGCACCCTACGAATGGGGCTGGAAATTCGTTTTCCCCTCGCACAAGCTCTCCGCCGACCCGGACACTGGCGTGATCCGGCGCCACCACGTGTACGAGAATTACCTTGTCCGGACGGTGAAGCGCGCAGCGCGTGCCGCCGGAATTGCGAAGCACGTGAGTTGTCACACGCTGCGCCACTCGTTTGCCACGCACCTGCTTCAATCCGGGAGCGACATCCGCACCGTGCAGGAGTTGCTCGGGCATTCAGACGTGTCGACGACGATGATCTACACGCACGTGATGAACAAGGGCGCGCGCGGGGTGAAGAGCCCGCTCGATCGCCTGGAGCAGCCGCGCGCCGAGTACCGCCCGCATTGACGCGCCATACAAGTGCTTCGTTTCAGCCTTCCTCTGGATTCGTTTTGCCCTCGAGCGGCCACAGCGGCCGCCGCTCGATGATCCGCGCGGCGAGGTCCATGACGAGCGCGCATTCGAGGCCGAAGGGAAGGTATCCGGCGTAGCCGAGGATCGGCATCTCGAAGAGGTGGAAGCGCTGCGCGTAGGGGACCGCGTAGTGCCACTTCGGGAGGCTGCCCCAGTTCCACATCTCCCAGAAGAATCCGCACACGAGCGCGGCGAGCGCGGGTTGCAGCACCGGGCGCCAATCGCCGCGCGCGAGCGCCGCGAACGGGGTTTCTCCGACGAGAAGCCGCTCGAGCCCCGCGAGAACGAGGAGCGGCGCGATCCACAGGAGGGGAAAGGAGAGGTCGGGCCGCAGGCCGATCGTCGCGAGCCCGAGCGCGCCCGTAGCGGAGGCGAGCCACGCGAGCGCGCCGTGGCCGCGCAGGGGCGGCAGCGCCAGCGCGTCGATCCGGGGATTCGCCCGAAGCCACGCCCAGGTGCTCGCGACTGCCGGCAGCACCGTCGAGAAGGGGAGCGTCGCGCGGACGACGTACTGCCAATCGCTTTCGGCATCGACGCCGCCGTAGTACCAGTTGTGCACGAACTGGTTCAGGTGCTCGAAGAGCCACCAGAATCCGGCGCTCAGAGGGAAAAGCCAGAGGAACCAGCCGGTGCGGTGCGCGAGGGGGCACCATCCCCCGCGCCGCAGAGCAAGCGCGTTCATGGCGAGGATGTAGCCGAGCCACAGCAGCGTGAAGGTCTGCCCGCGCCACGCGGGGGAAAGCGCGCCGCTCCAGGCAATCGACCAGGCGGCGGCGATGAGCGCGAGACCGAGCCAGCCCCACCACGGGAATTTCCCCGCGGCCCCGCCCGATTGCACCGGTCGCGCGCGGGCAAGCGCCGCAGCGTACAGCGCGAGCGCGCCCAGCACCGGCAGAGAAAACAGGAGGAACGCGACCCAGGCGAAGGGCGCCTGCATGGCTTGCACAGCACGCGGAGGAAACTGAACGAACGCCGCGACCGGCCGCCCCGCCACGGCGAGCCCGACAAGCGGCAAGGCCCAGGCTGCGAAAACCGCGAGTACCAGGGTGGCGAGCGCGCGGCTGCGCATCAGCTCGAGCGCTGCGCCTTGTCCTTTTCGTTCTGCGCCTTGATCGCCTCGCGCGCCTTGGCCCAGTCGGCGTCGGTCCAGGCGGAAAGCTCGGTAAAGGAGGCGCCGTTGGCGAGCCAGCCGGCTCCGTCGAGGGCGATGGTCTGGCCGGTGAGCCACTCGCAGCCGTCGGCCATGAGGAAGACGGCGAGGTTCTGCAGCTCGTGCATCTGCCCCGAGCGTCGCATCGGGTTGACCGCCGCGTTCTCCCGCGCGGTGTTGCGCCCGGGCGCGAGGCGCTTGTCCGCGCCTTCGGTCGAAAAAATTCCCGGCGCAATGGCGTTCAGGCGGATGCCGTGGCGCCCCCACTCGACGGCGAGCGACTGGGTCATGACGTGCACGCCCGCCTTGGACATCGCCGAAGGCACGACGAAGGGCGAGCCGGTCCAGACCCAGGTGACCACGATGGACACGACCGATCCCTTGTGGCCGCCCGCGATCCAGCGCTTGCCGACCGCTTGCGTGGTGTAGAACGTGCCGTGCAGCACGATGTTGGCGATGGCGTCGAAGCCGCGCGAGGACAGGTCCTCGGTGCGCGAGATGAAGTTCCCCGCGGCGTTGTTGACCAGGCCCGTGAGCGGCCCGCCGTCGTCCCAGATCGACTGCACCATCGCGTCCACCGCGGCCGCGTCGCGTATGTCGACGGTGCGGGTCTTCACCGAACCGCCGTGCCTGGCCGTGAGCTCGATCGCGGTTTTCTCGAGCGTCGCCGCGCGCCGGCCGCAGATGAAAACCTCGGCGCCCAGCTCGAGATATTTCGACGCCATCTCGCGGCCGAGGCCCGTGCCGCCGCCCGTGACGAGGATGCGCTTGCGCTTGAGAAGGTCTTTTTCGAACACGGCTAGACCGTGAGCACGATCTTGCCGATGTGCGCGCTCGATTCCATCAGCGCATGCGCCTTGGCGGCCTCGGCGAGCGGGAAGGTCTTGTGGATCACGGCCTTGATCTTTCCGGACTCGATCAGCGGCCAGACCTTTTCGCGCAGGTTCTTCGCGATCGCGGCCTTGAATTCGATCGAGCGCGGGCGCAGCGCCGAGCCCGTCACCGTGAGGCGCCGGCGCAGGATTTCGGAAAGGAACAAGGTCGCTTTCGCCCCGCCGAGAAAGGCGATGATGACGACGCGGCCGTCGTCGGCGAGGCACTTGAGCTCGCGGTCGAGGTAGTCGCCGCCGACCATGTCGAGGACGACGTTCACCCCCTTGCCTCCGGTCGCCTCCTTCACCACCGCGGCGAAGTCCTCGGTCTTGTAGTTGATCGCGCGGTCGGCGCCGAGCTTCGCGCACGCCGCGCATTTCTCCGCGCTGCCCGCGGTGGCGAAAACCTTGTTGCCGAACGCCTTGACCATCTGGATGGCGGTGACGCCGATACCCGAGGAGCCGCCCTGCACCAGGAAAGACTCGCCGGGTTTCAGGCCCGCGCGGTCGAAGACGTTGCTCCACACGGTGAAGAAGGTCTCGGGAAGCGAAGCCGCCTCGACCGGGGTCATGCCCTTGGGGATCGGCAGGCACTGCGGCGCGGGCGCCGCGCAATACTCGGCGTAGCCGCCGCCCTGCACCAGCGCGGTCGCGGTGTCGCCGACGCGCCAGTCGCGCACGCCCTCGCCCAGCGCGACCACGCTGCCGGCGAGCTCCAGGCCCGGAATGTCGGAGGCGCCGGGCGGCACCGGATAGTTGCCGGCGCGCTGCATGGTGTCGGGACGGTTTACGCCCGCGGCAGCGACCTTGATCAACACCTCGCCGGCTTTCGGCTGGGGAACCGCACGCGTGCCGATCTTGAGCACCTCGGGCCCTCCGGGCTGGGTGATCTCGACCGCGCGCATGGTATTCGGAATCGTCATTGCCGCCTCTCGAAGTGAAGCGCGATTATCGCATTAGAATGGCTGCGCCATGCCTCTGCCTCCTCCCGCTTCCCTCGGAATCCCGCTCGAACAGGTCGACACGCCGGCGCTCGTCGTCGATCTGGACGCGCTGGAGGGAAATATCGCGCGCATGGCTGAAGCGGTGAAGGAGAGCGCCGTGCGCCTGCGCCCGCACGCGAAGAGCCACAAGTGCGCCCAGATCGCGCGAGCTCAGGTCGCAGCAGGCGCCGTCGGCGTGTGCTCCCAGAAGGTCAGCGAGGCCGAGGCGCTGGTCGCCGGGGGCGTCGCCGACGTCCTGGTGACCAACGAGATCGTGGGAAAACAGAAGGTCGAGCGGCTCGCGCGCCTCGCCCGCGAGGCCAAGCTCGGAGTGCTCGCTGACGATGCGGGCAACGTCGCTGCGCTGGATGCCGCGGCGCGCACCGAGCGCGTGCGCCTGGACGTGCTCGTCGAGATCGACGTCGGCGCGCACCGCTGCGGCATCGAGCCGGGCGCACCAGCGCTCGCGCTCGCGAAGGCAATCGCCGGCTGCCGCAACCTGCGCTTCGCGGGGCTGCACGCGTATCACGGGGCGGCGCAGCACCTGCGCTCCGCGTCGGAGCGTCGCGCGGCGATTGCCGCGGCGGCCGACTCGGCCCGGACGACCAGGTCGCTCATCGAAGGGGCGGGCATCGCCTGCGAGACGATCACGGGCGCGGGAACGGGGACCTTCCTGCTCGAAGGCGCGAGCCGCGTGTTCAACGAGATTCAACCGGGATCGTACGTGTTCATGGACGCCGACTACAACCGCAACACCTGGGAGGAGGGCTGGCCGCGCTTCGAGCAAAGCCTCTTCGTCCTCGCCGCGGTGATGAGCGTACCGGCTCCCGACCGCGCCGTGGTCGACGCGGGCCTCAAGGCCTCGAGCGTCGATTCCGGGATGCCGCTGGTGCACGAGCGCCCCGGCGTCGAGTACATGAAAGCCTCCGACGAGCACGGCGTGCTGAAAGTCGCAGCCGGGGCGAAGGCGCCGCGCCTGGGCGAGAAACTGCTGCTCGTGCCCGGCCATTGCGACCCGACGGTGAACCTCTACGACTGGCTTGTGTGCGCGCGCAAGGGTAGAGTCGAGGCGCTCTGGCCGGTCAGCGCTCGGGGCGCGGTCTACTGAGGAGGGCTGGAATGGCTTGGCGAAATCTCTTTTTCGTCTTCGCATTCGTTTCCGTCGGCGTGCCTGTGGCGACAGCTCAGACATACCCGTCGCGGCCGATAACGCTCGTGAACCCGTTTGCCGCGGGCGGGCCCGTCGACGCGGTCGCGCGCATCATGTCGGTTCCCATGGGCAAGGCCCTGGGGCAGACCGTGCTCGTCGACTACACCGTCGGCGCAGCGGGCACGCTCGGCGTGGGCCGCGTCGCGCGCGCGGCCCCGGACGGCTACACGCTGAGCATCGGCCACTGGAGCACGCATGTCATCAACGCGGCGATCTACCCGCTCCCATACGACGTGCTGCGCGACCTCGAGCCCGTGGGCATGATCTGCGCGAATCCGCTGATGATCGTGGCGAGAGCTTCGTTTCCCGCGAAGGATCTGAACGAGCTCATCGCGTGGCTCAAGGCGAACCCGGACAAGGCATCGGTCGGCACCGCCGGCGTGGGATCGGGCTCGCACATGGGCGGCATCTATTTCCAGAACGCCACCGGGACGAAGGTCCAATACATTCCGTACAAGGGCACCGGTCCGGCGATGCAGGATCTGCTCGCGGGGCGCATCGACTTCATGGTCGACCAGGCGTCGAACTCCCTTCCCCAGGTGCGCGCGGGAAAGATCAAGGCGTACGCGGTGACGGCAAAGACGCGCCTTTCGGCCGCGCCGGAGATTCCGACCGTGGACGAGGCCGGATTGCCGGGCCTGTACGTCTCGGTCTGGTTCGGGATCTGGGCACCGAAGGGCACGCCGCATGACGTCGTCGCTAAGCTCAACGCGGCCATGCAGTCGTCGCTTGCCGATCCTACGGTGCGCCAGCGGCTGGGCGATCTGGGACAGGAGATCACGCCGCGCGAGCAGCAGAGCCCCGAGGCGCTCGCGGCCTTTCACAAGGCGGAAGCCGAGAAGTGGTGGCCGCTCGTCAAGGCGGCCGGGATCAAGCCCGAGTAGGGTTACGAGCGCACGAGCGCGCTAACCCCACACGCTCTTCGCCACGTCCAGGCATAGCCCGAGCTTCCGCCACTGATCGTCGGCGGTGAGCTTGTTGCCGTGGTGGGTGCTCGAGAAGCCGCACTGGGGCGAGAGGCACAGATTCTCCAGGGGCACGTACTTCGCCGCGGCGTCGATTCGCCGTCTCAGGTCGTCCTTCTTCTCCAGCTCCGGCACCTTGGAGCTGACCAGTCCCAGCACCACGATCTTGCCCTTAGGCACGTAGCGCAGCGGCTCGAAGCCCCCGGCCCGGTCGGTGTCGTACTCGAGGAAGAAGCCGTCCACGTCGAGGCGCGAGAACACCGTCTCGGCCACGTAGTCGTAGCTCCCGCTCGCGAGCCAGGTGCTCTTGAAGTTGCCGCGGCAGGTGTGGATCGCGACCGCCATGTCGTCGGGCACGTCGCGGATCGCAGCGTTCACCGCCTCGGCGTACATGGCGTTGTCCTTCTTCGGATCGTCGCCGAGCTTCTTGAAGTTCTCCTGCACCTTGGGATCGCCCATCATGGCGATGGTGGTGTCGTCGATCTGCAGGTAGCGGCAGCCGGCCTTGTACAGGTCGGCGATCTCCTCCCGGTAGGCCTTCGTCAGATCGGCCCAGAATTCGTCCAGGTCGGGGTAAGTCTTCTTGATCGACGCGCGATCGGCACGGGCGTGCAGCATCGCCGGCGAAGGCATGGTGAACTTGGGCATCCTTTTCGCGACCGACTTCAGGAACTTGAAGTGCTCGAGCATACTCGGCTTGCTGCGCCGGATCTTGCTCGTGACGCGCATGAACGGGGGCTGCTCCTCGGTGCCTTTGAATTTCGCGTCGCCGTAGGCGTCTCCCTTGTCCAGCGTCACCCCGTCGAAGCCGGCGATGAAGTCGATGTGCCACCAGTCGCGGCGGAACTCGCCGTCGGTCACCGCCTGCATGCCGACCGATTCCTGCTTGGCGACTGCTTCGCGGATGTGCTTGTCCTGGATCGCGCGGAGCTGCTCGGCGCCCAGCTCGCCGCGCCGGGCCTTGTCGCGTGCGTCGTGCAATTCCTGCGGGCGCAGCAGGCTGCCGACCTGGTCGGCGCGAAAGGGGGGGGATTTTCGTTGTGTCATCGGGGACTCCGGGCTCGAACTGCGGAGAACGAATTTCAGGCGAAGCGCAGCGCCCTGTCAACCCCATTCTTTCGGCTTCGCGCGTGGGAGCGAAGTGGGACGCATTCCAGGCCGCTCCGGAATAGAATACGGCGCTGCCGAGGGAGGAGCACCGGATGATCCGTAGCACCAGCCGCATCCTGACCACGCACGCGGGAGCGCTGCCGCGCGCTCCGGAGCTGCGCGAGATGATTTTCGCCCGCGCCGAGGGCAAGCCCTACGACCGCAACGCCCTTTCCGCGAGGCTGCGCGGCGAAGTCACCGAGGTCGTTCGCAAACAGGCGGCGTGCGGCATCGACAGCGTCAACGACGGGGAAGTCGGCAAGACCAACTTCACCAATTACGTGCGCGAGCGGCTCGCCGGCTTCGAGATGCGCGACTACCGGCCGGGCGTGGATCCCCCTCCGCTCAACATCACCGCCCGCGACGCCAAGGATTTTCCCCAGTACTTCGCCGGCGGCAAGGGCGCGCTCGTCGGCGCCGCCCAGCGCCGGCAGCTCGCGGTGTGCGTCGCGCCGCTGAGGTACGTCGGCCGCGCCGCGCTCGAAGAAGACCTGCAGAACTTCAGGGCGGCGCTCGCCGGGGTCAAGGCGGCCGAGGCCTTCCTGCCCGCGAACACGCCTGGGACGATCGAGCATTGGCTCAGGAACGAGCATTATCCGAGCGAAGAAGCGTTCGTCGAGGCGATCGCGGAGGCGATGCGCGAGGAGTACCAGGCGATCGTCGACGCCGGGTTTCTGCTGCAGATCGACGACCCGGATCTGCCCGACGGCTGGCAGATGTTTCCGGAGATGAGCGTGCGCGACTACCGCAGATACGCGACGCTGCGCGTTGACGCGATCAACCACGCGCTGGGCGGCATTCCGCGCGAGAAAGTGCGTCTGCACGTCTGCTGGGGCAGCTTCCACGGGCCGCACCGCAACGACATCCCGCTGGAGGACATCGTCGACATCATCTTTCGCGTGCGCGCCTCGAGCTATTCGATCGAGGCCTCGAACCCCTGCCACGAGCACGAGTGGCGGGTGTTCGAGACGATGGAGTTGCCGGAAGGCGCCGTGCTCATCCCCGGCGTGGTCGGGCACGCCTGTGATTTCATCGAGCATCCGGAACTGGTCGCCGAGCGTCTCGTCAAGTATGCGAAGCTCGTCGGCCGCGAGAACGTCATGGGCGGGACCGACTGCGGGCTGGGCCCGCGCGTGGGGAGCCCCGAGATCGCCTGGGCGAAGCTCGAGGCGCTCGCGAAGGGCGCGCGGCTCGCGAGCAGGCGCCTGTGGGCGAAACCTTCGAGGAAGCCGCCGACGCGGATGAGGCCGGCGCGAAAGAAAAAGTAGGCGAAGCGGAGCTAGTCGGCCTTGATGTTGGCCGCCTTGGCCACCGCTGTCCACTTCGCGATGTCTCTCGCGACGACGCTGCGGAATTCCTCCGGCTTGTTCCCGGAGGGGACGATCGCCATCTGGTCGAGGCGCTCGCGGATTTCCGGGGCCTTGACCGTGCGCGCCACCTCCTGCTGCAGCCGGTTGACGATCGCGGGGGGCGTCGCGGCGGGCGCAAAAAATCCCGTGAAGAGCCGGATCTCGACATCCGCAACGCCCGCTTCGGCGAGCGTCGGCAACTCGGGCCAGTTGCGGTCCCGCGCCGCTCCGGTGACCGCAAGGCCGCGCAGCTTGCCGCCCTTGAGCGGTCCGATCGCGGGCGGCGGGTCCACGATGGTCATGGTGACCTGTCCCGACATCACGGCGTTGACCGATTCGCCGCTGCCCTTGTAGGGGATGTGGGCGAACCGCGTCCCGGTTTTCTGATTGAAAAGCTCGGCGGCGAGCTGGAAGGGCGCCGCGCTCGCGGCGTAATTCACCTGCTCGGGACGCGCCCTGGCGTAATCGATCAGCTCCTTCACCGAATTGACCGGCAGCGACGCACCCACCACCAGGATCAGCGGAAAATCTCCGATCATCGAGATCGGTGCGTAGTCTTTGAGCGGATCGTAGGGAAGCTTCGAATAGATCGCCGGATTCATGGTCATCGGGCCGCTTGGACCCATCAGCAGCGTGTAGCCGTCGGGCGCGGCCTTGGCGACGAGCTCGCAGGCGACGATGCCCTGCGCCCCGGGACGGTTCTCGACGATCACCGGTTGCCCGAGCCCCTCGGAGAGCTTCGGTGCGACTACGCGCACGATGATGTCGTTGCCGCCGCCTGCGCTGTAACCGACGACGATGCGGATCGGCTTGCTGGGGAAATTCTCCTGCGCCAAGCCGGGCAGGGACAGCGCGCAGGCAGCGCACAGCAGGGTTGCGGTTAGCAGTCTCATTCGGAACTCCTCCGCCGCGTAGCTTGCCATGCCGCCGTGCTGGCGGGCAAGGACGCCGCGATTGCCTCGGCGCGCCGCTCTCGATAGAGTGGCGGGCGGGAGGTTGGTGCATGAACAAGCTGGTGAACGCGCTGGCGGTCGCGCTGACGTGCTGCGTCATCGCGCTTTCGGCTGATTTTTTCCGGCTTGCGGGCTTGTCGCTGTATACCGAGCAATTTCTCGCCGGCCTGCTCGCCCTCGCGATGCCGCTCATTTTCCTGCACGTGCCGGCGGGAGGCGGGCGCGGGGGGAGAAACGGCGCGGTCCCCTGGTACGACCTCGCCGCAGCTGTCGTATCGTGCGCGACCGCAGCCTATATCGCGGTCCGCTATCCGGCGCTGTCGGACCTGGCGTCGCGGCGGCCCTGGGACGGGTTGCTCGCGGCTGGCGCCATCCTCGCACTCTTCCTGGAGGGCCTGAGACGCACCTCGGGAATGCCGCTGGTGATCACCACCGCGGCGTTCTTCGTGCTGGCGCTCGTCGGCGGGGCGCTTCCCGGCGAGCTCGCCGCGCGCTCGATCCCGCTCGAGCGACTCAGCTATTACCTCGCGTGGGACTCCTCGGCGTCGCTGGGCCTGCCGCTCAAGATCGTCGCTACCGTGGTGGTGATCTACAACCTTTTCGGGCAGGCGCTGTTCAAATCCGGCGGCTCGACCTTCTTCACCGACATCTCGATGGCGCTGATGGGCAGGTACCGCGGCGGGCCGGCGAAGATCGCCATCGTCGGCTCCTCGCTCTTCGGCACCATCTCGGGCAACGTCGTCTCGAACGTGCTCACCGTCGGCGTGGTGACGATCCCGCTGATGAAGCGCGTCGGCTTCCGCCCGCACATGGCCGCTGCCATCGAGGCCTGCGCCTCCACCGGCGGGCAGCTGATGCCGCCCGTGATGGGCGTCGCGGCGTTCATCATGGCCGAGTTCCTGCAGGTGCCGTATTCCGAAGTCGCGATCGCGGCGACGATCCCGGCGATCCTCTTCTATGTCGCCCTTTTCATCCAGGTCGACCTGGAGGCGGCGCGAAGCAGGATCCTGCCCATGCCGGCGGACCAAATCCCCAGGGTCTGGTCGGTGCTCAGGGCGGGCTGGTACTTCCCGATCCCGTTCGTGGTGCTGATCTACGCGCTCTTCTGGGGAGGCTACGAAGCCGAGACCGCCGGCCTCTTCGCCACCGCGGCGGCGATCGCGTTCGGCATCGCCGTGCCGTTCCACGGCAAGCGTGTCGGCGTTCGCGACTTGTACGACATGCTGCGCGAAACGGGCCTCGGCGTGCTCGATCTGTTCATGATCGGCGCGGCCGCCGGCATCATCATCGGCGCGCTCAACTATTCCGGCGTGGGCTTCACCCTGACCCTGGTGCTGCTGCATCTCGCGGGCGAGAGCCTGTGGGGCCTGCTGGTTCTCGCGGCGGTCGTTTCGATCATCCTCGGCATGGGCATGCCGACTGTGGGCGTCTATATCCTGCTCGCCACGCTGGTCGCGCCGGCGCTGATCAAGCTCGGCATCGCACCCATGGCGGCGCACATGTTCATCATGTATTACGGGTGCCTGTCGATGATCACGCCGCCGGTCGCGATCGGCGCCTTCGCCGCCGCGAACCTCGCGCAGGCCGACCCCATGCGCACCGGGTACTCGGCGATGCGCTTCGGCTGGACGGTGTTCGTGATCCCCTTTCTGTTCGTCTTCTCCGGCACGCTGCTGATGCAGGGCGGCGCTCTGGCGATCCTGGTCGATTCGGTGACTGCCATCGCGGGGGTCTGGCTGATCTCCGCGGCGATGATGGGCCATTCGCTGCGGCCGCTTTCGCCCTGGAGCAGGATGTATTACGGCGTTGCCGGACTGTTCCTGCTGATCCCGCTGGAGGCCCTGGAGCTCGGCCGCTGGATCAACCTCGCCGGGGTCGCCATGGCCGCCGCGCTCTTCCTCTGGGAGCGGTCCCGGACCAGAGTCGGGTTCAGCGATGCGTAAGGCGGCGAACGTCAAGATCGTGCGCATGGTGAAGCGCCGGCCGGAGTTCACCGTCGCGCAGTTCAAGGACTATTGGCTGACGCGGCACGCCGAGCTCGAGCGGCGCGCGATAGAAACGACGCCGCTGCAGAGGGTGGTCGCGAGCATCGCGACGGGGGAGGTGGCCCTCGGCGCCGCGGTTCCGCCGTTCGACGGCATGGTGGCGCTCTACTTCAGGAATCTCGAGGAGGCCCGGTCGACCTTCTCCGGCCCGGCCACGGCGGCGATGCGCGAGGACGCGAAGAACTTCACGGCGCGCGACGGGATCCAGCCGCAGATCTTCGCGGAGGAATATCTGATCGCGGAGAAGCCGGAGACGCCGGCCGCGATGAAGACCTCCGGGCAGCTCAAGGTCATCCGCACCGTCTACCGTCGCCGCGACCTGACCCGCGCGCAGTTCAGGGACTACTGGCTGAGCACGCACTCCCAGCTCGAGGACAAGGTGATCGCGGCGACCGAGATGCAGCGCATCGTTGCGACCTTCGCCGTCGACGAGTACCGTGAAGATCCGGATTTCGACGGCATGGCCGAGCTCTATTTCAACCGCGTCGAGGACATCCGCACGATGTTCGCCGGCCCGGTGCCGACGATGATGCGTATGGACGAGGAGAATTTCGTGCAGATGGACGCTCCGGCGGTGCGGCTGGTCGCCGAGGAGTATCTGATCGGAGAGAAGAAGCCATGATCCAGGAAAAGGATATCCAGGTCCCGGTAAGGGACGGCGTCAAGATCGGCGTGCGCGTCTACCGCCCCGAGGGAAGCGGGCCCTTTCCGGCCCTATTCGCCGCCTCGCCCTACCGCTACGACAACAACGAGCTGCCGCCTCGCCCGATGTTCCTGTGGCGCGAGACCGGCCCCATCGAGTGGTACGTCGAGCAGGGCTACGCCTACGTGCACGCCGACGTGCGCGGCACCGGCATCTCGGGCGGCGAGTTCGGCTTCCTGTCGCGCGCGGAGCAGCAGGACCTCTACGACGTGATCGAATGGATCGCGAAACAAAAGTGGTCGAACGGCAAGGTCGGCGGCATCGGCCAATCCTACTACTGCATGTCGCAATGGTTCATGGGCGTGCAGAACCCGCCGCACCTCGCCTGCCTCGGGGTCTACGACGGCATGAACGATCCCTACCGCTACCTCGCCTTCCGCGGCGGCATCGAGAGCAATTTCCCGCTCTACTGGTTCAATGCGAGCGTGCGGGTGCCGAACCTCTACCCGGCGAACGGCGATCATCCGCGGGTACTCGAGCGCGACTTCTATCTCGACGTGCAGGGCCATCCCAACTACGACACCTACTGGAGGGAGCGCACCGCGGCCGAGCACCTCGACAAGATCAAGACGCCGATCTTCTCGATCGGCGTGTGGGCGAAGATGGAGCTGCATCTCGCCGGCAACATCCTCGGTTACCAGAAGGCGCAGGGGCCGAAGAAGCTCTTCATCACCGGCACGGCGACGGCGGTGACTTCGCAGATCGACTTCAACACCGTGGACTTCCACAAGAAATACCTGCTGCCCTTCTACGGTAAATACTTAAAGGGCGAGAAGACCGGCCACGACGAGCGGCCGAACGTCGAGTACGTCGTGAAAAACACCGGCGTCGCGCGCGCCTTCG
>JBGQKK010000053.1:0-13174 GCA_041499545.1 Gammaproteobacteria bacterium | reverse complement strand
GCGACCTGCGCGACGATCTCCCGCAGGGCCGACTCGAGCTCGCCCCCGGCGTGTCCCTGGGAAGCGGCGGCGTTCAGGAACACCATCCCTGGACCGCGCGAGACGAGCTCGTATTCCGCACCGGCGGAAGTGGCGATGCGGCGCTCGCGCACCAGGATCTGGTTCAGCCGGGACGCGTCGTTGCCGCCGAGCACCTTCACCAGCACGGCGATCGCGAACGGCTCCCAGTCCCTTTGCGGATCGCGCAGGGCCGGCGCCTTGTAGCCGAAGCGCACGTAAGCCAGCTCGGCCGGGGCTTTCAGGATGACGCGCTTCATGCCCCGCTGCGCCGGCTCCGACTGCGGTTTGCGCTCGGGGATCGCCCTGCGCGCCAGCGGCCCGTAGTAGCGCTTGGCCCAGGCGATCACTTGTTCGGGATCGACGTCGCCGACGATGACGACCGTGGCGTTGTTCGGGGCGTACCAACTCTTGTACCACTGCCGGGCGTCCCTCCAGCTCATGTTTTGCAGGTCCTGCATCCAGCCGATGGTCGGCCACTTATAGGGGTGCGCGGAGAACGCCGTAGCGAGCAGGTTCTCGTCCAGCAGCGCGCGCGGCTGGTCCTCGGTGCTCAAGCGCCTTTCTTCCATCACCACCTTGATCTCACGCGCGAACTCCTCCGGACGGATCAGCAGGTTCGCCATCCGGTCCGCCTCCAGGCGCATCACGAAGGGCAGACGGTCGCGATGGACTTGCTCGTGATAGACGGTGTAATCGGACGAGGTGAAGGCGTTGTCCCGTCCTCCCGCCTCGGCGACCAGCCGCGAGAATTCCTCGGGACCGACGCGCCGTGTTCCCTTGAACATCATGTGCTCGAGCACATGAGCGACCCCGGTCGTCCCCGGCGACTCGTCCATCGAGCCGGCCCGATACCACAGCTGTTGCACCGCCGTCGGCGCGCGATGGTCCTCCTTGACGACGAGGCGCAGCCCGTTCGCGAGCGTGAATTCGCGCGTCTCGGCCTGCGCCGCCGAGACGAAGGCGAGCACTGCAAGGATGACGATCGCTTGGACGGGAACCATTGCGGCGGATGCTAGAATCGAGCGTCGCTATTCTATAGCGGTTTGCTGCTGTCTTTACCATGCTCGAAGCGCCTTCCGAACTCGCCCGCAAGCAGGGCTCGTGGACTGCCCGTCTCAGGGAAGGGCTCGCCGGGACTCGCTCGCGACTCGCGGGCCTGTTCGGCGACCGCGCCGTCGACCAGGCCTTGTACGAAGAGATCGAAAGCGCGCTGCTCGCGAGCGACGCGGGGGTCGAGGCGACGCGGCTCCTGCTCGCCGGCCTGCGCGAGCGCTCGGGCGGCGCGAGAACGGCCGAGGAGTTGCGAGCGGTGCTGCGAGCGATGCTGGTGGAACTGCTCTCTCCGCTCGAGCGTCCCTTCGATCTTGCCGCCAGGAAACCTTACGTCATCATGCTCGCGGGCGTGAACGGCGCCGGCAAGACGACTTCGGCCGGCAAGCTCGCAAGATTCTTCCGGAGCCAGGGCCGCTCGGTGCTGCTCGCCGCGGGCGATACCTTTCGCGCTGCGGCGCGCGAGCAGCTCGCTGCCTGGGGCGAGCGGAACGAGGTCGCGGTCGTCGCTCAATCGGGCGGCAATCCGGCGGCGGTCGTGTTCGACGCCATCGCGGCCGCGCGGGCGCGCGGCATCGACGTGGTGATCGCCGACACCGCGGGGCGCCTGCCGACGCAGGCGCACCTCATGGAGGAGCTCGCCAAGATCAAGCGGGTCATCGCCAAGGCCGAACCGGGCGGCCCGCACGAGATATGGCTCGTGCTCGACGCCAACACCGGACAGAACGCGCTCAGCCAGGTCAGGGCCTTCGACGACGCGCTCGGCCTCACGGGCCTGATACTCACCAAGCTGGACGGCACCGCGAGAGGCGGCGTGGTATGCGCCATCGCCCTAGCGCGATCCCGGCATCCCATACCGCTCAGGTTTCTCGGGATGGGTGAAAGCGCGGAGGACTTGCGGCCCTTTGCCGCCGAGGAATTCGCCGCCGCATTTATCGGCTAGCCTCGTCCCAATCGGCTCTTCAGCGGAATGGCGATCATCTCGCTCCATCAGGTCAGCAAGCGCTATCCGGGGGGATTCGAGGCGCTCAAGACGGTCAGCTTTTCGGTCGAACCCGGAGAGATGCTGTTTCTCACGGGCCACTCCGGGGCCGGCAAGACGACGCTCTTCAAGCTGATCGCCGCCATCGAGCGCGCCAACGGCGGAACGGTGCTCGTCAACGGCCAGAACGTTTCGTCCATGCGCTCCTCCGCCATACCCTATTTGCGGCGCAACCTGGGCCTGGTGTTCCAGGGACAGAAGCTCCTCTACGACAGAAGCGTTTTCGACAACGTCATGCTGCCCCTGATCGTGACCGGGCAGCCGTATCGCGAGGCCGCGCGGCGCGCGCGAGCGGCCCTCGACAAGGTCGGCCTTCTCGCGCGGGAAAAAGCGAACCCGGTGACCCTCTCGGGCGGCGAGCAGCAGCGCCTGTGCGTCGCGCGCGCGGTCGTGAATCGACCGGCGATTCTCCTGGCCGACGAACCCACCGCCAGCCTGGATTCCGCGTACGCCGACGAAATCATGGAGATGTTCACCGCCTTCAACCAAGTCGGCGTCACCGTTCTAGTTGCGACGCACGACCGGCAGCTGATCGCCAAGTACCGCAAGCGCGTCCTGGCCCTCGATCACGGCAGGCTCCAATGAGGGTGTGGCTGCAGCACCATCGTTTGAGTCTCGCGCAGGTCGCGGCTCGCCTGGCGAAGGCACCCTTCTCCACCTCGCTCAACGTCCTTGCCATCGGGATCACGCTGGCGCTTCCTTTCGGCGGGTACTGTCTGCTCGCGAACCTCGAGTCCCTCTCGCGCAAGGTCGCCGTCGATCCGCAGCTCGCCGTGTTCCTTGCTAGAGACGCAGCTAGGGCGGACATCGGCGCCGTCGAAGCCCGGCTGAAGGGAACGCGAGGCGTGCGCGCCGTGCGCTTCATACCTCGCGACCAGGCGCTCGCGGATCTCGGTCGCGCCGGCGGCCTCGATGAAGTGATCGCGAGCCTGCCGCAGAATCCCTTGCCCGACGCGTTCGTCGTCACGCTCTCGACGAGCGACCCGGTCTTGGCGGATCGGATCGAGCTCGAGTTCAAGTCCCTCCCCAAGGTCGCCTATGTGCAGGCGGATTCGGCCTGGGTCAGGCGCTTGGACGCGCTGCTCGGTCTGGGACGGACGGGTGTGGTGCTCCTCGCGGGACTGCTCGGCATCGCCCTGGTCGCCGTGACCTTCAACACGATCCGCCTGCAAATCCTTACCCAGCGCGACGAGATCGAGCTATGCCGCCTGGTCGGCGCAACGCGTGCCTACATCCGCCGGCCGTTTTTCTATCTTGGGTCGCTCCTCGGCATTCTGGGAGGGCTCGCCGCTCTCGGCATCGTGGTCGCTGGGCTCGCGCTCTTGAATCGCGATCTGGCAACGCTCGCTCAACTCTACGGTACCGACCTGCGCCTCGGCTTCCCGACCCCCCGGGAGATGGGCGTCGTCTTGGGGTCGGCGGCTGCCCTCGGTTGGGTGGGAGCCTACCTTTCAGTGAGCAAACACTTACATGAACCGGGCCGCAAATAGGCCTTAGGGCTTGGGGGAACCTCCCTCTGTGCTTAGCACTCCAATACCGAGAGTGCTAAAATGGCACGCCTGAACTGGGGAATATCACAAATGACTCGCTCGATGACTCTGCCCGTCCCGGTTGGAAGCCTGGAAAGCTACATCCAGGCGGTCAACCGCTTTCCTCTCCTCTCGCACGAGGAGGAGCTCGGCCTCGCCCGCAGGTTCAGGGCCGAGAACGACGTCGAGGCGGCGCGACAGCTGGTGCTGTCGCACCTTCGCCTGGTCGTGGCGATCGCCCGCGGATATATGGGTTACGGCCTGCCTCACGGGGACCTGATCCAGGAAGGCAATATCGGCTTGATGAAGGCGGTCAAGCGCTTTGATCCCGAGCGCGGGGTACGCCTGGTATCGTTCGCGGTCCACTGGATCCGCGCCGAGATCCACGAGTTCGTCCTGCGCAATTGGCGCATGGTGAAGATCGCGACGACCAAGGCGCAACGCAAGCTGTTCTTCAATCTTCGGAGCATGAAGCCCTCCCTCGATCCCATGACGCAGTCGGAGATCAGCTCGGTGGCGAAGCAGCTCAAGGTCAAATCCGAAGACGTCGCTGAAATGGAAATGCGCCTGGCCGGGCAGGAGATTGCCCTCGAGCCCTCGAACGACGAAGACGACACCTACGCCCCCATCGCCTACCTCGCCGATCGTTCGCCCGAGCCCTCGGAGCTCGTCGAGGCGAAGCAGGAGCAGGACCTGCGGACGCGCGGCCTGGAGAACGCTCTTGCGGCGCTCGATACGCGCAGCCGCCGCATCATCGAGACGCGCTGGTTGCGCGAGAAAGACCCGGCGACGCTGCACGAGCTTGCCGCCGAATTCAAGGTGTCGGCCGAGCGTATTCGCCAGATCGAGACCAAGGCGCTCCAAAAAATGAAGGGGCTCATCGCCGCGGCTTGAGCTCGGCGGCCCTGTCCGGAAAGCCGCGCTTCGGCGCGGCTTTTTATTTGCCCGTCGAAGCGACGTAGCGGTTGCGGCCCTGCTGCTTCGCCTGGTAAAGCGCCTGATCGGCGAGCTCTATCAAGCTCTCGGGCATGGTGTTGGTGGCCGGGACCAGGGACGCGATGCCCTGGCTGATGGAGACCTTGCCGCTCACGCCGGAACGCTCGTGAGGAATCGACATCTCCTCGATCGCCCGGGCGAGCGACTTCGCCACGTCGACGGCCCCTTCCATGGCCGTCACCGGAAGCACCATGGCGAATTCCTCTCCGCCGTAGCGCGCCACGAGGTCCGCCGGTCGCCGAACCACCGACTTCAGCGCCGAACCGACCCGTCTCAGGCAATCGTCTCCGGCCTGGTGGCCGTAGTAGTCGTTGTACGCCTTGAAATAGTCGACATCGGCCAGGACCAGCGAGATCGCCTGGTGCTCGCGCAAAGCGCGCTTCATTTCAGCCAACAAGTAGGCGTCGAAGCAGCGCCTGTTCGCGATTCCGGTGAGGCCGTCCTGGCGCGACAGGTTTTCCAGCTCGCGGTTGGCCGCGGCAAGGTCCCGCGATGTCTCCAGGAGCTTGGCCCGGGTCGATTCGATCCTTTGAAGCGCCCGGATTTTTGCGTTCAGCACGACAAAGCTGACCGGCTTGACCAGGTAATCGTCACCGCCCGCTTCGATGGCGCGGTCCAAGTCCTGGTCGGCTTCCTTGGAGCTGAGGAAGATGATCGGAACCCATTCGTCGGGCCGGCTCTGCCGCATCTGGCGCGCGGCATCGTAGCCGTCCATCACCGGCATCACGACGTCGATCAGCACCAGATCGGGCCGGTCCTGCGCGTAGCTTTTCAAGCCCTCGCTTCCGTCCTCCGCCTCGATCACGGAATGACCCATTCTTTCGACCAGGCCGCGAAGCCCCACGCGGACGGTCGCGGAGTCGTCGACGATCAGAACCTTCATGGCCTCCGGAGTCCCTGTCTGAGAGACCGTTTCAAGAGCGGGTCAACCCGCGGCACGAAGCAGCGTCTTCAGGTCGGCGACCAGGTTCGGAACATTTCCCGGACGCACGAACAGACGCAGCCGACCCTGGGGATCGAATACGTAACTGCCGGCAGTATGATCCACCGTGTAGCTGTCCGGCGTCTTTCCGGGCGCCTTCTGATAGAACACCTTGAATTCCTTCGCCACCCGGGCGGTCGCGGCGACATCGCCGTAGAGCCCGATGAAGCTCGGATCGAACGCGGGTACGTAGCTCGCGAGCAGCTCCCGCTTGTCCCTCTCGGGATCGACGCTGACGAAGACGACCTGCACGCGCCTGCCGTCCTCTCCCAGTTGCTCCCTTGCGACCTTCAGGTCGGCGAGCGTCGTCGGGCACACGTCGGGGCAGTGTATGTAGCCGAAGAACACGATCACGATCTTTCCGCGAAAATCCGCAAGCGTCCGCGTCTTCCCGGTGTGATCGGTAAGCACGAAATCCTTGCCGTAGTCGGCGCCGGTAATGTCGGTGTTCTTGAACGAGGCGCCCGAACCGCTGCAGCCGGCGAGCGCCACGGCGACAAGGAGCGTGCTGAGAAGCGCGCGCACGGTTCGCTCAGACGTAGAAAAAATGATCGACCAGCAGCGCCGAAAAGAGCAGCGCCAGATAGGCGATCGAATAACGAAACGTGCGCCGTGCCAGCGCGTCGCTGTAGCTCACGTAGAGCCGAACCGCGAAGGCCACGAACACACCGCCAAGCGTCAGAGCCGCTGCAAGATAGATCCAGCCGCTCATGCCGTAGGCGAAAGGCAGCAAGGCGGAGGCGAAAAGCACCAGCGTATACAGCAGCACGTACAGGCGCGTGAAGCGCTGGCCGTGCGTAACCGGCAGCATCGGCAGGCCGGCCCTCGAAAAATCCTCGGTGCGATAGAGGGCAAGGGCCCAGAAATGCGGCGGCGTCCAGGCGAAAATGATGAGGAAGAGCAGGAGCGCCTCGGGCGCCACGTCTCCGGTGACGGCCGCCCAGCCCAGAACGGGCGGCATGGCGCCGGAGGCCCCACCGATCACGATGTTCTGCGGCGTTGCCGGCTTGAGCAGCACCGTATAGACCACGGCGTAGCCGATGAAGGTGCCGAAAGTGAGCCACATCGTGAGCGGATTCACGTGGACATAAAGGACCCACAACCCGGCACCGCCGATCGCGGCGGCGAACGCGAGGGTCTGCTGCGAAGACAGCTCTCCGCGCGGCAGCGGCCTGCGGCGCGTCCGACTCATGACTGCGTCGATCTTTCTCTCGACCAGGCAGTTCACCGCCGCCGCCGAAGCGGCGACGAGCCAGATTCCCGCGACCGCCGCGACCAGGAGCCCGAGCGGCACCATTCCCGGCGTCGCAAGGAACATACCGATCGCCGCGCAGAACACGATGAGCGATACCACACGGGGCTTGGTGAGGCCGAGGAACTGGCGCAAGCGCAAGCCGGAGGCGGTCAGGGCAAACTGCATGTCGGGAATCTTATCATCACGGTCCTATCCCCTTCGCGAGGCTTTCAGCAGGCGTGCGAGATCCTTCAGCATTCGCCGCTCGTCGGGCTCGCCGGGAAAACGCAGCATCAGGTTTCCCTGCGGATCGAGCACGAATATGTATCCGGCCGGATTGCCCGACGAGGGCAATTCCTCGAGGAATGCCCGCCCGGGGACCCGCGCCAGGTTCAGGCCGGAATGCTCGCGCAGCAGGATCGGGTCCGGGGTCGCCGTATCGTCGAGAAGCCACACGCGCTCGACTCTCTCCGCCTCCTTGCCCAGCGCGAGACGCGCCTGGCGCATGTACACGAGTTTTTTCCGGCAAGCCTCGCCGCACGCCGCGGAATCGACCTGGAGCAACACCCATTTGCCACGCAGCTGCGAGAGCCGGAATTCGCCGCCGTCGGGCCGGCGCAGCTCGGGATCGGAAAGGATGCGCGGCGCGATCAGTTCGCCGTAATTCGAGCGCGACCCCGGTTGCCACACGAAGTAGGCCAGCCAGGCCGCGACCGTAGGTGCGGCGCAAAGCGCGAGGATTACCAAGGCAACGCGCCGCCCGCGGCGGCGTTGCTCATCGGCCAGTAGCGGAGCGGGATCGCCTGAAGCCGAGGACAACATAGAGTACGGCGGCGAGCGCCGCAAACGAGTACCACTGCAGCGCGTAGCCGCGGTGCCGTTCGACACCGGCGTCCGGCCGCCCCCACTCCCTGGACAGTCCGTCAGGGGCGTCGCTCGTCTGCTCGATCACGAAAGGCTGCAGGCTCAGTCCCAATCTCTGCTCCTCGCGCGAGAGCACCAGGTTCTGGCGCAGGCTGCCGGAATCCGCGTCAGGAGCGAGCTCGAGGAATCGCTTGCCCGGCACCACCGCAACGCCTTCGATCGTCTCCAGACCTTCGGGCGCGGGGACGCCCGGCAGCCGCGAGCGGTCGCCGACGGCGATCCAGCCGCGGTTCACCAGCACGTACGTCCCGCCGCTCTCGGGCTTGAGCGGCGTGATCACGTGGTATCCGGCGACGCCGTGCATCACCTTGTTGTCGAGGAAGAAGGTATCGCGTGCGAGGAAGGTCCCGCGCGCTGCGACGCGGCGACGCTCGAAACCCGCCGCGTCAACGCGCGCCGAGGGCACATGGAGCACCGTGTCCCGGGCCGCCTCTTCGATCCGTCGTCCAAGCTCGAGCTTTTCGTCGGCGCGCCGCGTCTGCCAGTGGCCCAGAGCGACGGTGAGCGCGATGAACGCCGCGGCCGCCAGGCTGGGAACCCAGCTCGGCCTGAAGGTCCAGCTCGCGATTCTGATCTCCCTCGACATGGTGCCGGATGGATTGGAGTACACTCGCAGCGGCCCGTTCCCGCCCCTTCGCATGAAAATCGTCGTCATCCTGATCTTCATCGCCATTCTGGCGAGCCTCGGATCGGCGCTGTTCTTCCTGGTGACCGACCGCGGCCAATCGAAGCGCACCGTCAAGGCGCTCGCGATGCGCGTCGGCCTATCGCTGGGCCTGTTCCTGCTCCTGATGACGGGTTATTACTTCGGACTCATCCCCGGCAAGATCACTTAGCCGCCGACAGTTCGCGCCGTCTACAGCCAGTAGACGAAGATAAACAGGCCCAGCCACACGACGTCGACGAAGTGCCAGTACCAGGCCACGGCTTCGAACGCGAAGTGCTGCTCGGGCTTGAAGTGCCCCGCGAGGCAGCGGGCAAAGATCACCGACAGCATGAGGGCGCCCAGCGTCACGTGAAAACCGTGGAAGCCGGTGAGCATGAAGAACGTCGAGCCGTAGACGCCGGTCGAGAGCTTCAGGTTGAGATCGGAATAGGCATGGGAGTATTCATAGGCCTGCAAGCAAAGGAAGGCGACGCCGAGCGCTACCGTGAAGAACATGAAGAGCGCGAGCTGTGCGCGCTTGTTCTCCTTCAGCGCCCAGTGGACGATCGTGACCGTAACACCCGATGAGAGGAGCAGCAGCGTATTGATCGCCGGGATGCCCCAGGCGGCCATCGGGGTGAACGGGTCCTTGAAATTCGGCCCGGCCGAAGGCCACTGGGCCGCGAAATCCGGCCAGAGCAGCTTGCTGTCGATGCTGCCCAGATCGGGCACCGCGATTAGCCGCGCATAATAAAGCGCGCCGAAGAAGGCGGCGAAGAACATCACCTCGGAGAAAATGAACCAGCTCATGCCCCAGCGGAACGAAACGTCCTCCCAGCGGCCGTACTTGCCGCCCTCGGATTCGCGGATCACGTCGCCGAACCAGCGCACTATCATGAACACCAAGATCGCCAGCCCCAGCAGCACGAGGTAGCGGCCGGGTTCCCAGCCGTTGAGCCAGCTCGCGGCGCCGGTCGCCATGCATAACAGAGCGGCCGCTCCGAAGATCATCCAGTGGGAGGGCTGCGGAACGTAGTAGTGCTGAGCGCGATCGCTCATCTTGCTCTCCTCTCCTTACGCGGCCCTGCCGACGATGAACTTCACCAGCAGGACTAGGCTCAACACGAAAATCGCGGCCCCGATGAGGCCGGCGATGATCACCTGCACCGGTTTCAGCTGCGTCACGTCCGACTCATGCTCCGCGCGCCTCCTTATGCCGAGGAACGACCAGAACACCGCTTTCGCGACCTGCAGCGGCGACGCGGACTTCGGTGTTTGCTCGCCGGCCATTGCCGTCATCCCCCGCCCCCGCGCGCCCCGTTCACCTCGAAGAAGGTGTAGGAGAGGGTAACCGTATTGAGCTCGGGCGGCAGCTTCGGATCGATCACGAAGACCACGGGCATCTTTCGCACCTCCCCCGGCCCTAGCGTCTGCTGCTGAAAGCAGAAGCATTCCACCTTCTTGAAGTAGAGCGCCGCCTGCTGCGGACCGTAGCTGGGAACGGCCTGACCCGTCACGGGCCGGTCGAGTGCGTTGCTGACTTCGTAGAGAACCTGAGTGACTTCGCCAGGATGCACCGACACGCTCGCCTGGAGCGGCTTAAAGACCCAGGCCAGGCGTTGCGTGTTGGCGTCGAATTCGACCGAGATCTTGCGCGAGAGGTCCACCTGCGTGTTCTGCGCCGCGACCGCGTCCGGCTGAAATACGTTTCGAATGCCCGTCACTTCGCAGATCTTCTCGTAGAACGGAACGAGCGCGAAACCGAAGCCGAACATCACGGCTACCACCACCAGCAGTTTTTGCATCAGTTGCCGGTTGGCCTTCGCGCGATTGTCGGTCTGCCGTGTCATTTGAGCATGACGTACTTGAGCATGATCCCAAGAAAGAAGACGAGCGCGATCGAGCCGAGCACCAGCGCGGTCCTGCGATTGTTCCGCTGCTGCTCGCGTTCAGGCGTCATCCCACCACCGGTTGCTCGTGGAAGCTGTGATAGGGAGCGGGACTCGGCAGATGCGTCCACTCGAGCGTGTCGGCGCCTTCCCAGGGCCGCTGCCCCGCCTTCTCGCCTTGCCCTAGCACGGTCACTTTCAACATGATCCACAGGAACAGGATCTGGGAGAGCCCGAAGCCGAAGGCGCCGATCGAGGCGATCTCGTTGAACCCGGCGAACTGCAGCGCATAGTCAGGAATCCTGCGCGGCATGCCGGCCAGACCCAGGAAGTGCATCGGGAAGAAGGTGACGTTGAAGAAGATCATCGACAGCCAGAAGTGCCATTTTCCGAGCTTCTCGTCGTACATCCTGCCGGTCCATTTGGGCACCCAGAAGTAAAATCCGGCGAACAGCGAAAACAGCGACCCGGCGACCAGCACGTAGTGGAAATGCGCCACGACGTAATAGGTGTCCTGCAGCTGGATATCAACTGGCGCAATCGCGAGGATCACCCCGGTGAAGCCGCCCATGGAAAACACGAAGATGAAGCCCACCGCGAACAGCATCGGCGTCTCGAAGCTCATCGAGCCGCGCCACATGGTGGCGAGCCAGTTGAATACCTTGACGCCGGTGGGCACGGCGATCAGCACCGTCGCGTACATGAAGAACAGGATCCCCGCCGTGGGCATCCCGACGGTGAACATGTGGTGCGCCCAGACGATGAACGAGAGGATCGCGATCGAGGCGGTCGCGTAGATCATCGAGGAATAGCCGAACAGGGGTTTCCTCGAAAACGCCGGAATCACTTGGCTGATGATGCCGAAGGCCGGCAGGATCATGATGTAGACCTCGGGGTGGCCGAAGAACCAGAAGATGTGCTGGAACATCACCGGGTCGCCGCCGCCCGCCGCGTTGAAGAAGGAGGTGCCGAAGTGGCGGTCGGTCAGCAGCATTGTGATGGCGCCCGCGAGCACCGGCATCACCGCGATGAGGAGGTAGGCCGTGATCAGCCACGTCCACACGAACAACGGCGTCCGCATTAACGTCATTCCGGGCGCGCGCATATTGAGGATCGTCGTGATGATGTTGATCGAGCCCATGATCGAGGAGGCGCCCATGATGTGGAGCGCGAAGATCGCGAGGTCCATCCCCGGTCCCATCTGAGTCGAGAGCGGCGCGTAGATGGTCCAGCCGGCGGCGGTCGCGCCCCCGGGCACGAAGAACGATCCGACCAGCAGGGTCGCCGCTACCGGAAGCAGCCAGAAGCTCCAGTTGTTCAGACGCGCAAAGGCCATATCGGGAGCGCCGATCATCATCGGCACCTGCCAGTTCGCGAATCCGACGAAGGCCGGCATGATCGCGCCGAACACCATGATGAGGCCGTGCATCGTGGTGAGCTGGTTGAAGAACTCCGGGTGCCAGAACTGCAGGCCCGGCTGGAACAGCTCAGCACGGATACCGAGCGCGAGCATGCCCCCGACCAGGAACATGGTGAAGCTGAACCACAGATACAGCGTGCCGATGTCCTTGTGGTTGGTGGTCGTGATCCAGCGCATGATCCCCGAGGGGTGGTGCGCGTGATCGTGCGCGTGGCCGTGATCTATGACTGCGCTCATAACGTCTCCTAGGTCCGTTCGCCGGTTCGCGGGTAGGTCATTTCCGCGCGGCCTTGATCTCGCTCGGCTGGATCACTTCGCCCATCTTGTTGCTCCAGCTGTTGCGTTCGAACGTGATGACCGCGGCGATGTCAGTGTCCGAAAGCTGCTTGCCAAACGGCGCCATCGTCGTTTTCTGCCTGCCGTTCAGCACGATCTCGATGTGACGGCCCTTGGGTTCCTTGATGAGCGCCGAGCCGTCAAGAGCGGGAAACGTTCCCTTCACCCCTTGCCCGTTCGCCTGGTGGCAGGCGACGCAGTTTGCCGCATAGACCTTCTCGCCGCGCGCTTTCAGGTCGGCGAGATTCCATTTCTTGTTCGGATCGTCCGCCGCGGCCGCCATTTTTTTCCTCTGCTCTCCGACCCACTCCGAGTATTTATCGGCGGACACGACCTCGACCACGATCGGCATGAACCCGTGGTCCTTGCCGCAGAGCTCCGCGCACTGCCCCCGGTAAGTGCCTACTTTGTCGGCCTTGAACCAAGTATCCCGGACAAAGCCGGGAATCGCGTCCTGCTTCACGCCGAATGCCGGCACCATCCAGGCGTGGATGACGTCGTTGGCGGTGATGAGCACGCGCACCTTCTTGTTCACGGGCACGACCATGGCGTTGTCGACTTCGAGGAGATAGTGCTCGCCCTTGGGCGCGTTGCCCGTGATCTGGTCCTGCGGGGTGGAGAGATTCGAAAGGAACGATATGCCCTCACCCTCGCCTTTCAAGTAGTCGTAGCCCCATTTCCACTGATAACCGGTTGCCTTGATGGTGAGGTCGGGGCTGGCGGTGTCCTTGAGGTTCAGGATCGTCTTGGTCGCGGGCCAGGCCACGGCGATCAGGATCAGGAACGGGATGATGGCCCAGATGATCTCGACGGTGATGTTCTCGTGGAAATGCTCGGCCTTATGGCCGACGGACTTGCGGTGAGCATAGATCGAATAGAACATCACGCCGAACACGCCGACGAAGATCACCAGAATGATCCACATCATGGCGAGGTGCAGGTCGTAAATTTCGGTGGCGACGCGCGTCACCGGGGTCGGCAGGTTCCACTGATACTCCGCCTCTGCGGCCCCGGATAGCGCGAGGAGCGCAGCGCCGGTTCCATTGATCATTCTGTTCGTCATCAT
>JBGQKK010000052.1:0-13210 GCA_041499545.1 Gammaproteobacteria bacterium | reverse complement strand
TGCCGGGAGAGGGAATCGAACCCACATGGTGTTGCCACCGGCGGATTTTGAGTCCGCTGCGTCTACCAGTTCCGCCATCCCGGCTGGATGCTGCGCGATTGCGCGTGCATTATAGCGGCGCGCGCATGAATCTTTCCATCGACGATTTCGACTACGAGCTGCCGCCCGAGCTGATCGCTCAGCATCCGAGTGAGTCGCGCTCGGCGAGCCGGCTGCTCCGGCTCCAAGGCGATGCGCTCGCCGATCACCGTTTTTCCGACCTGCCGCAGCTGCTCTCGCCGGGCGACCTGCTGGTGTTCAACGACACCAAGGTGATCAAGGCGCGCCTTTTCGGGGAGAAGCAGACCGGCGGACACATCGAGGTGCTGATCGAGCGCCTGCTGCCCGGAGGCGAAGCGCTCGCCCAGCTCCACGCCGGCCGGCCGGCGAAGCCGGGCAGCACCCTGCGTCTCGACGGCGGCCTTTCGCTGCGCGTGCTCGGCCGCGTGGGCGAGTTCTACCGCCTGCGCTTTCCCGAGGGCGCGTCCGCGCTCGAGCTGCTCCAGCGCCACGGCAGCGTACCGCTGCCGCCTTATATCACCCACGCGCCGCAGTCCGAGGACGAGAGCCGCTACCAAACCGTGTACGCGCGAACACCGGGCGCTGTCGCCGCGCCCACCGCCGGTCTGCACTTCGACGAGCCGCTGCTCGCCGCGCTCGCGCAGCGCGGCGTCGAATCCGCGTACGTGACGCTGCACGTCGGCGCCGGGACGTTTCAGCCGGTGCGCGAAAGGACCCTCGCCGAGCACCGGATGCACGGCGAGTGCTATGTCATCCCACCCGCAACCGCCGTGGCGATCGCCGCGGCGAAACGGCGCGGCGGCAAGGTGATCGCCGTCGGCACGACCACCGTGCGCACCCTCGAAGCGTCGGCGGCGCAGCACGGCGCGCCCTCGGCGGAGGAAGGCGAAACCGATCTCTTCATCACGCCGGGCTTCGAATTCCGAGTCGTCGACCGCCTCGTCACCAACTTCCATCTTCCGAAATCGACTTTGCTGGTCCTGGTCTCCGCTTTCGCCGGCATCGAGCCGATTCGGCGCGCCTATCGCCACGCGATCGACAAGCGCTACCGCTTCTATTCCTACGGCGACGCGATGCTGATTGATAAAATGCCGCGGTGAAGTTCACGGTCCGATCCACCGACGGCGCCGCGCGCGCAGGGCTCTTGTCGCTCACCCACGGCGAGGTCGAGACGCCGGTGTTCATGCCGGTGGGCACTTACGGCGCGGTGAAGGCGATGAGCCCGGCCGAGCTCGCGGAGAACGGCACGCGCATCGTTCTCGGCAACACCTTTCACCTGTGGCTGCGCCCGGGACTGGAAGTCATCGCCGCGCACGGCGGGCTGCACCGCTTCATGGGCTGGGCGGCACCGATCCTCACCGACTCGGGCGGCTACCAGGTGTTCAGCCTCGGCGATCTGCGCAAGATCACCGAAGAGGGCGTGCGCTTCGCCTCGCCGGTAAACGGCGACCGGCTGCTGCTCACCCCCGAGGAGTCGATGCGCATCCAGCACGTCCTCGACGCCGACATCGCCATGGTGTTCGACGAGTGCACGCCGTATCCGTCCACGGAACGCGAAACCGAGGATTCGATGCGCCTGTCGCTGCGCTGGGCGGAGCGCTCCAAGCGTGCGCACGAGGGGAACTCCAACGCTCTCTTCGGCATTGTGCAGGGCGGGATGTTCGAAGCGCTGCGCGACGAATCGCTCGCGGGGCTGAAAAGGATCGGCTTCGACGGATACGCCATAGGCGGGCTCTCGGTGGGCGAGTCCAAGCCCGACATGCGGCGCATTGTTCGCCACACGGCCGAGCGGCTTCCCGCGGAAAGCCCGCGCTATCTCATGGGCGTGGGCACGCCCGAAGACATCGTCGAGGCGGTCACCGGGGGGATCGACATGTTCGACTGCGTCCTGCCGACGCGAAACGCCCGCAACGGCTGGCTGTTCACCCGCTTCGGCGACATCAAGATCCGCAACGCGCGCTACCGCGACGACACGCGGGCGCTCGACGATACCTGCCGCTGCACCACCTGCAAGAACTTTTCGCGCGCCTACCTGCACCATCTGCAGAAGGTGAACGAGATCCTCGGCGCGCGGCTCAATACCCTGCACAACCTGCACTACTACCAGACGCTCATGCGCGAGCTGCGTCAAGCCGTCGCGGAGAGAACGCTCGCCGACTACGCGGGGGCGTTTCGCGAGGCGCGCGCGAGCCTGCGGAAAACCGGATGAGCGCCGGGGCCACGATGGTATACTCCCCCGCTCGCCGAAGATCGCTTTGGAGACCATCGTGCTGATTTCCCCCGCATTCGCGCAGGGCGCCCCGACCGGCGCGTCCGGCCCCGGCTATGAGCAGTTCTTCATCATCATCGGCATGTTCGCCCTGCTCTACTTCCTGATGATCCGCCCGCAGATGAAGCGCGCCAAGGAGCACAAGCAGATGACCGAGGCCCTTCAGAAGGGCGACGAGGTCGTCACCTCGGGCGGCGTGCTCGGGAAGATCACCAAGATCGGCGAAGCCTACGTGTCGATCGAAATCGCGCCCGACACCGAGGTGCAGCTGCAGCGGAGCGCGATCCAGACGCTGCTGCCCAAGGGCACGATCAAGTCGATCTAGATGAACCGCTACTCCCTCTGGGTCTACGTCACGATCGCGGTGGCGCTCGCGCTCGGCGCGCTGTATACCCTGCCGAACTTCTTCGGCGAGGCGCCTGCGGTACAGGTGTCCCCCGCCCGGGCGACCCTGAAGGTCGACAACGCGGTCCTCGGCCGCGTCGAGGATGCGCTCAAGAACGCGGGTATCCAGCCGACCGGGGCCTTTCTCGATCTCGCGGGCGTCAAGGTGCGGCTCGCCGACACCGACACCCAGCTCAAGGCGAGGGACCTCATCGACCGGGCGCTCAACCCCGACGCGTCGAACCCCTCCTATACCGTAGCGCTCAACCTGCTGCCCAACTCCCCGCGCTGGCTCGCGGCCATCAAGGCGCTGCCGATGTACCTGGGCCTCGATCTGCGCGGCGGAGTGCACTTCCTGCTGCAAGTGGACATGCGCGCGGCGATTGCCAAGCGCGCGGAAGGGCTCGCCGGCGACATGCGCTCGCAGCTGCGCGACAAGAACGTGCGCCACGGCGGGATCACGCGCGAGGGCAACAACATCGTGGTCCGCTTCCGCGAGGCCGAGACCCGCGAGAAGGCGCGCGCGATCATCGCGGAGCAGCTCCCCGATCTCCAGCTCACTGATTCTAGTTCGGGCAGCGAGTTGCTGCTCGTCGCGACGATCCGGCCCGAGGCGCAGAAGCGCACCCAGGAGTTCGCGCTCAGGCAGAACATCCAGACGCTGCACAACCGCATCAACGAGCTGGGCGTCGCCGAGCCCGTGATCCAGCAGCAGGGCGCGGACCGGGTCGTGGTGCAGCTCCCGGGCGTCCAGGACACGGCCAAGGCGAAGGAGATTCTCGGACGCACCGCGACCCTGGAAGTGCGCATGGTGGACGAGGACAACATGAACGCCGCGGCGCTCGCCGCGGCGAGCGCGGGCCAGGTGCCCTTCGGCGACGAGTTCTACATCGAGAGGAACGGCGCCCCGCTGGTCGTGCGCAAGCAGGTCGTGCTGACGGGCGACCGGCTCACCGACGCGCAGCCGGGATTCGACAATCAGACGCAGGAGCCCGCGGTGCATCTGACCCTGGATGCGACCGGCGCCCGCATCTTCAAGGAGGTCACGCGCGAGAACGTCGGCAAGCGCATGGCGATCCTGCTCATCGAGAAAGGCAGGGGCGAGGTCGTCACGGCGCCGGTGATCCGTACCGAGATCGGCGGCGGGCGCGTGCAGATCAGCGGGCGCATGACGACCATGGAGGCGAACGATGTCGCGCTGCTTCTAAGAGCGGGCGCGCTCGCGGCTCCCATGGAGATCATCGAGGAGCGCACCGTGGGTCCCTCCCTCGGCGCGGACAACATCAGGAAGGGCTTCGACTCGACGGTGTACGGCTTCGCGGCCCTGTCGCTCTTCATCATCGTCTATTACTCGCTCTTCGGAGTGTTCTCGACGCTCGCGCTGTGCGCGAACCTGCTGTTCCTGATCGCGCTCCTGTCGATGCTCCAGGCCACGCTCACGCTCCCGGGCATCGCCGCGATAGCGCTGACGCTGGGCATGGCGATCGACGCGAACGTCCTCATCAACGAGCGCGTGCGCGAGGAGCTGCGCGGCGGCGCGACGCCTCAGGCGGCGATCCACGCGGGCTACGAGCGCGCCTTCGGCACCATCCTCGACTCCAACGTCACCACGCTGATCGCGGGCCTCGCCCTGCTCATTTTCGGCTCGGGGCCGGTGCGCGGCTTCGCGGTGGTGCACTGCCTGGGCATCCTCACCTCGATCTTCTCCTCGGTCGTGGTGAGCCGCAGCATGGTCAATCTCACCTACGGCACGCGCAAGAAGCTCGAGCGCGTGGCGATCGGGAACACCGAGTGGAAGTGACGCAAGGGATCTAGCGCATGGAGTTCTTCAAGATCCGCAAAGACATCCCGTTCATGCGCCACGCGCTGGCGTTCAACATCGTGTCGCTCGTCACCTTCCTGCTCGCGGTGTTCTTCCTCGCCACCAAGGGTCTGAATTTCTCGATCGAGTTCACCGGCGGCACGGTGCTGGAAGTGAGCTACGAGCAGGCCGCCGACGTCGACAAGATCCGCAAGGCGCTCGACGCGCGCGGCTACAACGACTACTCGGTGCAGAATTTCGGCTCCTCGCACGACGTGCTCATCCGCATGCCCCTGAAGCCGGGCCAGAACAGCGCGGATCTGTCCAAGGCCGTCATGGAGGGCCTGGCCGCGGAAAACCGCGGCGCGACGCTGCGGCGCGTGGAATTCGTCGGGCCGCAGGTCGGGCGGGAGCTGGCCGAGAACGGCGCGCTCGCCCTGCTCATCACCTCCATCGGCATCGTTCTCTACCTGGCGCTGCGCTTCGAGTGGAAGTTCGGCGTCGCGGCGATCATCGCCAACCTGCACGACGTGGTGATCATCCTGGGCTTCTTCGCGCTGTTCCAGTGGGAGTTCTCGCTGCCGGTGCTGGCCGCGGTGCTCGCGGTCCTCGGCTACTCGGTCAACGAGTCGGTGGTGATCGCCGACCGGATCCGGGAGAACTTCAGGAAGATGAGGAAGGCCTCGGTCACCGAGATCATCGACAGCGCCATCACCCGGACGATCTCGCGCACCATCATCACCCACGGCTGCACCCAGACGATGGTGACCTCGATGCTGGTGTTCGGCGGCCCCGCCCTGCACTACTTCGCCCTCGCCCTCACCATAGGCATCTGCTTCGGGATCTACTCCTCGGTGCTGGTGATGGCGCCCCTGGTGCGCTGGCTGGGCGTGCAGCGCGAGGACCTGGTGAAGCCGATCAGGGAGAAGAAGGAAGAGGCGGTCGTCTGAGGCGCCCGTGGGAATAAAGTCCCGCGGCAAACTGTTATGGAAGCCATGCGGCGGATGCCGCTACAATGCCGTCTGCATACCCCCGAACAAACCTAACGAGGAGAATCGAATGAACAAGAGGCTTCTATTGGCCGGTCTGGCCTTCGCACTGGGCGCAGGCTATACCGCCGCCGCACTCGCCCAAGTCAAGCCCGAGATCCTGGTCAAGCAGCGCCAGGCCGCGATGACCCTGCAGGGCAAGTACTTCGGCCCGCTCGCCGGCATGGCCCAGGGCAAGGTCCCCTACAACGCCGATACGGTCGCGCTCAACTCGGCCCTGCTCGACGCGCTGAGCCGCATGCCCTGGGACGGTTTCGCGCCCGCCAGCAAGGACGCGACCGTGAAGAACGCCGCCCTGCCGGCGGTCTGGAGCGAGCCGGCGAAATTCGTGGAAGCCCAGGACACCTTCCAGAAGGCGGTCCAATCGCTCATCGCGGTTTCCCGCGGCGGCGACGAGGCGGCGCAGAAGGCGGCGATCGGCGGGGTCGGCAAGGCCTGCGGCGGCTGCCACCAGAATTTCCGCGAAAAGCAACAGTAAGCGAGCGCTCCGCGAAGAAAGCCCCGCTCCAGGCGGGGCTTTCTTTTTCCAGTGCTAGGGCATAATCCGCGAATGAAACGCCCCTCGCTCCTTCTTGCGCTGCTGCTGTCCGCGGCGTTCGGGAGCGCCTTCGCGCAGGGCGACGCCAAGCGGGGCGAATACCTCGCCAAGGTCGCGGGCTGCGTCGGGTGCCACACCGAGGAAAAGGAGGGCGCCGTTCCCTTCGCGGGCGGCCGCGCGCTGAAGACCCCGTTCGGCACCTTCTTCGGCCCCAACATCACCCCCGACAAGAAGGCGGGAATCGGAAGCTGGACCGAGGCCGATTTCATCCGCGCAATGCGCGAAGGCGACCGCCCGGACGGCAAGAACTACTTTCCGGCTTTCCCCTACCCCTCGTTCACCAAGATCGTCGATTCCGACTTGCGCGACCTGTGGGCCTACCTGCGCGCGTTGCCGCCGAGCGCGCAGCCGAGCCGGGACCACGACCTGTGGTTCCTCTTCGGCTGGCGCTGGCTCGTCACGATCTGGAAGTGGTTCTACTTCGCCCCTGGGCCGTTTGCGAACATTTCGGGACTCAACGACGTCGCCAACCGCGGCGCGTACCTCGTTCTGGCCCTGGGCCATTGCAGCGAGTGCCACACGCCGCGCAACTTCCTGGGCGGCCCCAAGTCGGACCGCTTCCTCGCGGGCGGCAAGGGGCCGGACGGCAAGGCCGTCTCGAATCTCACACCGACGGGGCTGAAGAAACAGAGCGACAAGGAGATCAAGGATTTCCTCACCACCGGCCTCACGGCCGAGGGCGACGTTCCCGCCGAGGCGATGGGCGAGGTGATCAAGAACACGATCAGCCAGCTCACGCCGGCCGACCTCGACGCGCTGATCGCCTACCTGCGCACGCTGCCTCCTCTTCCGAGCGAGAAGAAGAGCTAGCTTGCTCGCGCTGGCGTAAGCCGCCCCATGCTCTCGCGGCGGATGCTGTAGAAGGTTCCGGCGAAGATCACCGCCGCACCGAGCATGATCGTCAGGTCGAGGGGCTCGCCGTAGAAGACCACGCCCACCACCGCGATCAGCGGCAGCCGCAGGAAATCGATCGGGACCACCACCATCGAGTCGGCGATGCGGAAGGCGCGCGTCATGCAGTAATGCGCGACCAGGCCCGCCGCTCCGATCGCGAGGACCCAGGGCAGATCCCCGATCCCGGGCCAAACCCACTGGGGCAGCGCGGGAAAGAAGCCGAGAGGAAGCTGTATGACCCCCATGTAGAAGAGAATCGCGAACGCGGAGTCTTCTCCGGAGAGGCGTTTGGTGGCGATCATGGTCGAGGCGTAGGCGAAGGCCCCGGCGAGCATCACCAGCGCCGCCGGCTGCACCACCCCGAGACCCGGCCTGAGCATCACGAAAACGCCGACGACCCCGAGCACGAGCATCACCACTCTGCCGGGGTTGAGGCGCTCGCCGAGAAACAGCATGGCGAGCACCGCAGCCCACACGGGCATGGTGAACTCGATCGCGAAAACGGTGGCGAGCGGCAGCAGCGAGATCGCGTACACCCAGGCGTACTGGCCGGCGAAATGAAAGGCGTTCCGAAGCGCGTGCAGGCCGAAGTGGCGCGTGCGCAGCGCGGCGAGGCCCCGGCGCGGCAGCAGCAAGAGCAGCAAGGCGAGGGACACGAAGCTCCGGACGAACAGGATCTCGAAGCTCCCCATGGTGTGCAGCAGCTCGCGCACCGACACCGCCATCAGCGAGAACGAGAGCAGGGCGCCGACCATCCACAGGGCGCCGCGCAGCGCGGCGGGCAGGTTCGACATCTCAGGCCTTTATCGCGAAGTCGCCGCGCTCGAGCAGGCGCGAGGTAACGTAGCCGAACACCAGCCCCCAGAAAGGCGCTCCGATGGTGAGGATCGGGATGTCGGCCACGGTGACGAGGAAGGTGACCAGCGCCCCGAGAGCGAAGCTGCCCCTGAAGCTCACCGTGAACGCGGTCTGGAGCACGCGCAGCATCGCGAGGCCGGCGAGCACGGCGATGAAGGCCTTGGGGGTGCCGAGCATGAGGCGCGTGAAGACCGGCGCGAACAATCCGAAGCCGAGCGCGAGCAGCCCGACGAAAATTCCCGCCGTGTAATGCCGCCGCTTGTCACCCGAGGACGAGATGATCGCGTTCACCGGGCCGGTGAGGCAGGTCGGGACGGCGCCGACGAATGCGGTGACGATGGCGCCCGCGCCGCAGGCGACCGCGATCGCGTCGACCGGCGGCGTGTGTCCGGCGGCGCGCAGCACCGTGATCCCCTGCCCGTTCTGCACCACCAGCACCGTGATCGCGAGCGGAACCACCAGCTCGACCATGGCGCGCCACGAAAAAGCCGGTGCATAGAGGTTCGGCCGCACCAAGGCCGCCGCCTCGGGTCCCGCCTCGAAGCGTCCGAGCGCCCAGATCATGACGATGCCGACGGCCAGCGCGCCTATCAGCGGCGGGAAGAGCCGCGCGAGGCGCGGAAGCGCGCCGAGGACGACGAACGCCACCGCCATCGGAGCCGCGATCCACACGTCGTCGCGGATCGCGTAGACGAGGTCGAGGCCGAAGCGCAGGAACACACCCCCGACCATGCCCATCACGATCGGCATGGGCACCGCCTCCATCGCGCGGCGCACCCATCCCGAAGCCCCGAGCGCGAGCATCAGGATCCCGGTCGCGACGAAGGCGCCGATAACTTCCGCCCAGGCGAGATGCCCGAGCGCAGGCCCCAAGAGTACCGCTCCGGGAATCGTCCAGAAGAAGACGAGCGGTTGCCGGTAATACCAGCAGAAAGCGATGCTGATCAGGCCGTTGAGGAAGAACGCGCCGAAGATCCACGACGACAGATCGGAAGGGCTCAATCCCCCCCGCGTGCCGACCGAGAGAATGATCGCCACCGGCCCCGAGACCGCGAACAGGAACGCGACCAGGCCGTTCGCGAAGTAGACGCCGCCGAAGTCGGCGAGCGCCTGACGGAGAGAAGGCGGTGTCAAAGCTTGCGCGCGAGCTCGGCGGCCTTGCCGATGTATGCGGCAGGCGTGAGTTTCAGCAGCCTCGCCTTCTCCGCCTCGGGCAGGGCGAGACCGCGCACGAAGGCGCGCATCGCCTCGCCATCGACCCGCTTGCCGCGCGTGAGCGCTTTCAGCTGCTCGTAGGGGTCGGGCAGGCCGTAGCGGCGCATCACCGTCTGCACCGCCTCACCCAGCACTTCCCAGTTCGCCTCGAGGTCTTCGAGCATGCGCGAGGAATCGGCCTCGAGCTTCCCGAGGCCCTTCAGGCAGGACTCGTACGCGAGCAGGCTGTGGCCGAGCGCGACGCCGACGTTGCGGAGCACGGTCGAATCCGACAGGTCGCGCTGCCAGCGCGAGATCGGGAGCTTCTCCGAGAGGTGTCTCAACAGCGCGTTGGCGATGCCGAGATTGCCTTCCGAATTTTCGAAATCGATCGGATTCACCTTGTGCGGCATGGTCGAGGAGCCGACCTCACCCGCTACCGCCTTCTGCCTGAAGTAGCCGAGCGAGACGTAGCCCCACAGGTCGCGGTCGAGGTCGAGGAGCACGGTGTTGGCGCGCGCGATCGCGTCGAACTGCTCGGCGAGGGTGTCGTGCGGCTCGATCTGGACGGTGTAGGGATTGAACTCGAGGCCGAGCGACTCGACGAAGCGCTTGGCGAAGCGCTCCCAGTCGAAGTCCGGATACGCGGCAAGGTGGGCGTTGTAGTTGCCGACCGCCCCGTTGATCTTTCCGGTCAGGGAGACGGCGGCGATCGAGCGGCGCGCGCGGCGCAGGCGGTAGGCGAAGTTGGCAAGCTCCTTCCCCAGCGTCGTCGGCGTGGCCGGCTGGCCGTGGGTGCGCGACAGCATGGCCGCGTCGGCGAGCGATCTCGCCATCGCGGCGAGCGTCTCGATCACACGGTCGAGCGCGGGCAGCAGCACGCGGTCGCGCCCTTCCTTCAGCATCAGCGCGTAGGCGAGGTTGTTGATGTCCTCGGAGGTGCAGGCGAAATGCACGAAGCCGGCGACGCGCGCGGCCTCGGGGTTGCCGCCGAGGCGCTGCTTCAGCCAGTACTCGATCGCCTTGACGTCGTGGTTGGTCTCGGCCTCGATCGCCTTCACCCGCGCGGCGTCCTCCTCGGAGAACTCGTCGATCAGGCGCCCGAGCGCCGCGTTCGTGTCCTTGGAGAAAGGCCTGATCTCCGCGATCGCCGCTTCTTCGGCGAGGGCGAGCAGCCAGCGGATCTCGATCGCGATGCGGTGGCGGAAGAGCGCCGCTTCGCTGAAGTGTGTCCGAAGGGGCTCCAGTTGCTTGTGATAGCGTCCGTCCAGAGGAGATAATGCGCTCAGCGGTGAGAGCGGCGGCATCGACGGACCTGTGTGATGGGTAAGGCCAATTTTAACATGCGGGTGAAGGCGGCCGAATTCGAACGACTTCTCACCGAGGTCCGCGCCTGCACGATCTGCGAAGCGCACCTCCCCAATCCCCCGAACCCGGTGCTGCGCGCCTCGCCGACCGCGAGCGTCCTCATCGTCGGGCAGGCGCCGGGGCGGCGCGTGCACGAGAGCGGCATTCCCTGGAACGATCCATCGGGCGATCTCCTGCGCGAATGGCTTCGCCTCGAGCGCGACGCCTTCTACGACGAGCGTCGAATCGCCATCATTCCCGCGGGACTGTGCTATCCGGGGACGGGCGAATCCGGAGACCTGCCGCCGCGTCCCGAGTGCGCCCCGCACTGGCACCCGAAGCTGCGCGCCTTGCTGCCCGCGATCCGCTTGACCCTCCTCGTGGGCAGCTACGCTCAAGGCTATTACCTCGGCGCAAGAAGGAAGAAAACCATCGCCGAGACGGTGCGCGCGAGAGACGAGTATCTGCCCGAGTTCTTCCCGCTGCCCCACCCCAGTCCCCGCAATCGCCTGTGGCTGAAGCGAAACGCCTGGTTCGAGCGCGAAGTGCTGCCCCAGCTGAGGAGGCGGGTCAAGACCTGCCTGGGCGGCGCACCCTGAGCCTTCTTAGGTAGAATCGCCGACATGAAGCTCATCGGCTCGCTCCCTAGCCCGTTCACGCGCAAGGTGCGCATCGTCCTCGCGGAGAAGAAGATCGAATACGAGTTCGAGATCGACGATCCCTGGAAGGCGGATGCGCTCGCCGCGAAATCCAATCCGCTCGGGAAGGTGCCGGTGCTGGTGCTCGACGACGGCCAGGCGCTGTTCGACTCGCGCGTCATCGCCGCGTTCCTCGACGGCGCTTCGCCGCTGTCGCGCCTGATCCCCGCCGATCCCCGGGAGCGGATCGAGGTGCGGCGCTGGGAAGCGCTCGCCGACGGCGTGCTCGACGCCGGAATCGCGGCACGGCTGGAACGCCGGCGCGAGGCGAAAACGAGAAACCCGGCCTGGATCGATCGCCAGCTGGGCAAGGTCCGCTCAGGGCTTGCGGCGATGGACGCCGGGCTGGGCGAGAAGCCCTGGTGCGCGGGAAACGGCTACACCCTCGCCGATATCGCCTCGGGCGTATGCCTGGGCTGGCTCGAGTTCCGCTTTCCCGACATGAACTGGAAGCAGGATCACGCCAACCTCGCGCGGCATTTCGCCAGGCTGTCGGAGCGCCCGTCGTTCGCCGAAACGGTTCCCAAGGAATGAGCGGGCCTGACCCTATCGAAACAAGAGGAGGACACCTAGCATGCAAACTGCCCAGCAAGGCTCGCGATACGTATTCCCGGCTCTCGGCGCGTTTTACGAGCGGTGCCAGCGCTTCACCTGGCCGATTTTCCGCGTGGCGCTCGGCCTGTGGTTCGTTCCGCACGGATGCCAGAAGTTGTTCGGCTGGTTCAACGGGAATATCGCCGGCACGGCGAAGGGGATGGCGGCGGCGGGCATCGAGCCCGCAATGTTCTGGGCGTACTACATCGGGACCCTCGAACTGGTGGGCGGCCTCCTACTCGCCGTCGGCTTTCTGACGCGGCCCGTCGCAGCGCTCTTCTTCGGCTTCATGTTCGTCGCCGCGTTCCATGTCAACATCAAGGCAGGCTATTTTTGGACCAGCCGCGGTATGGAAATGCCGCTCCTTCTTCTGGTCCTGTCCCTGCTGGTATTGATCCGCGGGGGCGGCGAGTATTCGGTCGACCGGCGCATCGGGCGCGAAGTCTGAGCCGCCTCAGGCTTACTGGATGACCCCGCCGCCGAGGCACGCTTCACCTCGGTAAAGCACGACCGACTGGCCCGGCGTCACCGCCCACTGCGGGTCGGCGAACTCGACTTCGAGGTCTTCCTCGCTGGAATTCCGGACGCGGCAGGCGGCATCGGCCTGCCGGTAGCGCGTCTTGGCGTCATACGACTCCCCGCTCCCGGGCCCCTTGCCGCTCACCCAGGCGAGGTCCTGGGCGCGAAGCCTGCGCGACAGGAGCAAGGGGTGGTCGTGCCCCTGTACGACGATGAGCTCGTTCTTCTCCAGGTCCTTGCCGCACACGTACCACGCCCCGCCGGGCGCATCCTTCATTCCGCCGATGCCGACGCCCTTTCTCTGCCCGATGGTGTAGAAGGAGAGCCCGACGTGCTCGCCCACCACCCGGCCTTCGGGCGTGCGCATCGGGCCGGGCTTCGTCGGCAGATAGCGGTTCAGGAACGTGCGGAACGGGCGCTCGCCGATGAAGCAGATGCCGGTCGAATCGCGCTTGGCGAAATTGTGCAGGCCGGCTTCTTTGGCCACGCGCCTGACCTCGGTCTTCTTCATCTCCCCGAGCGGAAACAGCACGCGCGAGAGTTGACCCTGATTCAGCCGGTGCAGAAAGTAGCTCTGGTCCTTGGAGAGATCCCGGGCCTTGAGAAGTTCGAAGCCGTCCGCCACCTTGCGCACCCGGGCATAGTGTCCCGTGGCGATGCGCTGCGCGCCGAGCGCCATCGCGTGATCCAGAAACGCCTTGAACTTGATCTCGGCGTTGCACAGCACGTCGGGGTTGGGCGTGCGGCCGGCCGAGTACTCGGCGAGGAAGGCGCTGAATACGCGTTCCTTGTACTCCGCCGAGAAATTCACGACCTCGAGGTCGATGCCGATCACCTCGGCGACCGAGGCGCAATCGACGAGGTCCTGCCGCGTCGAGCAGTACTCGTCATCGTCGTCGTCCTCCCAGTTCTTCATGAACAGGCCGACGACCTCGTAGCCCTGCC
>JBGQKK010000051.1:0-13245 GCA_041499545.1 Gammaproteobacteria bacterium | reverse complement strand
CGCTTGCGGAACGCGAACAGCACCGGCATCACTACCACGCTCGCCAGCCTGGTGAGCGGACTGCGCATGAACTCCTCCCGAATGAAGCTGCGCACCATCTGCACGATCCCCTCGGACGCCTTGAGCATGACGTTGCCGACGAAACCGTCGCACACCACCACGTCGGCTTCGCCCTTGTAAATTCCGTCCCCCTCGATATTGCCGACGAAATTCAGGCCGCTCGCGCGCAGCAGTTCGGAGGCTCTTTTTACGACCTCGTTCCCCTTGATGTCTTCCTCGCCGATGTTGAGCAGGCCGACGCTGGGCCGGTCTTTGTGTTCCACCGCCGAAACCAGAGTCGATCCCATGATCGCGAATTGCAGCAGATGCTCCGGTGCGCAATCGACATTCGCTCCGAGGTCGAGCACGTAGGTGCTACCGTGCAGGGTGGGCAGCGCCGAGATGATTGCGGGGCGGTCGATACCCGGGAGCATTTTGAGGACGAAGCGCGAGATCGCCATCAGGGCGCCGGTATTGCCGGCGCTGACGCAGGCATGCGCCTCGCCGCTCTTGACGAGATCCACGGCGACGCGGATCGAGGAGTCCTTCTTGCTGCGCAGCGCCAGCGCCGGGGATTCGTCCATGGCGACGACCTCGCTCGCATGGTGAACGCGAAGGCGCGGACCGGGCTTCGCGCCCCGCGCCTTCAGCTCCGCTTCTATGGCGTCGCGCAAGCCCACCAGCACGATGTCCACATCGGAGGTGGACTTGAGGAAATTCAGCGCAGCCGGCACGGTGACGTGCGGGCCGTGATCACCGCCCATGCAATCGATGGCTACGGTTGTATCCATGCACGGTGGCGCGACGCGCCCCAGCCTCGCTGAACTCGGATATCGATCCCGGCTCTTCGGAACTGCCGGCCGCCGGCCTACTCGCCCTTGGGCTTGAGGATTTTCTTGCCGCGGTAATAGCCGCTGGGGCTGATGTGATGGCGCAGGTGCACCTCGCCCGTGGTCGGCTCGACCGCGAGCGGCGGGCTGGACAGAAAATCATGCGCGCGGTGCATGCCGCGCTTGGAGGGGGACTTCTTGTTCTGCTGAACCGCCATGTGAAAACTCCTTCAATTCATGTCGCCGGACGGTACACACACTCTTCATGCCGGGGTGTCATCGGCAGCGCGAGAATCACCTCGTCCTCGACGAGCCACGCGATGTCCATGTGCCGGGACGTAAGCACGCGGTCGATCTCGTCGTCGGCTTCCGAGATCTCACGCTCGCTCTCCGCGAGCTGCAGCTCGGCGTCGATCGCGATGGGAACCTGAATGGGGTCGAGGCAGCGCTGACACGGCATTTCCATCGATCCCCTTACGGAAAGCCGCAAACACGGCTTGCCGTTACCCGCCTCTCCCCCGCACAAGCGATATTCCAGTCCTTCGGTCGAGCACTGCAACTGCGCGAGGCGCGGCAACCGCTCCATGCCCACCACGCCCCGCCGTTCCAACGCGGCCCGGGCGAATTGGAGGCCGTCTATCACCTCCGCTTGCGGCATAGAGCGCGCATGATATTATGTTTGCCTCCGAGTGTCAAAAGAAAATTCCCGCTTGTTCAGAGTGTTACTACACTTTTTGATCCTTGCTGCCGCGGCCGCACCGGCCCTGGGGCAGGTATACAAATGGGTGGATGAGCGGGGTGTGACCCATTACGGAGAACGTCCGCCGCAAGGCGGAAAAGCGAGCGAGGTTCCGGACAAGCTCGGTTCCCCGGGGGGCACGAGCCCCAGAGCCACTCCCCCGGTAGATTCCCGTCCCGCGCCCGCACAAGTGGAAAAGACCGAGGACGCTCGGCGAAGAGAGCAATGCGATCAGCAACGAGAGCTGCTCGAGCGCTTGGTGCAGAACCAGCTGGCCGAGCGACGCGTTCAGGCCGAAAACTCCGATGCGATCGCGCGCCAGGAGAAGCTCGTCGCCGAGCGCTGCAAAGGGCTATGACGCCGAATCACGGGGCGGCGGCCTCGAAGGATCTGCCGAGGCTGGTCCTCGCTTCCACTTCACCGTATCGTCGCGCCTTGCTCGAGCGTCTCGGAATTCCGTTCTCGGTCGCACGCCCCGAGGTAGCGGAGGAGCGCCGCGCCGGCGAGACCCCGGACGGGATGGCCGGCCGCCTCGCTCAAGCCAAGGCGCTCGCGGTGGCCGACAGCTTTCCGGACAGCCTCGTCATCGGCAGCGACCAGGTCGCGGTGTGCGACGGCGAGATCCTCGGAAAACCGCTGACGCACGAAAACGCGACGCGCCAGTTGCGCGCCTTGTCCGGCCGCGACGCGCTGTTTCACACGGCGGTGTGCGTGCATGACACCCGCAACGGCGCCACGCGGCTCTGCGTCGTGCCCTGCCGCGTCACGTTCCGCAGACTCGACGACGCGATCATCGAGCGCTATCTTGCACGAGAGCAGCCTTACGACTGCGCCGGCAGCGCAAAATCCGAAGGGCTGGGCATCGCGTTGATCGCGAAGATGGACAGCGAAGATCCGAGCGCGCTCGTCGGCCTGCCTCTGATCGCGCTGGTGGATCTGCTGCGCGAGCAGGGCTTGAATGTCCTCTGAAGCCGCGGGCTCGCTCTACCTCTTGCCGAATACTCTGGGCGACACCGCGCCCGAGGCCGTGATCGCGGCGGCGGCCCTCCACCGCGCCCGCGCGCTCGACTACTTCGTCGCCGAGAATCCCAAGTCGGCCCGTGCATTTCTCAAGCGCATCGGATACCCGCGGGCGTTGCAGGACGTTCGGATCGAGCGGCTCGACCACAACACCCGCGCCACCGATGTCGCGTCGCTGCTCGAGCCGGTTCTCGCCGGCCGCGACGCGGGCCTGCTTTCCGAAGCCGGATTGCCCGCGGTCGCCGACCCCGGGGCCGGCCTCGTGAGGCTCGCGCACGAAAAAGACGTGCGCGTGGTGCCCCTGAGCGGGCCGTCTTCCATCGTTCTCGCGCTCGCCGCCTCAGGTCTCGAAGGCCAGCGCTTCGTGTTCCACGGCTATCTGCCGGTCAAGCAGGTCGCTCTCGCGAAAGCGCTCGAGGAACTCGAGCGCCAATCCCGGCGACTGAGCCAGACCCAGATATTCATCGAGACGCCCTACCGGAACGACGCAACGCTCGCGGCGATGCTGCAAATCCTAAGCGACGACACGCTCGTATGCGTCGCCGTGGACTTGACGCTCGAATCGGAGGCGGTGAAGACGCAGCCGGTCGCGCGATGGCGCGGCCAAGCGCCGCCACTCAAGGGACGTCCGGCGGTGTTCTTGGTATTGTCGGCCGGGCGCTAGCGCAGGCCGAGCTGTCCCTGCGCGAGCACCTTCGCCACCACGCCCGCCATCGCGGCACCGAAGCGCTTGGCGAATCGCTCGGTGATGTCCTGCTTCTTGGTGAAGTCGAAGATGTCCTCGGCCTTGATCACTTCGCGCGCGACGTAATCGACGCTTCCCAGGCCATCGGACAATCCGAGCTCGACGCTTTTTTCGCCGGTCCAGAGCAGGCCCGAAAAGATGTCGGGGGTTTCCTTGAGGCGCTTGCCACGCCCTCTTTTCACGACGTCGATGAATTGCTTGTGAATGTCGTCGAGCATCGACTGGGCGTGGCGCTTCTGCTTCTCGTCGACGGGCGAAAACGGATCGAGAAAGGCCTTGTTGTCGCCCGACACCAGCGCGCGCCGCTCCACGCCGACCTTCTCCATGGCGCCGGTGAAGCCCCATCCGTCCATGATGACGCCGATCGATCCGACGATGCTCGCCTTGTCCACGTAGATCTTGTCGGCGGCAGCCGCGATATAATAGCCGCCCGAAGCGCAGATGTCCTCGACCACGGCGTACATGGGAATGTTCGGATAAATTCCCCGCAGCCTGCGGATTTCGTCGTAGATGATCCCCGCCTGCACCGGACTCCCGCCCGGCGAGTTGATACGCAGGATCACGCCTTGCGTGTTCTTGTTCTTGAACGCGTTCTGCAATGCCTCGGTAACGCGGTCGGCGCTCGAATCGCCTCTCGCGTCGATCACGCCGACGACGTCGACCAGCGCCGTGTGTTTACCCGCGCCCAGCCCGTCGGGCCCGCGCCAGTCGAGTACCAGCAGAACCAGGACGGTGAGATAGGCGAAGGTGAGCAACTTGAAGAAAATGCCCCAGCGCCGGGAGCGCCGCTGCTCCTTGAGCGCGGCGCCCGCCAACTTCTCGATCAATCCTCTTTCCCAGTCAGCTTCGGCCATGAGCTTTACCTTTCACGAATACCCGGCCTTCGCGCTCCTCGACGGGGACGGGAATCAGCTCGTCCTCGAAGCAAGGCCCGCGCACGCATCTGCCGGTGTCGGGCGCGTAAGTCGCGCCGTGCGTCGAGCATATCAAATGCAGGCCCCAGGCATCAAAGAACTTACCGGCCGTCCAGTCGAGCTCCATCGGCATATGCGCGCAGCGGTTGAGGTAGGCGTACACGCGCCCCGCGTGGCGCACCGCGAACGCGGGCTGAGGCTTGCCTTCCACTTCGACCTCGAACCGGACGCCGTCACCGCCGTCGACCAGGTCCGTGCTCCGGCAAATCATGCGTTTCGCATCAGCCATGATGTCAGTTCGTCGATGCTGCCGACGCAAGCGAGCGGCGCAAGCGCCGCCAGATCGGACCCGGCGTGGGCTCCGTAGCTCACTGCGACCGCCGGCACGCCGGCCTGCGCGGCCATCTTCAGGTCGTGCACGGTGTCGCCGATCATGAGGGTATTCACATCGCTCGTCCCCAGCTCGGCCATCAGCTCGAGGAGCATGTCGGGCGCCGGCTTGGGCGAGCACTGGTCGGCGCAGCGCGAGGAGGCGAACAAGGACGCAACGCCGGTATTGTCCAGCGCGCGCGCCAGGCCCGCGCGGCTCTTTCCGGTCGCGATGGCGAGAACGTGTCCGCGGTCGCGAAGGTCGGCGAGCATCGCCTCCGCCCCGGGAAACAGCGGGATCCGGGCGTCGCGCTGGAGGAAGTGCGCGCGGTAACGCTCGACCACCCGACCGTACTCCTGCGGCGCAAGGCCCGGCACGGCGTAAGCCAGCGCGTCCTGCAATCCCAGGCCTATGACGTGGCTCGCGCGCGCGTCGTCGGGCACGGGCAACCCGAGATCGCGGCAGGCCTCCTGGATACACCAAACGATGGCGCCGGCCGAATCGATCAGCGTGCCGTCCCAATCGAAGACCAGAAGCGGGTAGCGCATCAGGCCCCGAGGGATTCGAGAAAGCGGGACAGCGCGGCAGGCAGGGGCGAGCGCAGCTCGATCGACTTGCCGGACGCGGGATGCAGGAATTCCAATTCCGCCGCGTGCAGAAACAAGCGCCCCAGGCCCCGCTTGACGAGCTTGCGATTGCGATCGAAATCGCCGTACTTGTCGTCGCCGGCGACCGGGAAACCCAGGTGCGCGAGCTGGACCCGAATCTGATGCGTGCGGCCGGTGAGAAGATCCGCCGAAAGAAGGGTGAAATCCCCGAGCGCCCGCTCTCGGTGAAATACGGTTTGCGACTCGCGTCCCTCGCGATGCACGCTCACCCGGCGCTCGCCCGATCGCGTCACGTATTTTTTCAGCGGCAGGTCGACGCGACGTTCTTCGTCCCGCCACCGGCCCAGCACCAGCACGAGGTAGCGCTTGCGCACCCTGCCCTCGCGCAGCGCCGCATGCAGCGCGGTGAGCGCGGAGCGCTTCTTGGCGAGAATCAGCAAGCCCGAGGTGGCGCGATCGAGCCGATGGACGAGCTCGAGGAACTTCAATTGCGGCCTCGCGGCCCGAAACTGCTCGATGACGCCGAAGCTTACTCCGCTACCGCCGTGGACCGCGAGTCCGGCAGGCTTGTCGAGCACCAGCAGCGATTCGTCCTCGTGGACGACCGGCGGCAAGGACGACGTCGGCGGCGCCGGCTTCGCGGTGCGATTCGCCGTGCGCAACGGTGGGATGCGCACGCGGTCGCCCGGGCGCAGCCTGTAGGTCGCGTCCACCCGCCGGCTGTTGACCCTGACCTCCCCGGTGCGAAGGACACGGTAGATATGGCTGCGCGGCACCCCCTTGCATACCTTCATCAGGAAGTTGTCGACGCGCTGGCCTTCGCTCGCGCCGTCGACCTCCACCGAAGAGACGTTGCTTAAATCCTTCATTCTGTTTATGATCTACGCGCTGCTTCCGTTGCGGGACGGCTGCTTGTACATGCGAAGGTGCGGATTTCGCCCCCAGACAAGACTGGCTACCCTGTCCCCGGTTCCGATGCCGCTCACGGCTGGGTAGTACTGGGCCAGCGCAGGAACCCGAAGCCGGCAAAGGCGGTTGGTTATCCAACCATTGAAACATCCAACTCAGTGATAGTAATAGAACAGCGCGCCAACAGCATATCGGCAGATTCTACGGTTCCTGCATTGCAGTGACCCGATCCGACAAGCCAAATTTTCCGCGTTCTCATGATCCAGCGATCGATGATGCGAAACTAGCCTCCAATACAGGCCTTGGTTTGTCCTGCCCGTGCGCGCGGGAGAAAGAACAATGAAGCGCATGCTCTTTAATGCGACACAGGCCGAAGAACTCCGTGTCGCGATTGTCGATGGCCAGAAGCTCATAGACCTCGACATTGAATCGGCCGCGAAGGAACAGAGAAAAAGCAACATCTACAAGGGCGTCATCACCCGAGTAGAGCCCAGCCTCGAGGCCGCGTTCGTCGATTACGGCACCGAGCGCCACGGTTTCCTTCCGTTCAAGGAAGTCGCGCGCCAGTACTTCAAGCCCGGCGTCGACGCAGGGCGCGCCCGCATCCAGGACGCGATCTCCGAAGGCGACGAGATGATCGTCCAGGTCGAGAAGGACGAGCGCGGCAACAAGGGCGCGGCGCTCACCACCTTCATCAGCCTCGCGGGCCGCTACCTCGTGCTCATGCCGAACAACCCGCGCGGGGGTGGCGTGTCGCGCCGCGTCGAGGGGGAAGATCGCGACGAGCTGCGCGAGGTGATGGACAAGCTCGAGGTCCCCGCCGGCATGAGCCTCATCGGCCGCACCGCCGGCATCGGGCGTTCCTACGAAGAACTGCAGTGGGACTTGAGTTACCTGCTCAAGCTCTGGGGAAAGATCGTCGACGCGACTGAAGCCGTGCGCGACTCCGACGGCAAGCTCCTCAATCCGGCGCCTTTCCTGATCTACCAGGAAGGCAGCCTGGTCATCCGCGCGATCCGCGACTACTTCCAGCCGGACATCGGCGAGATTCTGATCGACACCGACCCGATCCACGAGCAGACGCTCGCGTTCATGAGCAACGTCATGCCCGACAACGTCGGCCGCGTGAAGCGTTATCACGACGACGTCCCGCTCTTCTCTCGGTTCCAGATCGAGCATCAGATCGAAACCGCGTATTCGCGCCAGGTGTCGCTGCCCTCCGGAGGGGCAGTGGTGATCGACCATACCGAGGCGCTGGTCTCTATCGACGTGAATTCGGCGCGCGCCACGAAGGGGCACGACATCGAGCAGACCGCCTTCAACACCAACCTGGAAGCCGCCGACGAGATCGCGCGCCAGCTGCGGCTGCGCGACTTGGGAGGCCTGATCGTCATCGATTTCATCGACATGGAGATCCAGCGCAATCAGCGCGAGGTGGAGAACCGCCTGCGCGAGGCACTGCGCTTCGACCGCGCGCGCGTGCAGATGGGCAAGATCTCCCGCTTCGGATTGATGGAGCTGTCGCGCCAGCGCTTGCGTCCGTCGCTCGGCGAAGGCAGCAATATCACCTGTCCCCGCTGCAACGGCACCGGCCATATCCGCGGCACGGAATCCACCGCACTCCATATCCTCCGCATCATCCAGGAAGAGGCGATGAAGGAAAACAGCGCCTCGGTCCACGCGCAGGTACCGGTGGACGTGGCCACGTTCCTGTTGAACGAGAAGCGCGCCGACATTCATTCGATCGAGGCCCGGCTGAAAGTCAACGTGGTGCTGATTCCGAACACCAACCTCGAGACGCCCAACTACAAGGTCGAGCGCCTTCGTCACGACGATCTGAATCAGGCCGACGTCCTGCCAGCCAGCTACAACCTGGTAAGCGCGCCTGCCGAGGAAGAAGCCCCGGTGCCAGGGGTCCAGGAAGCCCGCCCGCCGCGGCAGCAGCCCGCCGTCCAGGGTGTCACCCCCGAGCAGCCCGCGCCCGTGGCCTCGGCCCCTCGACCGTTGCGGCCCGAGTCTCAGCCGATTCGAACCGAGGCGCGGCCTGCGGCCGGACCGCAGGCCGGCCTGTTCGGTCGACTTTTCGGGTGGCTCAAAGGGGACGTCGCGCCTCAGGCGCCCGTCCAGCCGGCCCCCGCCCAGGCTCCGCGACGCGACGCTCGTCCCGAGCGGCAGGAACGCGACCGCGGCGAGCGCGACCGCTTCCGCCAACGCGGCGACGGCCGCCGCGAGCAGCGCCCCGGCCGCGATGAAAATCGCGATGGCCGGCGCGAAGGGCGCGGCGACCGGCCTCATCGGCAGGATCGAGGAGACCGTCAACCACGGCCGGACCAGCAGCAGCACGGCGAGCAGCGCCAGCAACGGCCGGAGCGCAACGAGCAGCGGCCGCACGATCAGCAGCGCCAGCCCGACCGCCCTGCACCGCAACCGGGGAACGAGCGCAAAGAGGGCGATCACGAACGCAGGCGCAGACGGCGCGGTGGCCGCGACCGCGGAGATCGCGGCGAGCAGCGTGATAGCCAGGGCCCGGCGAACCGCCGCGAGGACCAGCGCCAAAGGCAGCCTCGCCCGGACGCTCAGCCTTCGGCGGCCCCTACACCCGCCGAGCTTGTCTCCTTGGAAGCCACGGTCCAGGGCCTGCCTCAACCCTCTCATGCTCCGGTCGAAGCGCGCGAGGTTCCAGCAGCTGCGCCTGCCCCCGTGAGGCCTGCGCCTGAGGCTCCGCCGCCGCAGCGGGAGCCCGATCCCGCGGAGATCGAGCGTGCGCTGCGGGACAGCGGCCTGGAAATGGTTCAGACCCGGGCGGCAGGCTCCGCCCAGCCCTCGCCGGAAGTCGAGTTCGTCCCGGCGAAACGCGAGCGCCGGCCGCCTCCACCGGACATCAACGAACCCCTGGTGCAGGTGGAGACCGCGCGCGAGCCGTCGGAGCCGAAAGGCTGATTCGTCGGCTAGGATTGACCCGGCTTGCCGAGGGAGTCGAGCAGGCCGCGCGCCGCGTCCTCGAGCATGTCGAGCACCTGGTCGAAATCCTGCGGGCCGCCGTAGTAAGGATCCGGCACGTCCTGCTCCTCGAACGCACTGGAGAAGGACATCATCAGCTTCAGCTTGTGTGCCGTGGCGGGCTCGGCCAGACGCGAGAGCGCAGTGAGGTGGCCGCGGTCCATGGCGACGATCAGGTCGAAGCTCCGGAGATCTGCGCGATCGACCCTGCGGGCGCGCAGGCCGCTCAGATCGTAGCCGCGTTCGGCCGCCGCGCCTTGAGCGCGCGGGTCGGGCGGGTCGCCAAGGTGGTAACCGTGCGTGCCCGCCGAGTCCGCGACGACGGATTCCGACATTCCCGCATCGGCCGCGAGCTTGCGGAATATCGCTTCGGCAGTCGGTGAGCGACAGATGTTTCCGGTACAGACGAACAAGACGCTGACCCGCTTGCCGCGCATCGATCACTCTAAGCTTATAGAATCGCAAGGTGCACACTATAACGGCTGCCGGCTTCGAGCCTGGCGCCGGATTGCGGGGAGGCATGACTCTCAGACGCACGCTGGCGGTCCTCTTCTCGGGCTCGATTGCGCTTTGGTCGAGCCTTGGCTTGTCGCAGGACTGGCCGACCAAGCCGGTCCGTGTCGTGATCCCGTTTGCCGCGGGGAGCGTTTCTGATGCCATCTTCAGGGCCATGACGCCCGGAGTCGAGGCGGCTCTCGGCCAGCGCTTCGTCGTCGAGAGCAAGCCGGGCGCGGACGGAGCCATCGGCACGGGCGAAGTCGTTCGCGCCGCACCGGACGGTTACACCTTGCTGCTCGGGCCGACCGCCGTCTACGCCGTGACTCCCCACATGTTCGCGAATCTGGGCTTCGATCCGCTCACGGCGCTGGACCCGATTTCCCTGCTCGCCGACGCTCCGCTCCTCGCGGTGGTCGGCGCGGGCGTTCCGGCGAACTCGCTCCAGGATTTGGCGCGCTACGTGCGCGCGAGTCCCGGGAAATACAACTACGGATCGCCCGGCTCGGGCTCGCCCGCCCACCTGACGGGCGCGGCATTCTCGCAGCAGACCGGGAATGCGATCGTCTATGTGCCGTACAAGGGAACGCCGCCCATGGTCCAGGCGCTGCTCGCGGGCGACATCCAGATGGCTTTCCCGACCTGGACCGGGATCATCGGACCGGTGAAGGCAGGCAAGCTCAGAGTCCTCGCGGTGATGGCGCGCGAGCGCATGGCGGAGCTGCCCGATATTCCGACCACGGTCGAGGCGGGGTTTCCGCAGCTGGTCGGCGGCAACTGGTGGGTGCTCGCGGCGCCCCACGGCACGAACCCGCGCATCGTCGAGCGTCTCTCGGCCGAATTTCACCGGGTGCTCACCGACCCCGCCGTGCGCAAGCGCATCGGCGAGCTGGGCCATGTCCCGATCGGCCTCGGGCCCGCGGAAACCGCTTCCTTCCTCAGGTCGGAGTCGGCGCGCTACAAGACCATCGTCGATCAGGGCGGCATCAAACCGGAGTGAGCTCCGTCCCCGCCGGCCTCCGCGCAGAGCGGCGCGCACGCCTCGCAAGCGCGATGGCGGCGGAGGGCATCGACGTCCTCGTGGTCGCCGGAAATCCCTGGCGCAGCGACTACCTGCGATATGTCGCCGACCTCACACCGACGGACGGGCAGGTCTTCGCGTTCCTCGAACGCGAAGACTGCGTGCAGGTGGTCGCAGAGCATCCGGGCGAGGCGACGCGCTTTCAAGCGGAGCACCCCGGGCTGCGGGTGATCTGGTCGCCCTCCCCCATCGAGGAAGCCGAGGCTGCGATCCGTTTGTTCGGACGCAAGCGGATCGCACTTGCGCCGCTCGCCGCAATTCCCTACCGGCTCGCGACCGGAGCGCTTGCTTCGAGTATGGCCTCGGCCACCGCGATGCTCGACGGGCTGATGCTTCGCAAGTCCGCTTCGGAGGTCGAAGCGCTGCGCCGCGCTGCGGTCCTCGCCGACGAGGGTTACGCCGTCTTCCGGGAAGCCGCGCGGGTCGGGCGGCCGGAGTATGCCTTGGTGGCCGATGTCGAGGCGTTCCTCCGCTCGCGCGGATGCCCGGAAAACTTCCAGATTCTCGGTTCCGGCGGCCGGGAGGTCCGCGGCATGCATCCGCCCACGGAGAGGCAGCTTGCGCCCGGCGATCTGGTGACGACGGAGCTGACGCCGTGCGTCGATGGCTACTACGCACAGATTTGCCGCACGCTCGTCCTTGGAGCTCCGAGCGAAGCGCAGCTGCGCGCCTTCGCTGTATACGATGAGGCGCTCGCTGCCGGCATCGCCGCCGTGCGCCCGGGCACGACCGCCGGAGACGTGGCCCGCGCCCAGAACGACGTATTTCGCCGCCACGGCCTGGGCGACTACGTGACTTCCGAGTACACGCGGGTACGCGGCCACGGCTTGGGCCTCTACGTGGACGGGCGGCCGGCGCTGCTCGAGACCGTGGATCTGGTGCTGGAACCCGAGATGACGCTGGTCGTGCACCCGAACACTTACCACCCGGAAGTCGGTTATTTCGTTCACGGCGATTCGGTGCGCGTCACCGCGGACGGCTGCGAAGTTCTGAGCCGGACACCGCGGCGGCTGTTCTCCGTTACCGCGAGGTGAAACCGTGCGGCGCGGATTGATCAGCTGGTCGCGCGACGAAGTTCCGGCCTCCGTACTCGAGGGCCGGGTGGCCCGATTCCAGGACGGGATGCGGGCCGCCGGTCTGGGCGCGGCGCTGATCTACACCTCCTTCGCGCGCCCGAGCGCGGTCGCGTGGCTGACGCACTTCGTGCCCTACTGGAACGAAGGACTCCTGGTGGTGCTCCCGACGGGTGCCCCGGCCTTGCTTGCCGCCTTCTCCAAGCGCATGCAGGACTGGATCCGCAGCGTCAGCCACGTCGGCGAAGTGCAATCGGTAGCGCATCTCGGTCGCGCCGCCGCGAGCCTTCTCGAGCAGCGTGTACCCGGATCCTCGCAAATCGGTGTCGTCGAGCTCGACGCCCTGCCCTGGACCGTTGCGGAGCCCTTGCTGGCCTCCCACGAGAAACGGCTCGCCGACGCAAGCTCGCTCCTCGCCTCGATCCGGCAGCCCGCGGACGATACCGAAATCAGGCTCGCACAGCGGGCTGCCGACATGGCCTTGAAGGCTCTTGGCTCGATTCCTCCCGGCGCAGAGCGAGCATCCCAGGTCCTCGCCGCGATCGAAGGCTCGGCGCGTCTCGACGGAGCCGAGGAGGTGCTGGTGCACGTCGCGCCCGATCTCGCGGCGGGCACGGCCTTGCGCCGTCTCGAGGGCGATGTGACGCTGGGGCGACGCTACGCAGTGGAGATCTCGATCGCGTACAAGGCGACGTGGGTGCGCATCGCGCGCTGCATCTCCTTGAATACGCCGGAATCCTGGCTCCGCGCGCAGAGATGGACTTCGCAGTGGGCAACGGGGATTACGGGCGATTCCGCCGGACCGCCCCCCGGCGTCGTCACGTTCTGGAGTCTCGAGGCCTGCGTAGGGAGCCAGCCCTTCTCGGTCGTGGCGAGCGCCGTCGGCCCGCGCGGGACCGTTTGCGCGGGGACCCTCGCCTGCTACTCGATCAAGATGCAGCTTGCCGACGGCCTCTGGCTCGACGGAGCTCCGGTCGTGATAGGAAGCAGCGCACCCGGCCGCGTTCTCGTCGATCCGCTGCGTGCCTAGCCTGAAGCGCTCGCCGGCTCCTCGTCTTCGGGCGACGCACCGAAGAAATTGCGCCTGAGCTCGGCGAGTCGGTCGCGCGCTTCGGCGGCATTCTCGAACTCGAGATTTCGGGCGTAGTCGAGCATCTGCTTCTCCAATTTCTTGATCTCGCGGGCGAGCTGTTTTTCCGACATCGACTCGTAGCGCGCCTGCTCCTGCGCGGCCTTCAGCTGCAGGCCCACGTCCTCGATGTCGCGCGCCCCTTCGATCATATCGCGCACGTCCTTGGAGATGCCGATCGGCGTGATGCCGCGCTTCGCGTTGAACTCGACCTGCTTGGCGCGGCGGCGGTCGGTCTCCTCGATCGCCCGCTTCATCGAGTCGGTGACGCGATCCGCGTAGAGGATCGCCAT
>JBGQKK010000050.1:0-13315 GCA_041499545.1 Gammaproteobacteria bacterium | reverse complement strand
TGTCCATGCCGTGCGCCCGCAGCATCGCTGCGAAGTCCTTGCTTTCCTCGGGCGGATAATCGACGACCAGCACGCCGTCCACGCCCGCCCGCTGCGCCGCGTCGACGAAGGTCTTGAGCCCCATGGCTTCGATCGGGTTCGCATAGCCCATAAGGACGACAGGGGTCTCCGCATCGGTCTTGCGAAACTCCGCAACGAAGCCGACGACCCGATCCAGACCGACACCCTGCTTCAGCGCCCGCTCGCCCGAGCGCTGGATCACCGGCCCGTCGGCCATGGGGTCTGAGAAAGGCACGCCCAGCTCGATCACGTCCGCGCCCGCCCCGGCGAGCGCATGCATGAGCGGCACCGTGATGCGCGGCTGGGGATCGCCAGCGGTGATGTAGGGGATCAGCGCCTTCTTGCGTGCACGCGCGAGCCGTTCGAAGCTTGCCTGGATTCTGGACATGGGCTCTAGCGCGCCACCGCGAGCTTGGTGCTGGCGCCGGTTGGCGCCGGCTCTTCGTCGAGGTCCTTCACACGCTGTCTCGCCGTGGCGAAATACCCCGGATTGATCTCGAAGCCCGTGAAGCGGCGACCGTGCTTCACGGCGGCGACCGCCGTAGTGCCGCTTCCCATGAACGGGTCGAGCACCATCCCGTGGGGCGGCGCGCTGGCGAGCACCATACGCTCGATGATCTCGAGCGGTTTTTGCGTGGGATGATCTGCACGCTCCGGATCCTGGCGATGCAGCCGCGTCACGCTCCACAGGTCCTTGGGGTTGTAGCCGACTTCGAGCCATTTCTTGCCGACGAAAATCGAGCGCGTGCGCGCGCGCTTAGTCTCCGGGTCGTACGGGATGCGCACGCTGTCCACGTCGAAATAGTAGTCGCGGGACTTCGCGAACAGGCCGATGGTATCGTGCACCGAGGAGAACTTGCGCGTGCTCCCGCCCATGCTCGGCACTTTGCGGTCCCAGATGATCTCGTTGACCATGAGGAGAAGCGTCTTCAGGTAGCTGAAGACTTCCGGGCTGTGCTGCCAGGTGAGGAATACGTAGAGACTCCCGCTGGACTTGAGCTTGGGAAGAATCGCGTCGATCCAGCGGCGGCTGAAATCGAGATAGGCGTCCCCGTTCAAGCGGTCGGAATCGTTGCCGTAGTCCTTGCCGAGCCCATAGGGTGGATCGGCGATGACGAGATCGAGGCTCGCGTCGCGCACGCGGCCTATGCCCTCGAAGAAATCCAGGTTGAGCAGGGTCGCGCGGGCGTCGCTCAAAGCTTGATCCCCGATTTTTCGGCGACGGTGTGCATGTCCTTGTCGCCTCGCCCGGAGAGATTGACCAGCAGAACCTTGTCCTTGGGCAGGCTCGGCGCGAGCTTCGCCGCGTAGGCCAATGCGTGAGCGGACTCGAGAGCGGGAATGATGCCCTCGTAGTGACACAGATCGTGGAACGCGGCGAGCGCCTCCTTGTCGTCGATGGTCACGTACTCGGCGCGACCGGTGTCTTTCAGCCAGGCGTGCTCGGGGCCGACCCCGGGATAGTCGAGGCCCGCGGAGATCGAGTGCGTATCGAGGATCTGACCGTGCTCGTCCTGGAGGAGATAGGTGCGGTTGCCGTGCAAGACGCCCGGCCTGCCCGCCGAGAGAGACGCCGCGTGTTTGCCGCTCGCGATGCCGAAGCCGCCCGCCTCGACGCCGATCAGCCGGACCTCCTTGTGCGGAATGTACGGATAGAAAATGCCCATCGCGTTGGAGCCGCCGCCGACGCAGGCGATCACCGCGTCGGGCTGGCGACCGCACAGCTCGGGCATCTGCGTCAGGCACTCGCGGCCGATCACCGACTGGAAATCGCGCACCATCATGGGGTAGGGATGCGGGCCGGCGACGGTGCCGAGGATATAGAAGGTGTTGTCCACGTTGGTCACCCAGTCGCGCATCGCCTCGTTCAGGGCGTCTTTCAGGGTTTTCGAGCCCGAGTCCACGGGCACTACCGTCGCGCCGAGCAGCTTCATGCGATAGACGTTCTGCGCCTGACGCTTCACGTCCTCGGTGCCCATGTACACCACGCATTCCAGGCCGTAGCGCGCTCCAACCGTCGCCGCCGCCACGCCGTGCATCCCCGCCCCGGTCTCGGCGATCACGCGCCGTTTGCCCATGCTGCGCGCGACCAGCGCCTGGCCGATGGTGTTGTTGATCTTGTGCGCACCGGTGTGATTGAGGTCCTCGCGCTTGATGTAGACCTGGGCGCCGCCGAGCAACTGCGACCAGCGCTTGGCGTGGTAGATCGGACTGGGGCGGCCGACGTAATGCTTGAGCTCGTACTCGAACTCCGCGATGAACTCGGGATCCTTTCGGCAGCGCTGGTAGGCGAGCTTGAGCTCGTCGAGTGCGTGCACCAGCGTCTCGGCGACGAAGACGCCGCCGTAAGGGCCGAAGTGCCCGCGCTCGTCCGGAAGATCAGCTATCCTCACGCCTCACCGCTCCGATGAATGCCGCGATCTTTGCGGCGTCCTTGATTCCCTTAGAGACCTCGACCCCGGTCGACACATCGACGGCATAGGGTCTGACCCGCCTGACCGCCTCCGCGACCTTGTCGGCTGTCAGACCCCCCGAAAGGATCAGCGGCTTCGCCGCCTCTCGCGGCACCAGACCCCAGTCGAACGCGCCTCCGGTGCCGCCCCACAGATCCTCGTGGAACGCATCGAGCATCCATGCCCGCGCAGCCGTATGAGGCGACAGGTATTTTAGCAAATCCAGTTCCGGACGAATCCGCGCCGCCTTGATATAGGGCCGCGAGAAGCCCGAGCAGAAATCCGGCGTCTCGTCGCCGTGGAACTGCAGCAGCGTCACGCCGCACTCGCGGATGACGGCTTCGACCTCCTCGTGCGAGGGATTCACGAACACCGCCACGGTCGAAACGAAGGCCGGCGTGGCCGCGACGATCCGGCGCGCCCGCTCAAGGGTCACGCAGCGCGGGCTCGGGCGATAGAACACCAGTCCGACCGCGTCGGCCCCTTGCAGGGCTGCGGCTTCGGCGTCCTCGACTCGCGTAATGCCGCAGATCTTGACCCGCGTTCTCATCCGGCGACTTTCAGGTCGAACGGCATCATGTCGGCGAAGGCCGGCAGGTTCCAGCGCGCGTCATACCGTACCCCGAAGAGGTACAGCCCGTCCGGCGCAAAGGTCGGCGCTGCGCGCTGGCGGTCGCGGGCGGCCATGAGCTCCGACATCCATGCCGGAGGGTGCTTGCCTTTGCCGACGTAGACGAGGCAGCCGACGATGTTGCGAATCATGTGATGCAGGAAGGCGTTCGCGGTGAAATCGAGAATGAGGTACGCACCGCTGGCGCGAATCGCCGCGGTCTCCATGACTCTCACGGGACTCTTTGCCTGGCACTCCGCCGAGCGGAAGCTCGAGAAATCGTGTTCTCCAAGCAAGTATCTTGCGGCTTCCTGCATCTTTTCGAGGTCCAGCGGCAGATGAAACCACCCGGCGCGGCCGGCAAGCAGCGCCGGCCGTATCGCGTGGTTGTAGAGCACATAGCGGTAGGTTCGCGACACCGCCGAGTAGCGCGCGTGAAAATCCTCCGCCACGGGCGTCGCCCATTGGACCGCGATCCCGGCGGGTAGGAGCGCGTTCGCGCCGCGCACCCACGCCGATTCCGGACGGTCCACGTTCGTCTCGAAATGCGCCACCTGAGCGCTGGCATGCACCCCCGCGTCGGTACGGCCGGCCGCGGTAAGCGCAATCGGCTCTCCGCCGATCTCCGAGAGCGCGCGCTCGAGGCGGTCCTGCACGGTGTTTCCGGAGGGTTGCGATTGCCAGCCCTCGAGACCCGCGCCACAGTAGCTCACTCCGACAGCCCATTTCATGTTTCTCATTCCCGAAAATAGCAATCGGCGCACCAGGCGCCGATTGCTTACCGAGAATTCCGGTGGAGATCAGCCGAGCGCCTGGAGCATCGTCTGGGCCTGCTGCTGCTGCGCGGTATCGCCTTCTCTCACGACCTCTTTCAGCAGCTCGCGGGCGCCGTCCTTGTCGCCCATCTCCTCGTACGCCTTCGCAAGATCGAGCTTGGTCGCGACCTCCTGCCATCGAGCGTCCGGAGTGCCGCCCGACCCGTTGCCGCTGCCCCCGCCGGGCGTGCCGAGATCGAGGCTGATGGCGGACAGATCGATCAACGGTGCCGGCTCGGTTGCGGCTTTTGTCCCCAGGTCGAAATCGATCGACCCCAGCTCGGTCGCGGGACCGGCGAAGGGAGCGGCCCCGGCGGCGGCCGCAGCCGGCTTGTCGCCCATGGGCAAGTCGAAATCGATGCTCAGTGCGGGCTCCGCCGCCGCAGGTCCGGCCGCCGCAACCGGGGACGCGGTCTTGTCGCCGCCGAGCCCCAGATCGAAATCCAGCCCGGCCGCGGGCCCGGCCGACGGCGCCGAAGCGATGCCCAGATCGAGATCGGGCAGCGGTGTGGATGCCGTGGTCGAAGTACCGATATCGAAATCGATGTTGAGGGGGGCATCGGCCTCCAGCACCGGCCCCGTGGTCGTCGGGGGGTTGAACGCCGGGATCTGCGCCGTCTCGTTGAACCCCGGAGGGAGCTGAGACGCGATGCCCGCAGACGAGCTGCCGGGCTTGCCTCCGTAGAGGGCATTGCTCGGGTCGATCGACAATCCCAAGGCAGCCACTTTCTCCCATTCGGCCCCGCGCCCGCCGGTCGCGGCTCGCAGCTCGTTCGCCGCCGATTCGAACGACCTCGTGTCCTTGCGATTGGCGTAGATCTCGAGCAGCTTGACGCGAATCGCCTGGCGACTGGAATCCTTGGCGAGCGCCTCCTTGAGGATCTCCTCCGCCTGAGCATCGCGCCCGTAAGCCATGTATACGTCGGCTTCTGCGATCGGGTCGATTTCTTCGGCGCTCGCCTTGCCGGCGCCCGGGCCAAAATCGCTCTGAAGCGAGCTCGAGCTCGTATCGACGTTGCGGCCCCCGACGCTTCCGAGCACCGAGTCCGCATCCGAGGGCACGACGCTCATGATGCTGTTCTCGAACTGGGCGGCGCGCTTTCTGCGCCACTTGATGACGGCATAACCCGCCAGCAGCAGGAACATGCCGCCCGCCCCCAACTGCGCCATCGGGTTGTCGACCAATTCGTCCACGAAGCTGGCCTCGACCTGTGCAGGGGCGGGCGCAGCTTTCTTGGGCGCCGCCTTGGGAGCGGCCTTCGCGGCTTCGCTTTTCGTGGGCTCAGGCGCAGGGGCCTTGGCGGCTTCTGGCGCTTTCGGCGGTTCTGGGGCCTTCGCCGGTTCCGGCGCCTTGGCTGTTTCGGGGGTCTTGGCGGCCGCAGGCGCCTCGGGAGCTTTGGCGATGACCGGGGCCTTCGCCGGCTCCGGCGCCTTGGCCGCTTCGGCCGCTTTGGGTGCGGGCGCCGCCTTTGCAGCCTCGGGAGCTTTTGCCGGTTCGGGTGCCTTCGGCGCAACCTTGGCCGGTTCAGGGGCCTTGCTCGGTTCGACCTTCGCCGCCGCCACCGACTTCGCGGCTTCGGCCTGCTGCTGCAGCTGCGCCGCGGACTTGCTCCGAATTTCCGCGAGCTTCTGCAGGTCCTGCAGGTTCTTTTCGAGGATCGCTATGCGCTCGTTGGCTTCCTTCAGCGCCTTGTCTTTGGCGGCCAGGTCGTCCGCAGCCACGACGCCGGCTCCCTTCGCACCGCGCTTCGCGTCGTCTCCGCGCGAGAGACGCAATTCATCCTTCGGCGGTTCCTTGGGCGCGGCCGGCTCCTCCTTCGGCGGACTGATTTGACCCGATGCCTGGCGCGCTCCACCCTGGGGAGCCGAGGCCGACGCAACCGCAAGTCCGAGGCTGCGCCGATAATCGTTGAAGTCGGCGTATTGCGCGGAGACGATGCGCCTGGCGTCGGCTGGGGCTACGCCTTCGGCCGCGTCCCTCTCCGGAATATTGATGATCTTGCCGGCGCGCAGCCGGTTCATGTTGTCGGCCACGAACGCATCCGGATTCGCGCGGAACAGCGCCACAAGCATTTGCTGGAGCGTGACGCCCTCGACCTTGTTGCGAATGGCGATCTTCGACAGCGTGTCTCCGCGCACGACCTCGTAGGCGCTCTTGACTCCGGGTTCTTGAACGAGCTGGCCCGAGGCCGGCGCGGGCTGTCCGTCCACCACAGCGCGTTCGGGCTCGGCCTGCTTCGGCTCCACGGGCATGACCTCGACCAGCGCGCCCGGAGGAGCCGGCTCCGCACCGGAGGGGCTCGGCGACGCGGTCACGGCCGGCTCGTCCCGGGCTGTCTCCCCGGGGACGTTCGGCCCGAGCGGAACGAGCGCAACGACCGTGGCCGGCGCTGCTGCCGCAGCCTGCACCGGCGGAGGCGGCTCCGCGGGCGCCGCCTCTGCCTGCGGAACGGCTTGCTCGGAGGGCGCCACCGGCGCAAGCGCCGCAGGCTGTGCAGAGTCCAGTTTCTTCGGACCGGCATACTCGGGGGGATCGAGCAGGAAGGTGTACTCGCGGACCAGACGCCCGTTTCCCCAGTTCAATTCCACCAGCATGTCCACAAACGGCTCGTTCATGGCCTGGGCGGACGTAAGAGTCATGACGTACTGGCCGCTGGACCGGCGCTGGACGGCGAATTTGACCGACATCAGCGCGGGATTCAGATCCACGTTGGCTTGCCGGAAGACATCCAGCGGCGCGAGCCTCGCGCCCAGGGTGTCGCCTTCGCCGCGCTGCAGGGAAACGATCTCGATTTCCGCTTTGAGCGGCTGCCCGAGCGTGGACAGCACCGACAACTTGCCCAGGCCGGCCGCCCAAACCAGCGACGGCATGGCGACACTCGCGAGTACCGCCAGACGAATTTTTGAGGCGAATCCCCCCACTTGCCACCCTGGACCTAAGTGGAAACAAACTAAAATACCATCATGGCCTTAGCCTTGCAAGCTCAACTTTCACGTCGGAACTTGCCTCAAGTCTCTATTTTTTCACAAAGTTTGCCTGTTTCACTCTAGGAAACAGGGTCGGGCCCAGAGGGAGGCCCTTCGGCTAGGACGAGACCTCGAGGAGAATACGCAGCATTCTTCGAAGCGGCTCGGCCGCGCCCCAGAGCAGCTGATCTCCGACCGTAAAGGCCGAGAGGTAGGAACCCCTGCTATCGAGTGCCAGCCTTCGCAGACGGCCGATCGGCACTTGCAGCGTTCCGCTTACGGTCGCCGGGGTGAGCTCGCGCAGACTTGACTCCCTGTCGTTCGGAACCACCCTGACCCAGTCGTTCGCCTCGGCGAGGATGTGCTCGATTTCGTCTAGGGGCAGGTCGCGCCTGAGCTTTACGGTGAGAGCCTGGCTATGACAGCGCATGGCACCGACGCGCACGCAGACGCCGTCGATCGGGACCGGGCGGTCTTCGCGGCCGAGAATCTTGTTGCCCTCGGCCTGCGACTTCCATTCTTCGCGACTCTGGCCGTTGCCGAGGTCCTTGTCGATCCAGGGCAGCAGGTTGCCGGCGAGCGGATGCCCGAACTGCGTCCTCGGAAGCGAATCGTCCCGAAGCGCGGAGGTCACTGCCTTATCGACCTCGAGGATGGCGCCGGCGGGATCATCCAGGGCCGATCTTGCGGCCTGGTACGTAAATCCCATCTGCCGCACCAGCTCGCGCACGTGCTCGGCGCCGGCGCCCGAGGCCGCCTGGTAGGTCATGGCGGTGACCCATTCGACCAGATCCGCCTTGAACAGGCCGTGCATGCCCATGAGCATCAGGCTCACTGTGCAATTGCCCCCGATGTAGTTGCGCACGTCCCGGGAAAGCGCACCCTTGATCAGGTCCATGTTGACGGGATCCAGGATGATCACGGCATCGTCGCGCATGCGAAGCGCCGACGCCGCGTCTATCCAGTAGCCCTTCCACCCGGATTGGCGCAGTCGGGGAAACACCTCGTTGGTATAGTCGCCGCCCTGGCAGGACACGACGGCATCCATCGCGGCGAGCTCCTTCACGCTCTTCGCGTCCTTGAGCGGCGCGCTCTCTTTCCCGATGAAGGGCCCCATCTGCCCGACCCGGGAGGTCGAGAAAAACACCGGCTCGATCAACGCGAAATCCCGCTCGGCGTGCATGCGCTGCATCAGCACCGATCCGACCATCCCGCGCCAGCCAACGAATCCGACTCGCATCATCGCCATTCCCAGATTCCGATCTACGTATCTACGTATGCTAACGCACCGGCCCCTGAAAAGCCTACTGCGTCACCCCAGAGCGCCGACGACCGCGTCGCCCATTTCCCGGGTTCCCACCTTGCGTGTCCCTGCCTGAAAGATGTCGGAAGTCCGATACCCCCGGGAGAGGACTTTCCTCACCGCCGCTTCGACCCGCGCCGCGGCGGCGTCCTGGTCGAGGCTGTAGCGCAGCATCATTGCAACCGAGAGAATCGTCGCCAGGGGATTGGCTATGTTTTTCCCCGCGATGTCGGGGGCAGAGCCGTGGATCGGCTCGTACAGCCCCTTGCCCTTCTCGTCCAGAGATGCCGAGGGCAGCATGCCGATCGAGCCGGTCAGCATCGAGGCCTCGTCCGAGAGGATGTCGCCGAACATGTTTCCCGTGACGATCACGTCGAATTGCTTGGGGTTCTTGAGCAGCTGCATCGCGGCGTTGTCCACGTACATGTGCGTGAGCTCCACCGCGGCGTATTCCTTTCCGACCGCGCTCATCACCTCGCGCCAGAGCTGCGAGGTCTCGAGCACGTTGGCCTTGTCGACCGAGCACAGCTTCTTCCCGCGTTTCAACGCGGCGCGGAAACCGGCATGCGCAATGCGCCGGATCTCCGGCTCGGAGTAGCGCATGGTGTCGAAGCCTTCGCGCACGCCGCCTTCGAGCTTGCGGATCCCGCGCGGCTGGCCGAAGTAGATGTCGCCGGTCAGCTCGCGCAGGATCAGGATGTCGAGGCCGGACACCACCTCGGGCCTGAGCGTCGACGCGTCGGCGAGCTCCGGAAACACCGAAGCAGGCCGCAGATTGGCGAACAGATCCAGCTCCTTCCTGAGCCGCAGGATCGCCTGCTCGGGCCGCTTTTCGCGCGGCAGCGCATCGTAACTGGGACCGCCGACGGCGCCGAACAGGATCGCGTCCGCCTTCCTCGCGACCTGGAGCGTCGCCTCGGGAATCGGGTCTCCCGCGGCGTCGTAGGCGGCGCCCCCGACCGGAGCCTGCTCCAGCTCGAGCGCCAGGCCTTCGCGCCTGAAGACATGCAGGACTTTCACCGCCTCGGCGACGACTTCCGGACCGACGCCGTCGCCGGGAAGGACCGCAATCTTCATGGTCGGCTAAGCGAACAGCCAGGGCTGCTCGAGACGGCGCCGCTCTTCGAAAGCGCGGATCTTGTCGGCGTGGCGCAGCGTCAATCCGATGTCGTCCAGGCCGTTGAGGAGGCAGTACTTGCGGAAGGGATCGATCTCGAAGCGCATCGCCTTGGCGCCGTCCGGCGTCGCCACGATCTGCTTGTCCAGATCGACGACCAGCCGGAATCCCGGAAAGGCGGCGACCTCGTGGAACAGACGGTCGACTTCTCCCTCGGTGAGAACCACCGGCAGCAAGCCGTTCTTGCAGCAGTTGTCGAAAAAGATATCGGCGTACGAAGGCGCGACGACCGCGCGAAATCCGTACTCGGCGAGCGCCCAGGGCGCGTGCTCGCGCGAGCTGCCGCAGCCGAAGTTCTTCCGCGCCAGGAGGATGCTCGCACCCTTGTAGCGCGGCTGGTTGAGCACGAAATCGGGGTTGGACCGGCGCTCGGAGTCGGGCTTGCCGGGCCAGCCCTCGTCGAGATAGCGCCAGGCGTCGAACAGGTAGGGTCCGAAGCCCGTCTTGCGGATCGATTTCAGGAACTGCTTGGGGATGATCTGATCGGTATCGACATTGGCCCGATCGAGCGGCGCGACCATTCCGTTCACTATCGTGAATTTCTCCATCAGGGTCCCGTCATCTCCACTGGCGCACGTCGACGAAGTGCCCGGCGATCGCCGCCGCCGCCGCCATCTCCGGACTCACCAGGTGCGTCCTCCCGCCGGCACCCTGCCTGCCCTCGAAATTGCGATTCGAGGTCGAGGCGCAGCGCTCGCCCGGCTCGAGCCGGTCGGCGTTCATGGCGAGACACATCGAGCAACCCGGTTCGCGCCATTCGAACCCGGCGTCCCTGAACACGCGGTCTAGGCCTTCCTTCTCGGCCTGCGCCTTGACGAGGCCGGACCCAGGAACGACCATCGCGAGCCTGACGCTCGCGGCAACGCGCCGTCCCCGCACCACGGCGGCCGCCGCCCGCAGGTCCTCGATGCGCGAATTGGTGCACGACCCGATGAACACCTTGTCGATGCGGATGTCGGTCATCGGCGTATTGGGCTCGAGCCCCATATAGGTGAGCGCCCGCTCCATGCCTTCCCGCCGGATCGCATCCCTTTCCCGGTCGGGGTCGGGAACGCGCTCATCGACCGTGACGACCATCTCCGGCGACGTGCCCCAGGTGATCTGGGGCTTGATCGAGCGCGCGTCCATCGTTACTTCCTTGTCGAACTTCGCACCCGGATCGCTCTTCAAGGTCCGCCAGAACGCGACCGCGCGGTCCCACAGCTCGCCGCGCGGCGCGAACGGCCTGCCCTTGAGATAAGCGATCGTCGCCTCGTCCACCGCGATGAGCCCGGCGCGCGCCCCGGCCTCGATCGACATGTTGCACAAGGTCATCCGGCCTTCCATAGAGAGCGAGCGCACCGTGCTGCCGGCGTATTCGATGGTGTAGCCCGCCCCTCCTGCGATACCGATTCTGCCGATCACGGTCAGCGCTACGTCCTTGGCCGAAACGCCGCGCGGCAGCGCCCCCTCGATGCGCACCAGCATGTTCTTCATCTTCTTCGCGAGCAGGCACTGCGTGGAGAGCACGTGCTCGACCTCCGAAGTCCCGATGCCGAACGCGAGGCAGGCGAACGCGCCGTGCGTGCTGGTGTGCGAGTCTCCGCACACGACGGTCATTCCCGGCAGGGTCGCGCCCTGCTCCGGCCCGATCACGTGCACGATCCCCTGACGGAGGTCGTTCATCTTGAATTCGACGATACCGTGCTCGGCGCAGTTCTTGTCGAGCGTCTCGACCTGCAGGCGCGACACCGGATCGACGATCCCGCCCGAGCGACCGGTCGTCGGAACGTTGTGGTCCGCCACCGCGAGGTTGGCCGAAACGCGCCACAAGGGGCGCCCCGCGAGCCTCATGCCCTCGAACGCCTGGGGGCTGGTCACCTCGTGCACCAGGTGCCGGTCGATATAGAGGAGCGTCGTGCCGTCTTCCTCGGCATGCACGGCATGTGATTCCCAGAGCTTGTCGTAGAGCGTGCGCGGGTTCATTGCGGTTTGGACAGCGGCAAAGAGAAAAAATTATACCGGATCGCCCTCTCTACGAAGGGCTTTCGGACGCGCGAGGCCCGCTCGAACCGCGTCAGCGCGCGCGCGCAGCCTCGTACAGCGGCAAAACCCGCTCGGCGTAGCCCTGAACGTCGCGCGTCCTGGTTTGGTCGGAGGGGTGGGTCGACAGCCACTCGGGCGGCTTGCCCCCGCCCAGCTTGCCCATTTTCTGCCACAGGGACGCGGCCGCGCGCGGATCGTAGCCGGAGCGCGCCGCCAGCTCCACGCCGATGCGATCGGCTTCGGTCTCCTGCGTGCGGGAATGCGGCAAGGAAAGCGTCACGTCGAGCACGGTCTGCGTCAGCTGCGCTCCCACATCGCCGAGCCCCAGTGCCGCCCCCAGCACGCTCACCCCGAGCTGCTGCGCCATCTGCTCGCTCGCGCGCTCGCGGCCGTGCTCGCGCAAGGCGTGCCCGATTTCGTGCCCCATCACCGCGGCGAGCTCCTCATCCGTGATACTCAGGCTCGTAATCAGACCGGTGTAGACCGCGATCTTGCCGCCGGGCATGCACCACGCGTTCACTTCCTGCGAGGTGATGACGTTGACTTCCCATTTCCAGCCTGGGGCGTCTGCGCGGAAGGCCGCCGTGCTCGGGATCAGGCGGTTGGCGATGCCGCGCACCCGCGCGACCTGGGCGGGATCGCGGTTGAGCTGGTTCTTGCTGCGCGCGTCCGCGAGAACCTGGGCGTAGGCTTCGGCCGCGCTGTGATCCATCTGGGCGGACGAGACCAGAGTCGACATGCTTTGTTTTCGCTCGACGCCGACCACGCCACCCTCGGTCGTCTGCACCGACTGGCATCCGCAAAGGGCCGCAAGGGTGAGCGCCCCGAACCCCATCCTGGATTTCATGGTCTTTGGCTCCTTTCTTCCGTCCCGCGGGGACGCAAGTTCACGACCCGTATAATGCCGCCTTTTGCGCAACGGCTCCCGATCACATGACCCGCGTCCCCCGCAGCGTATTTTTCCTGCTGTTCACCGTGTCCGGGTTCGCGGGCCTGATCTACGAGTCGATCTGGAGCCACTATCTCAAGCTCTTTCTCGGCCACGCGGCGTACGCGCAGACGCTGGTGCTCGCCCTCTTCATGGGCGGCATGGCGATCGGCTCCTGGCTTTGCAGCCGCTGGTCGCAGGGCTGGAAAAATCTGCTGCGGGGCTATGCCGCGGCGGAAGCTTTGATCGGTCTGGCGGCGTTTTTGTTCCACCCGATCTTCGTCGCGGCGACCGATTCCGCCTACACGAGCATCCTCCCCGCGCTCGGCGGCGAGACCTCGGCGGCACTGTTCAAATGGACGCTCGCCGGAACGCTGATCCTGCCGCAATCCATCCTGCTCGGCATGACCTTCCCGCTGATGAGCGCGGGCCTGATCCGCCGCTACCCTGCGGCGCCCGGCGAATCGCTCGCCATGCTCTATTTCACCAACAGCTTCGGCGCGGCGATCGGGGTGCTCGCGAGCGGGTTCGTGATGATCGAAGCCCTGGGATTGCCGGGTACGATGCAGGTCGCCGGGGCCATGAATCTGGTCCTCGCCGCCGCCGTGTGGCTGCTTGCCCGCGACGCCGAGCCGCCGCTTGCGGCTCGCGCTCCAGCCCGAAGCGAAGCTAGCGGCGATCACCGCCTTCTTCTCGCCGTCGCGCTTCTCACCGGCGCGGCAGCGTTCGTGTTCGAGATCGGATGGATCCGGATGCTGTCGCTGGTGCTCGGATCTTCCACGCACTCCTTCGAGCTGATGCTCTCGGCGTTCATCCTGGGCATTGCCTGCGGAGGCTACTGGATCCGCCGGCGCATCGACTCGATCGCCGATCCGACAGGCTTCCTCGGGGTGGTCCTGACGATCATGGGGCTGCTCGCGCTCGCAACCCTGCCGCTGTACGGACAAATGTTCGGGCTGATGCGGGTGGTGATCGAG
>JBGQKK010000049.1:0-13425 GCA_041499545.1 Gammaproteobacteria bacterium | reverse complement strand
GGTTCAAGGAGATCGGCGAGGCCTACGAGACGCTCAAGGACCCGCAGAAGCGCGCCGCCTACGATCGCCTGGGCAGCCACCGGCCCGGCGAGGAGTTCCGGCCGCCGCCCGGCTGGGAAGCGCAGTTCGGCGGGGAGCCGTTCCACTCCGGCGACGGGCAGTTCTCGTTCGAGGACCACGACCTCTCGGACCTCTTTGCCGGGATCATGGGCGGGCGGCGCGGCGCCGGCCCGCGCGGAAACATCCGCGTGCCCGGGCAGGACTACGAGGTCACCGCGCACATCTCGCTCGAGGAGGCCTACCGCGGCACCGAGGTCGACCTCGACCTCCAGGTGCCCGAGCACGACGAGCACGGCTTCCCGCGCCGCGTGCGGCGCAGCTTCAAGGCGCGCATCCCCAAGGGCGCGACCGACGGCCAGCGGCTGCGTTTGGCGGGCAAGGGAGGCAAGGGTGCGAACGGCGGGCGCGACGGCGACCTATACCTCAACGTTTCGCTGCACCCGCACCGCCTGTTCCGCGTCAGCGGGCACGACCTGTTCCTCGATCTGCCGCTCGCGCCCTGGGAGGCCGTGCTCGGCACGACGCTCGAGGTGCCGACCCTGGGAGGCTCCGTGAAGCTCAAGGTCCCGCCGGGAACGCGCGCGGGGCAGCAGCTGCGCCTCGCCGGGCGCGGGCTGCCCAAGCCTCAATCCGGAGAGGGCGACCTCTACGCCATCGTCCAGATCGCGGTGCCGAGCGCGACCGGCGAGCGCGAGCGCGCCCTCTACGAGGAGCTTGCCGGCATCTCGACGTTCAACCCGCGCGGGCATTTCGCGGAGGAGGCGGTCAAATGAAGATCGAGCAGGAGAGCTGGCTGCACGAGCACTACGAGTTTTCGCTGACGGAGCTGTGCGAGCTTTCCGGGCTGACGGAGGCGGAAATGCGCGGTCTGGTCGACTGCGGCGCGATCGCGCCCGCCGATCCGCTCGCTCGCGAGTGGACCTTCAGCGCCGACCGGCTGGTCGTCGCGCGCAGCGCGTGCCGCCTGCGCAGGGATTTCGACCTCGATTTCCAGGGGCTCGCGCTTGCTGTTACGCTGCTCGAGCGCGTGCGCGATCTCGAAGGGGAACTGCGCGACCTGCGCGCGCGGCTTCCGGGCGGATTGCGGTAGCGGCAATGCCCGCCGTGAAACCTCGCGCTACCTCAGGGCGAGCGAAGAGGTGATTCCGGTCGTGCCGATGGTCTGCAGCGCCTGCAGCGCGCCCGTCGATGCATCGACGCGGAAGGCCCAGACGGCATTGGAGGCGCTGCCGGTGACATAGATGAGCTTGCCCATCGCGTCCATTTCGATGGTCGGCGGCACGGCGCTCAGCAGAGTCGCGCCGACCGGGAAGGGCGAGCCCTGGATCGGCGTCAAAGCCCCCGTGTTCGCGTCGATCGAGTAGGCCGTGATGTCGCTAGAAATCGAATTCATCACGTAGAGATACTTGCCCGTCGGATCCACGACTTCCGAGCGGGGGTCGTCGCCGGCGGCGAAGGGCGAGCCGGCGATCTCGCTCAGCGCGCCCGTGGCCGGGTCCACCATGAATACGGAAACGGAGTCCTCGAACCGGTTGGCCACGAATGCAAACTTCCCGGAGAACTCGATCGCGCGGGGGCCGTCGCGGGCCGGGAACGGCGAGCCGGCGATTCCGGTTAGCACGCCCGAGGCCTGGTCCACGGTGAACACCGATACATTGTCGGAGTCGCGATTGGTGACATACAGGAAAGCACCCGAGTCGCTCGCCTTGACCGCGTAGGGCAATGTTCCGGCCGCAAACGGTGAACCGGCGATTTCCGAGAGCGCTCCGTCGGCCCCGATCGAGTAGGCGCTGAGCGAGGCCGAGCCGATGTTCGAGAGGTACAAGAACCTTCCGTTCGGGTGAACTTCGGGGATCCCGGGCGTGGCTCCTGCGGCGACCGGCGAACCGATCATCATGAGGGCGCCGGTGTTTGGGTCCATCGAAAACGAGGCGACGCTGTTCGACGTCTGGCAGGCGACAAATAGAAACTTTCCGTCGCGGCTCGCTTCCACGTACCACGGGCCGATGCAGGCTCCGGTCGGTGCGTCGGCGGGGCCGGCGGAGAGCCGTCCCGTGGCCGTATCGACGTTGTAGATCGAGATGCTGTTGGTGTCGAAGTTGGCGGCGAACGCGAACCGGGCGCTCGTCGCCTGCGGGGGCGCCGGCATGGAGCTGTCGGAGTAGGAGCCGCAGGCGACCAGAACCGCGGCTGCCAGGAGGAGCAGCGCGGCGGCCGGACCGGCGCTTGGGTGGAGTTTCTTCATGGCGCTTCTTGGCTCATGTTGCGTTCTCGGGCGCGAGCGGTCAAGGCGGGGGAAGCCCCAGGGGTGTTGTCGGGAAAACCTGACACGCTCGGGCCGGCGGCGGTCTGCGGCGTACAATGCGCCGACCTGGAGAGGGAATCTTCCATGAACAAACCCGAACGCTTTGCGCAGGCCACTGAAGAATTCGTCGTCGGCGGCGTCAAGCTGCCGCGCCCGTTCCGCATCCGCCGCCTCGGCCATTTCGGCGTCAACGTCGCGGACCCCGAGAAGACCAGAGATTTCTACTGCCGGCTGCTGGGGTTCCGCGTTTCCGACCCGCTCGATTTCAGCGAGCGCGTGCCGCCCGAGCAGCGCGACAAGGTGGGCCCGACGGTCGGTTACTTCTCGCGCCACGGCACCGATCACCACTCTTTTGTTTTCTTTCCGCGCCGGTTACTCGAGACCATCAATCCGCACGCGCGCACTCAGAGCGGCACCGTCAACCAGATCACCTGGCAGGTTGGATCGCTGCAGGAGGTGTCCGACGCGTTCGACTGGTTTACCAAGCGCGGCAAGCCTATCCGCCGCGCCGGCCGGGACCTGCCGGGGTCGAACTGGCACTTCTATCCGCCCGATCCCGACGGCCACACCAACGAGCTCTACTACGGCATCGAGCAGATCGGCTGGGACGGCTACTCCAAGCCGCGCGACATGTACGGCGTGCGCTACTCCAAGCCGCCGCAGCTGCCGCACCAGTCCGAGTACGCGGAAGTGATGAAGGCGAGCGCCGACGGCATCCCGATCGAAAAGGGCACGCGCGCCAAGGACCATAGCGAGGAGAAATACGCCGTCGGCGGCGTCCTGCTCGCGCGGCCGTTCAAGATCGCGCGCATCGGGCCGGTGCGGCTCTTCGCCGAGGACATGGAGAAAATGGTCGCCTTCTATCGCGACGATCTCGGCTTCGCGGTCACCGAGGAGGTGAAATACAGAGGGCAGCGCTGCGTCTTCCTGCGCGCAAACACCGAGCACCACTCGATGGCGATTTATCCGCTCAAGCTCCGCGAAGAGCTGGACTTGCGCGCCGACTCCACCCTCATGTCCTTTGGCATACAGCTCGCCGACTACCAGCAACTGAAAGAAGCCGTCGTCTTCCTGAAATCAAACGGCGTGACCATCAAATACCTGCCGCCCGAGCTGTTCCCCGGCATCGACTACTGCGCCTTCGCCATCGACCCCGACGGCTTCGCCATCCAGCTCTATTACTACATGGAGCAAGTCGGCTGGGACGGCAAACCGCGGCCTGCGTCGCAGCGCGCGAAGGTCGACAACAAGAAATGGCCGGAAGCGGTGGAGGGGCAGAGCGATACGTTCCTGGGAGAACCGTTCTTGGGGCCTCTCGGGTAAGTTGCGCTGCCCGGCGATCTGGGGCCCTTCCGCGGTCTCCGGTTTCGCCTGCGACTGAACTGCCCTAGAATGGGTCGTCGTCGGCGAAGAAGCTCCGGTCGCCTTGAAGATCCATCTATCCCTCATCCGATGCCGGTACTGCGAGCACGAGAACCCGGCGGACGCGAAATTCTGCGGCGCCTGCGGGGGAGAATTGCATCTTCCACCGCACCTTGCCTCGTGTCCGCGCTGCGGGGCAGTGAATTCGGCAAGCGCGACCGTCTGCATCTGGTGCCACGGCGCGTTCCCGACGCGCAATGCAGGCGCGCTCGTCGCCGCTTCGCCCGCCGCCAAGGTGTTCCTGCCTCGCCGGAGCTCTCGAGCGCTCGCCGTTGCAGTGGTTCTCGCCGCGATCGGCGCTCTCGCCTACTACGGCTACCGCCAGACCTCGCTCGTCGACGAGCCTCGGGCCGCAGGCGGTGAAACGCCCGCCGATGCGAAATCGGCCGACGACACGAGCACGACATCCGGGAACCCGCTTGCCACCCCGGCGCGAGCCGCGGCCAACCCGCCGCGAGCCGGCCGCCAGCCCGTAGAATCGCAGGAGGGGAAATCGGCCGCCGCCGCGATCACGCGATCTCAGACGATCAACCCGGGCAAGCCAGGCGAAGCCCCGCGGCAGCAAGCGTGCACGGAAGGGCTCGCGGCTCTTGGATTGTGCGCAACGAAACCCGAGGCCGACAAGGCAGGCGGGCCGGAGCCATCCGGCGCCGCGGCGTGCACGTCGGAGGCGGCGGCCCTCGGGCTGTGCGCGCCGAGATCCACACAGAGGAGGGAATGACATGTCGAGGAGACTGTTCAGCGCGTTCACGGCGGCGGCGCTTTGCCTGCACGGCGGGGCCGCCCTCGCGGCCGCCGAGTACCGGATCGTGACCGCCAATGAAAGGGGCACCTATTTCGCGATCGGCTTCGATCTCGCCAAGTTCGTGGCCCCGGATGCAGCGATCAAGCTCGAGGTCCTGCCCACGGCGGGCTCGGCCGCGAACGTCAAGCATCTTCGCTACGACCCGGGCGTGAAATTCGCGATCGTCCAGGCCGACGTCTATCAGGCATTCCTCGACCGCGCGGCTGCGGGCAACAAGGAGGCGAGCGCCATCATCCGTCCGCTGCGCGTGATCCTGCCGCTTTACAACACCGAGATCCACTACATCGTCAGGGCCGACTCGCCGCTGAACTCCATCAACGACATCAGGAACGCGAAGATCAACGGAGGCGTCCTGGGCAGCGGTGCGGCCCTCATCACGCATACGCTTTACCGGATGATGTTCAACGGCCCCATTCCGGAAGGGAATGCGAGCTTTCTCTCGAACGAAGAAGCGCTCGTCAAGCTGATCGGCGACAAGTCGGTCGATGTCGTCGTCGTCGCCGCCGGGCAGCCCGCCCCGCTGATCGCCAACATGAAGCCCGAGGCGCAGAAATTCATCAAGCTGCTGAAGTTCGATCCCGCCCATCCCTCGAGCAAGCTGCCGCTGACGGTCTATTCCTTCTCCACCGTCAAGGCGAGCAGCTATCCCAACCTCCTGCAGGAAGACTTCACCACGATCTCGGTCGGAGCGTTTCTGGTCACCTACGACTACAACCTGGAGGGCACGGTGGACAACCTGACCCGGTTTGCGCGATCGCTGTGCCAGAATTTCTCCACCCTGCAGTCGCAAGGTCATCCCAAATGGCGCGAAGTCAGCCTGACCCTGCCGACACTCGGTCCCGGCTGGACCTACTATGCGCCGACGACCCGAGAGATCCGCGCCTGCCTCGGCAAGACCAAGCCGAGAGCGCCCGCAAAGCCCGCAAAGCAGTGTTCGGCGGAGGAGCGCATCCTGGGACTGTGCAACTAGCGACGGCTATTGACTTAAGTCAAATCAGCAGGCTATCGATCGCGAAAATTCGACTTGACGGGGAACCGCGAAAGGCGTCAACTGAAAGCGCTTCGGTGATTCGGGTCGGGATGGATTTTCGAACGAACGACTCATCTGGTTGCTGCACCAGTGCTTCGCTGTTGTGCGCGCCCCGTATTGCGGGTGTACCTGAGGCGAACGGGCGGCGACCACCCTCGACACGATGTTTGAGAATTATCTCGACCCGTAGAGCCGGGCAGACGTCAATAGGGCGTGACTCGAGTCGCCGACTGGAACCCCGCGCGGGGGGCCGGCATGAAGTCGTTGAACGGAGGGCAGACCTATCGATGACGCTTCCGACAGTGCGACCCTTGAGCCGGCAAGAAGGCCGGCATGCATCACGGTGACGTGATGAATTGAGGCCACGACGAGTGGCAAAACTGTGAAGCCCTGCGAGTTCATCGCGGGGCTTCGCGTTTGTGGACCTGTCATCCCGACGTACATCCCGCCGCGGCTTCTTATTCCACGCGATCGCCCGCGCCGTGAAGGCCGCGCGGCCCGCTTTCTTCGGGCGGGGTCTTTCAAGTATTCTCATCCGGCAACACATTCAAACAAGGAGGAGACCATGTCACGTTTTCCGGCAGGTGTCGTGTTTGCCGTCCTCGTCGCGGGCGCCGCGACGGGCGCGCAGGCGCAAGGGGTGCAGCCGCCAGGGCTGATCCAGTCGCAAAAATTGTCGGCCGCGCTCGCCAACGAGCTGGTCGGCGAGTCGGTCGCGCAGTGCGCGGCGAAGGGCTACAAGGTGGTCGCGGTCGTGGTCGATCTGGACGGCGTGCGCCAGGCGCTGCTGCGCGGCGACGGCGCGCCGATCCACTCGATGGACAACGCCTACTACAAGGCCTATACGATCGCGTCGCTCGGTCTCGCGCGCAAGGAGGAGACCACCAAACAGATCGCCGACCGCATGGCGAAGGCGGCGCCGACCACGGTGCCGCAGACGCCGCTGCCCAACGTCACCTTCGCACAGGGTGCCGTCGCCATCGTAGCGGGCGGCAGCACCATCGGCGGGCTCGGGGTGAGCGGGGCCCCCGGGGGCAATTTCGACGAGGAGTGCGCGCGCGCGGCACTCGGCAAGATCCAGAGCCGGATGAAATAGGGTCCTCGGACCGCTCGACAATCACGCCCCGGAACCCCCGGGGCGTTTTGTTTTCCGCAGCCCGGCTCCGGGGCGCGTGACATACAATCGCGTTTTCGGTGCCCGGGATGAAGAAGCTCCATCGACTCGCGGGGGACAAGAAGATCGCTGGCGTCTGCGCGGGCCTCGGCGAGTACTTCGATCTCGACCCGGTCTTCCTGCGGCTGTTCTTCCTCGTGTCGCTGTTCTTCGGCGGCATCGGGGCGCTGGTCTATCTGCTTCTGTGGATCATGGTTCCCGAGAGACCCGGTGCCGGCGGCGCCGGCGGGCCCGCGAAGGGCCTGCATCTGTCCCGCGCCGATCGCAAGATCGCGGGCGTGTGCGGCGGTCTCGGGGAGTGGCTCGATGTCGATCCGGTGTTCCTCCGCGTGGCGTTCGTCCTGCTCGCGCTTGCGGGCGGCCTGGGGATCGTCGTCTACATCGTGTTGTGGCTATTCGTTCCGCGCGCCCCGGCCGCGCCGAACGCATAGCCGCGCGTGCTAGAGTATCGCCTCCCAACTTTGAAAGGAGGTGATCCCATGAGAGACCATCTAGGCAGGACCGGCTTAAAGGCCTCGAACAGCGGATCATTCCGCAAGATAGGGATGACCGAGCGCCGATAGGCCGGCGTGCCTGAACGCGAAACGCCCCGGAGACCCCGGGGCGTTTTGCTTTGTGCCCTCGACCGCCGCGCGGGCGCGGAAGTGGCGCCGTCTAAAACAGAACTTTCAAGCGGAGATATCCCCATCCAATATGCCAAAACAGGTAATACACAAGCCTGAATGCATACATCGAGGTGAAATCGTAGCGCTTGAAAATGAGTAACTGAAACAAGTTGATCAAGAACACATGAAGCCCGACCAACATCACTGCCCATAAGGCGTACTGGCTTGAAGAAACCATCCACATCGTTTGATAGACGGGCTCCAGCAAGGAGACAAAGAGAATACAAGACCAGACGATATTGCTCCGGTTTGCATTTCTGAATATCGAGGTCAGCGCAATCACGAGCACCGAGAGGGGTAGGACATGAAAAAGGATTTCGACGAAAAAACCGATGACGGGGTAGAACAGCAGAGACTCAGGAAACGGAATGTTGGTGTCGATAGGAAAAACGATCTTCAGGTCGACCGGGATTATCATCATCCCGAATAATGCGGCGAGACCGCAAGAACGAAGGAGTCCTTTCAGGTTCTCCTTTCTGTAGATCGCGAACCAACCTTGGGAAAGAAGAAAGGACAAAAGAACAAAACCCAGAACGGCAAGAAATAGGGCGGCCGCCAACGGATTGAGGCTGCCGATAAATCGCTGAAAGATACGGTCGTCGACGAAATAGTGAACTATTCCTGTCAGTCCTACGGCTCCAACGGACAGAGCGGTAACGACCCGATACTGCATCTTCTCCCTGGAGATCGGTTCCAGTATCGGTGGCACAGGCTACGGAGCGGGCGCGCGCCGGGTTCGCAATATCAGGGTCGTATAGGCGATGCTCCAGCCGATCCCAAGCACTCCGCCCGCGAGGAGTGCAAAGGCCACTTCCGGGTAGAGGAGGCGGAACCCGGAAAATATCGGCAAGCTTGCGATCTGCGGCATTCCGAGCAGGAACAGTGCCGCGATCGCCAGGTTGGGGATGACGGTGAGTGCGATCCACCAGGACAATCTTGCCCAGCCGGCCGGTGGGTCTTTCTGCGCGGAGTAATCTCCCCGCCGCCAGCGTCGCAGCACGACGAGTACCGGTACCAACTGCGCAACCGGCACCAGGAGAATCGCCCAATAGGCGATCGCGAACAGCGGGAGAGACGAGGGCGCCGCCCGGTCCAGGAGGAGGCTAAGCACTCCCTTCTCTATTTCGTCGATTTCTCGTACCGCCCCGAACCCGCTGGCGTTGGCGAGCACGACGACGCCCAGCTTCTGCCCAGGCACCAGGATCACCATGGCATGCGAGCGCCCCGCATCGCCGTTGTGCCAGACGCTGGGTAGGGTGTCGATCGGCCCGACGACCCAGCCCATCGCGTAGTAGAAATCCTTCCAGACCGGCAGGGCGGGGCGATGCAATTCGGCGATGCCGCTTGCGGAGAGAACGGCTGCCTGCCCGTATCGCCCCTCGTTAAGCAGTGCGATGGCGTAGTGGGCGAGGTCCTCGGCGCTGGCGATCAGAAAGCCCGCGGCCAGGTAAGCGGGAGGCCGCACGCCCTGCGATTCCGTCGTTCGTCCCAGATTGCGGTAATGGCCGACGGCCATGCCGTCGGCGAGCGCGGCGCCTTCCCGGGTGTGGGAGTGCCGCATGTCGAGCGGGGTGAATACGTGCCGTTCGATGTAGGCGGCATAATCCTCGCCGCTCACGGCTTCCACGAGCAATCCCGCGGTTATGTAATTCACGTTGCTGTATTGGAAGCGCGTTCCGACCGGCTGGCCGAGCCTCGCATCCTTCAGGCTGCGGACGACCGTCTCCGCTCCAGCGGAGCCGTCCCAGAAGGCATTGCCGGTCGACGCCGAGAAGCCGCTGGTCTGATTCAGGAGGTGGCGCACCGTGATTTGCGCCGACGACGATTCGTCAGCGACGCGAAACCACGGCAGGTAGCGCTGAACCGGGGCGTCCAGCTCGATCTTCCCCGCCTCCGCCAATTGCATGACGGCCAGCGCCGTGAACGACTTGGACAGCGAACCGATCCAGAACGGTGTCTGCGGCGTCACGGCGCGCCCGCTTGAATCGGCGGCGCCAAGACCTTTCAGATGGACGATTCGATCGTCCTTCGTAATCGCCAAGGCCCCTCCCGGGACGCCGAGCTCGCCCATCCGCTTCAGAACGTAGGCATCGATGGCGGGAAAATCCGCCCCGGATTGAAGCTCGCCCACCGGTGAAGCTGCCTGGGCCTGGACGAAAACAAGGCTCAGGCAAGACAGCACCCTGAGCACGGGTGCCGCGCTCAGGGTCGCGCCCCGTTTCGAAAGGCGCCGGCCGGCCGTCGGCCGCAGGTCAAACACATCGTGCTTTTCATTTTCAGTCGGCTTTGATTCCGGCTTCCTTGACCACTTTCGCCCAGCGCGCTTTTTCGTTGAGGATGAATTGCCCTAGCGCCTCCGGCGTGCCGGCGCGTACCTCGGTGCCCTGCTTCGCGAGGAACTCTTTCATCTCGGCGGTGTTCAGGATCCGGATCAGCTCGGCGTTCAGCTTCGCCACGATCTCGCGCGGGGTGCCGGCCGCCGCGAGCAGGCCCTGATAGGAGCCGGTTTCGAAGCCGGGAAGCGTCTCCGCCACCGTGGGCAGCTCGGGCGCCGACGGGACGCGCTGCGCGCTCGACACCGCGAGTCCTTTCAGGCGGCCGGCTTTCACCGAGGGATAGGTGGCGAGCATGCCGTTGAAGAGCACGTTGGCGTTGCCCGCGATCACGTCGGTGACCGCGGCCGAGCCGCCCTTGTAGTGAATGTAGGCCCACTGCACGCCGGTGCGCGCCGCGAATTCGACGCCGGCGAGGTGCGGGGCGCCGCCGGTGCCCGAGTTGGCGAAGTTCATCTTGCCCGGATTGGCCTTGGCATAGGCGATGAGCTCCTTGACATTGTTTACCGGCACCGACGGATGTACCGCCAGCACGTGTGGCGAGTACGACACCATCACGATCGGCGAGAAATCGCGGGCCGGGTCGAAGGGCATGCTGGGGTACACGCTCGGGTTGATCGCCAGCGCGCCGACATCCGAGAGCAGCATGGTAGTGCCGTCGGGCGCGGACTTGGCGACGAAATCCGCGCCGACGTTGCCGTTGGCGCCGGTGCGGTTCTCCACCACCACCGGCTGGTTCCAGACCTCGGTGATGCGCGGCCCGATGGCGCGCGCGAGGATGTCCGAGGTGCCGCCCGCGGCGAAGGGGACGACGATGCGGATCGGCTTGTTCGGGTACTGGGCCTGCGCCGGCGGGACAAATAGGCTCGCGGCGAGAAGAGCAGTGAGGAGTGCGGCAAGGCGTCTCATGGATATCCTCCGGTTCGTGCGTGCGAGGGAGTTTATCCCCACCGCGGGCCGCCCGTCGCGCATGACATACTTGCGCGATGGATCGCCTCATCGCCGAATACGGCCTCGCGCTGGTTTTCGCCAATGTGCTCCTCGAGCAGCTCGGCTTGCCGATTCCGGCGATGCCGACCCTGATCGTCGCCGGCGCCCTGGCGGTCGAGGGCGAGTTCTCGCTCGTCGCGGTTTTCGCCCTGGCGTTCGTCGCGTGCATGCTGGGCGACGCGGCCTGGTATCTCGCGGGCCGGCGCTGGGGCCGGCGGGTGATGGCCCTCCTGTGCCGGGTGTCGCTGTCTCCGGACTCCTGCGTGCGCCAGACGGAATTCCGCTTCGAGCGCTGGGGCAGGCTGACGCTGGTGCTGTCGAAGTTCATCCCCGGCCTGTCGACCATAGCGCCGCCGCTCGCCGGCGCGATGCGCGTCGGCTGGGCTTCGTTCCTGCTGCTGAACGGCCTCGGCGTGGTGATCTGGGCGGGCGTCGCGGTCGGCGCGGGAGTGCTGTTCCACGCGGGGATCCACGAGCTCGTCGACCGCCTGCAAGGCCTGGGAACGCTCGCGCTGCAGGCGATCGGGGTTCTCCTCGCCGGCTACGTCGCGCTCAAGTGGTGGGAGCGGCGGCGCTTCTACAAGATGCTGCGCATCGCGCGCATCGGCGTCAGCGAACTGCGCGCCCTGATGGACGGGGGCGAGCACCCGGTGGTCGTCGACGTGCGCTCGCGCATCGTCCGCGACCTCGACCCGCGCTACATTCCCGGGGCGCTGGCGATGGACATCGGCGAGGTCGACGCGCGCCTCGGGGAGCTCTCGGCGGAGAGCGAAATCGTCTTCTACTGCAGCTGCCCCAACGAGGCCTCGGCGGCGCAGGTCGCGAAGAAGCTCATCGGGCTCGGTTACACCAAGGTGCGGCCGCTCCACGGCGGGCTGGACGCCTGGGTGGCGGCGGGCTTCGAGGTCGAGCGGCGCGGCCCGCCCCCGCCTGCCGCGGCGTAAGGCCGACTACTTTGCCGCCCGCGGTGCGCTCTGCAGCAGATCGGCGAGGTGGGATTTCCACAGCGCCGCGTTGCCGGTGGTGGCGTGCCCGCGCGTCTCGCTGCTCGCCAGGATCAGCACGTAGCGGCCGCTCTTCACGCGCTTGATCTCGCGCTCGAGGATGCCGAGCTCGGGCGGGTTGCGCTCGTCGTCGGCGGAGTTGATGGCGACGAGCATCGCCCGGATGCGCTCGAGGCCCGGAGACGGGTTGTAGTCGTCTGAGGATTCCCACTGGTAGAGCACGTCGTTCGCATCGCCGCGGAACGGCTGCGCCAGGCGCTGCGCGACGAGCGCATCACCCTTCGCGCGCGTCGACGCCTGGTTGTAGAAGGCCTGCGATCCGCCGGAGGTGGCGATGCCGAACTGCACCAGAAGCCGCTGCATCCCGCGCGGCTGCGCGGTGTAGTTGCCGCCGTTCCACTCCGGGTCGTTGCGGATGGCCTCGACCAGGAGGCGCCGCAGCATCCAGTTGCGCCCCGACATCTCGGTCGGCTGGCAGGCCATGGGGACGAGCGCGTCCATGAGCTCCGGATACTTCACGCCCCAGATCCAGGTCTGCATGCCGCCCATCGAGTTTCCGAGCACTAGGCGCAGGTGCTTGATCGCGAGGCCCTCGGTGACGAGGCGGTACTGCGCCTGCACCATGTCGTCGTAGTTGTACTTGGGAAAGCGCGCGCGCAGGCCGTCGGAAGGCCTCGTCGATCCTCCGGTGCCGAGCGCGTCCGGGAGGATGATGAAATAGCGGGAAGCATCGAGCGCTTGCCCCGGCCCGAAGAGCTCGCCGGCGAACTCCTTGGTGAGCAGGGTGGCGCCCGATCCGGCGGTTCCGTGCAGGATCAACACCGGCTCGCCCGAGGGCGCGCCGACTGTCCGGTAGTGCAGGCGCACTTCGGGGAGCGCTTCTCCCGTGTGAAAGCGGAAGTCCTTCGCCACCCAGTCGCCTTCCTTCGGCGCGGGGTAGTCGGCGGCAAAGCCGGAATGCGCGATCGAAGCGATAAGCAGATAGACCAGCCTGGTGAAGTTCTTTTTCATCTCCATCCCCCGAGCACACGTGGTATCCGAAGCGTATCATCGCGCGATCGGACGCACACGAGGCTGCAATGAAGATCTCTGCGCTGATCGTTTTCTTGCTCGCCGGCTGCGCGGCGCCGGGCGAGAGCGTCGGACCCGACAGCGGCTGGAACGGCGCGAGCTACGACGACGTCGTCCGCGCCTGGGGGACGCCGGCGCGCAGCACCAAGCTCAGCGACGGCAGCAGCGTCTACACCTGGGTATCCGAGGGCGTGGGAACGCGCGGGAGGGTGTCGCCCTCGGTCGGCATCGGCATCGGCAGCGGCGGCTCGGTGGGCATCGGCACGGGCGTGATGTTCGGATCGTCGGGCGGCGAGCCGGTGCGCTGCGAGCGCACGCTGATCTTCCGCGAGGGGCGCGTCGCCGAGCAGAACTGGCAGGGGCCCGCGGAGTATTGCAGCAGCTTCCGCCGCTAGGAGCGAGACATGTTCCGGAAAGTCCTGTGGGTCGCAGCGTCGATCGCGCTCGCCTTGCCGCCCCTCGTCGCCGCGCAGAGCTATCCGGCGAGGCCGGTGCGCCTGATCGTGCCGTTTCCGCCGGGAGGCAGCGTCGACGTCGTGGCGCGCGCTCTCACGCCGAGGCTTTCG
>JBGQKK010000048.1:0-13625 GCA_041499545.1 Gammaproteobacteria bacterium | reverse complement strand
GCGTTGCTCTCCCCGAGCTCGGCCTGGGAGCTCGCGATGTTGAGCAGCGCGTCGGGCGCCTTGGAGTTCTCCGGCCAGAGCCTCACCACTTTCTGCTGGGCGGCGATCGCCGACTTGTAGTCGCGCATCGAGTAGTAGGCGTTGCCGATCCAGTACTGCGCCGAGGGCAGCAGCTCGCTGCTCGAAAAATTCGTCATGAAGCTCTGGAAGTTCGTGATGGCGAGCTGATAGTTGCCGACCTTGAACTGATTGAGGGCGGTTTCGTAGGCCTGCTTCTCCGCAGCGGCGCTGCGCTCGCCCTGGCTCATTTTGTCCTGCAGCTGGGTCTGCGTCTGCTCGATCCGCCTCAGGCGGTTGTCCAGATCGACGTAGAGGTCCTTTTGGCGCCGCTCGAGCGTTTCGGTCTGGTTCGCGAGCACCTCGATCTGCCCGCGCAGCTTGGCCATGTCCTGCTTGAGCGAATCGATCAACTGCGCCAGGTCCACCACCCGGTTCTGCCCCGTCGAGTCCATCTGCCCGAGCTTCGCATCGATCGCCGACAGGCGATCTTCGATCGACTTCTGGCGGGCGTCGGCCTGGCTCTTCAGCTGAGTGATCTGCTTGCGCGCCTCGTCGTCGTCGAACAGGGCGGCGTGGGCCGCGCCCGCGAGGAGCGCGGCCCAGACTGCAACTGTCGCAGGCGCGAGGCGCAGGCGCATCGCTTGTTAGTACTCCCCGCCGTAGAGCATATCGCTGCGGCGATTCTGCGACCAGCATCCTTCGCCGTGCTCGGTGCAGCGCGGCTTTTCCTCGCCGAGGCTCACCGGCTCGACCTGGGACTCGCTCGCGCCCATGAGCACCAGCATGCGCTTCACGCCTTCGGCGCGCCGCTGCCCGAGCGCGATGTTGTACTCGCGGCTGCCGCGCTCGTCGCAGTTGCCCTGGACCAGCATCTTCGAGCTCCGATGCTCGGCGAGATACTTGCCGTGCGCCTGCAGGGTCGGACGGTATTCGTCCCGGACGTCGTACTTGTCCAGCTCATAGAACACGGAGCGCTTGGCGAGCGTGCCGTCCTTCACCGAGTCGGACTGCACGGTGCTGGGCGCGAGCGGCTTCACTGCGGCCGAGGGCGGCGCGGCCGGGGGCGGCGCGGGACTCGCCTGCGGCTCCGCCGGCTGGCTTTCGGGGGCGGGCGTGCTGGCGCAGCCGTAGATCAGCGTCAGGATACAGGCAACGGACAATGCTTTCTTCATGAGCAGCCTCCTTGCGGGTTATGAAGTGGGGCTCACTTTATCCCCAATCCTCCCCTGTTACTCCCCTTATTCGGTGCAGCGTGCATTCTGTCACGACCTCTAGTTGCCCATAAAGGGCCCCCAGGACGGCTCGCGGATGTCCGCCGCCTGGATTCCCAGCCGCTGCTTGAAGCGGCCGTCGCTCGATACCGCCGCGAGCACGCCCCGGTTGTCGATATCGGACGCGTAGAGAATGATCCGGCCGTTCGGCGCGAAGGTCGGAGACTCGTCGCGCTGGCCGTCGGTCAGGGTCTGAATCTGCTTGCTCTCCAGGTCCATGGCCATCAACTGAAAGCGCCCGCTGATCCGCGAAATGTAGGCGAGGGTCTTGCCGTCCGGGCTGACGCGCGGCGATACGTTGTAGTCGCCATCGAAGGTTATTCGCGCCGGCTCGCCTCCGCTCGCCGCCATCCGGTAGATCTGGGGGCTCCCGCCCCGGTCCGAAGTGAAGTAAATGGATTGACCGTCGGGGGTGAAGAATGGTTCCGTGTCGATCGCGCCGGATGTGGTGAGTCTGCGCAGATTGCTGCCGTCCGCGCTCATGAGGTAGATCTGCGAATTGCCGTCGCGCGTGAGAACCGCGGCGAGCGTCTTCCCGTCGGGCGACCAGGCGGGCGCGCTGTTCGATCCCCGGTAGTTCGCCACCGGCGCGGGCTGTTTGCTCGCCGAGAGCTGCTGCACGAACAGGATCGGCTTCTTGTTCTGGAACGAAACGTAGGCCATGCGCGTGCCGTCCGGCGACCACGCGGGCGACATGATCGGCTCCGAGGAGCTCAGGATCGACTGGGCATTCTGGCCGTCGGCATCGGCGACGCGCAGCTCGTAGCGCGTACCCTGCTTGACCACATAAGCGATCCGCGTGCTGAACACGCCGCGCTCGCCGGTCAGCTTCTCGTAGATGTAGTCCGCGATCTTGTGCGCGGTGAGGCGCACCTGCGCGGCGGTGAGGGTGAACGCGATGCCGCCGATCTGCGTCTGCTTGAGCACGTCGAGCAGGCGAAAGCGCACTTCGAAGCGGCCGTCCGGAAGGCGGTGCGCCTGCCCGATGACCAGCGCGTCGGCCAGCCGGCTTTTCCAGTCGGCGAAATTGACCTGGGCAGGCTCGGTGGGCAGGGGACTCACCCCGCCGACGAAGAGCGCTCGAAAGCGCCCGCTGCGGGTGAGGTCCTGCTCGACGATTTCGGTGATGCTCTGCGGGAGCGCGGCCTCCCCGGCGAAGGGAAGCACCGCGACCGGAATCTGGTTGGCGCCGCCCCCGATGATCTCGATCGTGAGCTGGGCGCGGGCGGGTGCGGCGGCGAGCAGGAGCAACGCAAGAAGATAGGTGGCCGGCTTGCGCATGCCTACTCCTGGGGCCTGAACTTGAGCTGGAGCTCCCGCCTGAACTGGTCGGGCCGGTCAGGCTTGGGAAGCGGGGAGCTCTTCAGGATCGCCCGCTCGACGGCTTCGTCGTAGAGCTTGTTGCCGCTCGATTTCACCAGCCGCACGGAGTTCTCCAACACCTGGCCGGTCGGCAGCTGCACGACGTCGAAGATCACCTCGGGGTTGCCCTTGATGTCGGAGGGGAGCACCACGTTGCTCCTGATCTTGGAGCGAATCCGGTCGACGTAGCCGGCGTCGGGCGCGCCCGGCGCCGCCGGCTGCTCGAACTGCTTGAGTATGTTCTGGCGCTCGCGGGACTGAAGCGCCTTCGTCTCCTGGGCGAGCTGCTCTTGGATCCGCTGGGTCGTGTCGAACTTGAGCGGCGGCTCCTCCTCCTTCTTCTTCGCCTTCTTGTCGCGCTCGATCGCGATATCGGGTTTCGCCGCCTTCTGCTCGACCTTGGGCGGCGGCTTCACCTCGGGCTTGGGCTCGGGCTTGGGCTCGACTTTGGGCGGCGGCGACTGGACCTCCGGCAGCTGGCTCCACAGCTCCACCTGGATGGCGTCCGGGTGCTTCGACTGCCAGTGCAGGCCGAAGACGAGCACCGCGAGGAGCGCCAGGTGCACCAGCGCCGAGAGCGCTGCCGGCAGCATGCCGCTCGGATCGTCGGCTGAAATCGCGTGGCTCATGTCGCCGGCTTCACCAGGAGGCCGACGCGCCGGATGTTCTGGCGCTGCAGCTCGTCCATCACTTTCAGCACCGCCTCATAGCGCACGTCCTTGTCGGCGGAAATGACCACCGGCTGATCGGGGCTCTTCTTCTGCCGCTCGCGCAGGGCCGCGATCAGCTGCGCGTTCGTCACCGCGCGCTCGTCGGCACGTCCCTTGTCGCGCTCGCGCAGCATGAGCGAGGAATCGCGCCGCACGATGACTTCGAGCGGCGTCGCCGGAGGCTGCGAGGACTTGCCCACGCTGGGCAGATCGACCACGCCGGGATTCACCAGGGGCGCCGTCACCATGAAGATCACGAGCAGCACCAGCATCACGTCCACGTAGGGAACGATGTTGATCTGGTTCATGAGGCGGCGCGCGCGCATCGGTCTTAGGCCTTGGCTGTGGTCTCGTGCGCCGCGGCGAGTCGCGCCTGCGCCTGCCGCTGCAGGATGTTGGAGAATTCCTCCATGAAGCTCTCGAAGCGTACCGACAGCCGGTCGACGTCGTGGGAGAAGCGGTTGTAGGCCACCACCGCCGGTATCGCTGCGAATAGGCCGATGGCGGTGGCGACCAGCGCCTCGGCGATCCCCGGGGCGACGGCGGCGAGGGTCGCCTGCGCCATGTTGGACAGGCCGCGGAAGGCGTGCATGATGCCCCACACCGTGCCGAGCAGCCCGACGTAGGGACTCACCGAGCCCACCGAGGCGAGGAAGGCGAGATGCGCCTCCAGCCGGTCCTGCTCGCGCTGGTACGTCGCCCGCATCGCGCGTCTGGCCCCGTCGACCATCAGGCTGGGGTCGGAGGCGCCGCGCTGGCTCTTCAGCTTGGCGAACTCGCGAAATCCCGCCTCGAAGATGCGCTCCAGGCTTCCCGTCGAATGCCGGTGGTTGACCGCGCTCTGATACAGCGCCGCCAGATCCGATCCGCTCCAGAAGTCGCGCTCGAAGTGCTCGGTCTTGCCCTTGGCCCGGCCGATCGTGAACACCTTGAGGAAGATGAAGTACCAGGACATGAACGAGACGACGAGGAGCAGCAGCATGACCAGCTGCACCACCACGCTCGCGTTCATGACCATCGCGAGGATGGAGAGATCCTGGGTTCCGCTCATCGCAATCCCTCTAGTTTTTTTCGAATCGCCTCAGGCACTGCGACCGGCCTGTAGCTCTTCGCGCTGACGCACGCCAGGCTCAACTCGGCGCTCGCCAGCATCTCCTCCCCTCGCATCACCGCCTGATCGAACACCAACCGCGCCCGTCCCACGTGCTTCACCCTCGCGGTCACGGTCAGCGCATCGTTCAGCAGCGCGGGCTTATGGTAGGCGATTTGCGCCGAATGCACCACAAAGAGGACGTGGTCGCGGCGGGCGAGCTCCCCCAGATCGAAGCCGCAGGACTGCAGCAGCTCGGTGCGCGCGCATTCCATGAACGAGAGATAGTTGGCGTGGAACACCATCCCGCCGGCGTCGGTGTGCTGGTAGTAAACGCGAACGGGCCAAGAGAAGGATTGCGGGCTGGCGTGTCCGCTCATTGCCCGAACAGCGCCCCGGAATCGGACGGCTTCGGCGCGGAGATGCCAAGATGGCGGTACGCGGACACGGTCGCGACGCGTCCGCGCGGCGTTCTCTGCAGGTAGCCCTGCTGGATCAGATACGGCTCGAGCACGTCTTCGATCGTGTCGGCCTCCTCCCCGATCGCGTGCGCGAGGTTCTCCAGCCCCACCGGGCCTCCGGAGAATTTCTCGATCACCGCGAGGAGGAGCTTCCTGTCCATCACATCGAGGCCGAGCACGTCGACGTCGAGCATCTTGAGCGCCGCGTCGGCGACCTCGCGCGTGACCGCGCCCTTCGCCTTCACCTGCGCGAAGTCGCGCACGCGGCGAAGCAGGCGATTGGAGACGCGCGGCGTGCCGCGCGAGCGTTTCGCGATCTCGAGCGCGCCCTCGGGGGCGACCTCGACCTCGAGCAGCCCCGCAGACCGAAACACGATTTTCTGGAGCTCGGCATCGGTATAGAACTCCAGCCGCGCGACGATGCCGAAGCGGTCGCGAAGGGGATTGGTGAGCATGCCGGCGCGCGTGGTGGCGCCTACCAGCGTGAACGGCGGCAGATCCAATTTTACGGAGCGCGCCGCCGGGCCCTCGCCGATCATGATGTCGATTTGATAGTCCTCGAGCGCGGGATAGAGGATCTCCTCGACCACCGGCGAGAGGCGGTGGATCTCGTCGATGAAGAGCACGTCGTTCGGCTCGAGGTTGGTGAGGATGGCGGCGAGATCGCCGGGACGCTCGAGCACCGGGCCGGAGGTTTGGCGCAGATTCACGCCCATCTCGCGCGCGACGATGTGCGCGAGCGTGGTCTTGCCCAGGCCCGGCGGCCCGAACAGCAGCACGTGGTCGAGCGCTTCCTTGCGCTGCCTCGCGGCCTCGACGAAGATCGAAAGCTGCCCGCGTATCTTTTCCTGGCCGACGTACTCGGCGAGCGACTTGGGACGCAGCGAGCGCTCGAAGGCCTCTTCCTGCGGCGAGGTGGGCGCGGCGGAGATCAGCCGGTCGGTTTCGATGGCCATGCGCTATCTTACGACTTCGACAAGGACCTCAGCGCCTGGCGGATACCCTCGGAAACGGAGAGCCCCTCGGGCAGATGCTTCACCGCGAGCTGCGCTTCCTTATCGTTGTAGCCGAGCGAAAGGAGTGCGTTCATGACGTCGCTCGCCACTGGCTTGGGCCGGTTGACCGCGACGCCGCCGACCGCGTCACCGAGCTTGCCCTTGAGCTCGAGGAGCAGGCGCTCGGCGGTCTTCTTGCCGATCCCCGGAACCCTCACCAGGCGCCCGGACTCCTGGGCCGCCACCGCCTCGACCAGCTCCCCCACGCTCATTCCGGAGAGCACCGCCAGCGCCGTGCGCGCGCCCACGCCTGAGATCTTCAGTAACTGCCGGAAGGCGCGCCGCTCGGAATCCGTGGCAAAGCCGTAGAGGAGATGCGCGTCCTCGCGGACCACGAGGTGAGTGAGCAGCGCCACGCGTTCGCCGGTTGCGGGCAGATTGTAGAAGGTGCTCATCGGCACCTCAATCTCGTAGCCCACGCCCGCCGCTTCGACCAGGATCTGCGGCGGATTTTTCTCGGCCAGAACGCCCGTGACCCGGCCGATCATACGAGCCGGCCTCTCTTGACGCGGTAACCGCGGGTGGAGAGTCCGCCCAGGCGCCCGCCGTGGGCGTGGCAGATCGCGCAGGCGAGCGCGTCGGCCGCGTCCGACGAAGGCACGCCGGCGAGCTTGAGGAGCCGCTTCACCATGTGCTGCACCTGCTCCTTGCTCGCATGGCCGTTGCCGACCACCGCCTGCTTCACCTGGAGCGCGGTGTATTCGGACACCGGCAGCCCCGCGTCGACCGCGGCGCAGATCGCCGTGCCGCGCGCCTGGCCGAGCGCGAGCGTGGAAGCGGGATTGACGTTGACGAAGACTTTCTCGAGCGCGATCTGCTGCGGGCGGTGCTTGCCGATGACCTCGCGCAGGTTCTCGAGGATCGTTTTCAGGCGACCCGGGAGATCGGCGTCGCCGGACTTGATGCAGCCGCTCGCGATGTAGGCGAGGCTCGCGCCGTTTTTTTCGATGATCCCGAACCCGGTGATGCGCAAACCCGGGTCGATGCCAAGTATCCTCAGGGCTGGACCGGCCATTGCCCCGCATTATAGTTCGATGCGAAGGCTTACTGGTCCATTACCGCGGTGGTGTAGACCTCCTGCACGTCGTCGATGCTTTCCAGAGCATCGAGCAGTCTCTGCATGCGCGCGCCGTCCTCGCCCTTCAGCGGGATCTCGGCCGTGGGTTTCATGGTGAGCTCGGCAAGCTCGGGCTTGAGGCCCGCCCTGGCGAGGCCTTCCTTTACCGCGACGAAATCGTCGGGGGCCGAGATCACCTCCACCGAGCCGTCGTCGTTCTTGACGACGTCCTCGGCGCCCGCGTCGAGGGCCGCCTCCATGACCTTGTCTTCGCTGGTGCCGGGGGCGAAGACGAACTGGCCGCAGTGCTTGAAGAGAAACGCGACCGAGCCGTCGGTGCCGAGGTTGCCGCCGTTCTTGGTGAAGGCGTGGCGCACCTCGGCCACCGTGCGGGTGCGGTTGTCGGTCAAGCAATCGACTATGATCGCGGCCCCGCCCAGGCCGTAGCCCTCGTAGCGGATCTCCTCGTAGTTGACGCCCTCCAGGCCTCCCGCGCCGCGCTTGATCGCGCGCTCGATCGTGTCCTTGGGCATATTGGCGTCGTACGCCTTGTCGATCGCAAGGCGCAGCCGCGGGTTCATCCCCGGATCGGCTCCGCCCATGCGCCCCGCCACCGTGACCTCCTTGATGAGGCGGGTGAAGATCTTGCCCTTCTTCGCGTCGGCCGCTGCCTTCTTGTGCTTGACGTTGGCCCATCTGGAATGTCCTGACATGCCATAATTTTACCTTCGGGCATCGCGCCAGGCCAAAAGAATCCCCAATGACCGAGCCCCTTCTCGTCGCCAAGTCGAAGACGGCCGACCTCGCGCTCCTGCCTGCGCTCGCGAACCGCCACGGCCTGATCGCAGGCGCGACCGGTACCGGCAAGACGGTCACGCTGCAGACGCTCGCGCAAGGGTTCTCGCGCATCGGCGTTCCCGTATTCATGGCGGACGTGAAAGGCGATCTTTCAGGACTGTCGCAGCCCGGGGCCCTGTCGCCGAAATTGAAGGAGCGCCTCGACGCGCTCAAGCTCAAGGACTTCGCCTTCGCCGGCTGCCCGGCTGTTTTCTGGGACGTGTTCGGCGAGCGCGGACACCCGGCGCGCGCGACGGTGACGGGCGCCGGGCCGCTGCTCCTCGGCCGCATGCTCGGCCTGAACGAGACCCAGCAGGGCGTACTCACGCTGGTCTTCAAGATCGCCGACGACTCGGGCCTGCTGCTCCTCGACATGAAGGACTTGCGCGCGATGCTCCAGCACGTGGGCGAGAACGCCAAGGACTTCACCACCGAATACGGCAACGTTTCGACCGCGTCGATCGGGGCGATCCAGCGGGGGCTGCTCGAGCTCGAGCAGCAGGGCGGGGAGAAGCTCTTCGGCGAGCCGGCGCTCAACATCGACGACCTGATGCAGGTCGAGCGCGGCCAAGGCGTGGTGAACATCCTCGCGGGCGAAAAGCTCATGGGCGCGCCCAAGCTCTACTCGACCTTCCTGCTGTGGCTCCTGTCGGAGCTGTTCGAGCACCTGCCCGAAGTCGGCGACCCGGACAAGCCGAAGCTCGTGTTCTTCTTCGACGAGGCGCACCTGCTGTTCAACGAAGCGCCCAAGGCGCTGCTCGACAAGATCGAGCAGGTGGTGCGCCTGATCCGCTCCAAGGGCGTGGGCGTGTACTTCGTCACCCAGAATCCGCTCGACATCCCCGACTCGGTGCTGGGACAGCTCGGCAACCGCGTGCAGCACGCGCTGCGCGCCTTCACGCCCAAGGACCAGAAGGCGGTCAAGGCGGCGGCGCAGACCATGCGCGCCAATCCGAAGCTGAACGTCGAGACGGCGATCACCGAGCTCTCGGTGGGCGAAGCGCTCATCTCGCTCCTCGACGACAAGGGGCGGCCGAACGTGGTCGAGCGCGCATTCGTCGTTCCGCCCGCGAGCCGCATCGGACCCTTGAGCGAGGCCGAGCGGAGCGCCGCGATCAAGGCCTCTGCGATCTACGGGCACTACGAGAAGCTCATCGACCGCGAGTCGGCGTACGAGAAGCTGAAGGGCCGCACCGCGGCACGCCAGGAAGCCGCGCCCGCCGGCCAGAGCGGCGGCCTCATGGACACGCTCGGCGGCGTCCTGGTCGGTCGGACGGGCCCGCGCGGCGGGCACCGCGACGGCCTCATCGAGTCGATGGCCAAGGGCGCCGCGCGCACCATCGGCTCGCAGATCGGCAGGGAAGTGGTCAGGGGCGTTCTGGGCTCGATTCTCGGCGGCGGCGGGAAACCCCGCCGGTGAGCTCGCGGGCCTCCTACCGCGCCATCGGCGTCGCGATGGCGATCGCGGGTGTCGTGTGCTTCTCGCTGCGCCCCATTCTGATCAAGCTCGCCTACGGCTACGTGGTCGACCCGATCACCCTGCTCGCGCTGCGCATGATCTTCGCCCTGCCGTTCTTTCTCGCGGCGGCAGCCTGGGTCGGGCGCGACGCGAAGCGCGCGCCGCTCTCCCGCCGGGACGCCTGGGCGATCGTGGTCCTCGGCTTCGTCGGCTACTACTTCGCGAGCTTCGTGGATTTTCTCGGGCTGCAGTACATCTCCGCGGGCTTGGGACGGCTGATCCTGTTCATGTACCCCACGCTGGTGGTGATCTTGTCGTCGGCGTTCCTGCGCAAGCGCCCGAGCGCGCGCGAAGTCGTCGCGCTGGGAGTCACCTACTTCGGCGTCGCCCTCGTCATGGCAAACGCGGCACAAGGCGTGAACAAGGATCTCGTTCTCGGCGCGGCGCTGTGCTTTGCCAGCGCGGCGGGCTACGCGGTATACCTGGTCGCAGGCAGCCAGGTGGTGCAGCGGGTCGGCTCGGTCCGCTTCACCGCGTATGCAACGAGCGTCGCGAGCGGCTTTTGCATCCTGCAGTTCCTGCTGTTGCGGCCGCTCGCGGCGCTGCAAATGCCCGCACAGGTCTACGGCTTGGCGATCGCGATGGCGCTCCTCTCCACGGTGCTGCCCTTGTTCATCACCACCGAGGCGCTCAAGCGCATCGGCGCCAATCAGGTCGCCCTGCTCGGCGCGCTCGGGCCGGTGACCACGGTTTTTTTCGGCTGGATCGGTTTGGATGAGATCATGACCCCGGTACAATTGGCGGGCGCGGCGCTGGTGCTCGCCGGCGTCGCGCTGGTCACGCTCAAGGCGGCGAGAGCCTGAGTCCTTTAGGGAGCAGAGGGTGGATCTGAACATTCGCGGCAAGGCCGCGCTCGTGTGCGGCGCAAGCAAGGGGCTCGGGCGGGGCTGCGCCACCGCTCTCGCGCGAGAGGGCTGCCGCGTGACGCTCGTCGCGCGCGATCGGGCGGTGCTGGAGAAAACGGCCGAAGACATGCGCGCGACGACCGGAGCGACCATCGTCACCGTGCCGGCCGACATCACCAGTGAGCAGGGGCGCATCGCCGCGCTCGCCGCCTGCCCGCAGCCGGACATCCTCGTGACCAACGCGGGCGGCCCGCCGCCGGGGGACTTCCGCAAGTTCTCGCGCGACGAGTGGCTGAAGGCGGTGGGGGCGAACATGCTCACGCCGATCGAGCTGATCAAGGCGACCGTGGATGGGATGATCTCCCGCCGCTTCGGCCGCATCATCAACATCACCTCGAGCGCGGTGAAGGCGCCCATCGCCGAGCTCGCCCTCTCGAACGGCGCGCGAAGCGGCCTCACCGGCTTCGTCGCCGGACTCGCGCGCCAGACGGTCGCCGCCAACGTCACCATCAACAACATCCTCCCGGGACGGTTCTGGACCGACCGGCTGAAGAGCAACACCGAGTTCAACGCCAAGGAGAAGGGCAAGACCGTCGATGAGGTCAAGCGGGACCTGGAGAAGGCGATCCCGGCGGGCCGCTTCGGAACGCCCGAGGAGTTCGGCGATCTGTGTGCCTATCTGTGCAGCGCGCAGGCCGGCTACATCACGGGCCAGAATTTCCTCATCGACGGCGGCATCTACCCCGGAACGTTCTAGGGGATGATTCTCTACGCGGTCACGATCTTCCTCAGCGCCTTCCTGCTTTTCCAGGTGCAGCCCCTCATCGCCAAGATGATCCTGCCGTGGTTCGGCGGCACGGCGGCGGTGTGGACGGTCTGCATGCTGTTCTTCCAAGTGCTGCTGCTCGCCGGCTACGTGTACTCCCACGTGGTCGTGCGTCTGCGCGCTCCGATACTGCGCACCATCCACATCGTCCTGCTCGCCCTGGCGGCGGCGACCCTGCCGCTTGCGGCGAGCGCCGCCTGGAAACCGGCGGGGGGCGAGGACCCGACTTGGCGGATATTCGAACTGCTCGCGACCAGCGTGGGCCTGCCGTATTTCGTGCTTTCCACCACCGGCCCCTTGGTGCAGGCGTGGCACGCGCGCGCCCAGCCGGGCGCGACGCCTTACCGGCTCTTTGCCCTCTCCAACCTCGGCTCGATGCTCGCGCTGCTTTCCTATCCTCTGCTCGTCGAGCCCCTGCTCGCGCTCGGTAAGCAGGCGGCGACGTGGTCGGCGGGCTTCGTCCTGTTCGCCCTGCTCTGCGCCGTGCTCGCGTCGCGCAGCCGCAGCGGCGACGTGCTCTCGTCCCCCGCCCAGGAGGCGGACAAGCCCGGACCGGGCCTGCAGGCACTCTGGGCCGGGCTCGCCGCCTGCGCCTCGACCCTGCTCCTCGCTTTCACGGGGCACATGACGCTCAACATCGCGGCCATCCCTTTCCTCTGGGTGCTGCCGCTCGCGCTTTACCTCCTCTCCTTCGTGCTGTGCTTCGAGGCCTCGGGCTGGTACCGCAGGTGGCTGTTCCTGCCCTTGCTCGGCGCGGGACTCGCCGCGGTCTGCGTGACGCTGAGCCAGTCGAACCCGAGCATCTGGAGCCTGATCCCGCTCTACTCGGCGACGCTTTTCGCCGCCTGCATGGTCTGCCACGGCGAGCTTGCCCGATCGAAACCGCATCCGCGCTACCTCACCGGTTTTTACCTGATGCTCGCGCTGGGCGGCGCCTTGGGCGGCGTGCTGGTCGGGCTCCTCGCGCCCAATTGGTTCGACGATCTCTACGAGCTGCCGCTCGGCATGCTTGCGCTGTGCCTTTTCCTGATGGTCGCCCTGCTGCGCGACCGAGAAAGCCTGTTTCACGGCCGCTGGGGAACGGCCGCGAAGCTCGCTTTCTTCGCATTGACCGTTGCGCTCGGCGTTCAGCTCGCGCGCGGCACCAGGGACAACTCGGCCGACACGCGGGTGACGCTTCGCAATTTCTACGGCGTGCTCACCGTGCGCGATTCGGGCGAGGGCCCCGATGCCATGCGGGTGCTCTCGCACGGCACCATCATTCACGGCAAGCAGTTTCTCGAAAAGGTCCGGCGCGACTGGCCGACCACCTACTACGGCCTGACCTCCGGCGTCGGGCTGGCGATCCTCGACGCGCGCGCGCGCGGTCCCGTGCGGGTCGGCGTCGTCGGGCTGGGCGCGGGGACGCTCGCGGCCTACGGGAGGGCCGGGGACGTCTTTCGCTTCTACGACATCAATCCCCAGGTGGTCGAGCTGGCGCGCTCGGAGTTCAGCTTTCTGGAGGACAGTCCCGCGCAGGTGGAAGTCCAGCTGGGGGACGCCCGCCTTTCCCTCGAAAGGGAGGCTCCGCAGAATTTCGACCTCCTTGCGCTCGATGCTTTTTCGAGCGACGCCATTCCCGTGCACCTGCTCACCGTCGAGGCCTTCCGCGCGTATCAGCGGCAGCTCCGGCCGGGGGGCGTCCTCGCCGTGCACATCTCCAACCGCTATCTCGACCTCGTCCCCGTGGTGCAGCAGGCGGCGCGGGCGCTTTCGCTCGAGCTGCGCCAAGTCGAGAACGAGGACGACGACGACGCCGGAGTGTACCGGTCGGACTGGCTGCTGTTGTCGGACTCGCCTGCGGCCTTCGAAGGCAGGCTCCTGAGGGAGGTGGCGCAGACGATCGACGCTACCCCGCGCGTGCGGCTCTGGACCGACGACTACAGCGACCTGTACCGCATATTGAAGTAGCGGTAAAATTCCCGTCTCTCCGGCCGCTCCGGCCCTTCCAGTTTTTTTATCGGGGTTTCCCATGAATGATCCCAAGATCTCCGGCATCGCAGCCCTCAACCTCAAGGATCCGTCGCTGTTCCGCCAGCAGTGCTACATCGACGGAAAATGGGCCGACGCCGACGGCGGCAAGACCATCCCCGTCAACAACCCCGCGACCGGCGAGATCCTCGGAACGGTGCCCAATATGGGCGCGGCCGAGACGCGCCGCGCAATCGAAGCGGCCAATGCTGCGATGCCCGCCTGGCGCGTCAAGACGGCGAAGGAGCGCAGCGTCATTCTGCGCAAGTGGTTCGACCTGATGATGGCGAACCAGGAGGACCTGGCCAAGATCCTGACCGCCGAGCAGGGCAAGCCGCTCGCCGAAGCGCGCACCGAAATCTCCTACGGCGCCTCCTTCATCGAATGGTTCGCGGAAGAAGCGAAGCGCATTTACGGCGACACGATTCCGGGGCACCAGGCCGACAAGCGCATCGTCGTCTTGAAAGAGCCGATCGGCGTGTGCGCGGCGATCACGCCCTGGAATTTCCCCAACGCCATGAT
>JBGQKK010000047.1:0-14058 GCA_041499545.1 Gammaproteobacteria bacterium | reverse complement strand
CGGAGAACGCGCCGCCGCCGTGCGGCGAGGAGCCGCCGTAGGTGTCGACGATGATCTTGCGACCGGTCAGGCCGCAGTCGCCCTTGGGACCGCCGATCTCGAAGACGCCGGTCGGGTTGACGAGGTAGTTGATCTTCCCCTTGACGAAATTCTTGGGGAGCACCGGCTTGATGATCTGCTCGATCACGGCTTCCTTGATCTGCTCGTGCTTCATCCCCGGTGCGTGCTGGGTCGAGAGCACGACCGTGTCGATCGAGTCGGGCTTGCCGTCGGTGTACCTGATGGTGACCTGGGACTTCGCGTCGGGACGCAGCCAGGGCAGCCGTCCGTCGCGCCGCACCTCCGCCTGGCGCTCGACCAGCCGGTGCGACAGGTAGATGGGAAGCGGCATCAGCTGCGGGGTTTCATCGCAGGCGAAGCCGAACATCAGGCCCTGGTCGCCCGCGCCCTGCTCGAGGTGATCCTTGCTCTCGTCCACGCCCCGCGCGATGTCCTGCGATTGCTTGCCGTAGACGACGAGCACGGTGCAGGTCGAGGCGTCGAAGCCGATCGTCGGATCGGTGTAGCCGATGCGCTTGATGGTCCTGCGCACGACCTCGTCGAAATTGACCTGCGCGCCGGTGGTGATCTCCCCGGCGAGCACGACCAGGTTGTCCTTGACCAGGGTTTCCGCCGCGACTCGGGAGCGTTTGTCCTGCGCTAGAATGGCGTCGAGAACGGCGTCGGAAATCTGGTCGGCGACTTTGTCCGGGTGCCCTTCGGACACCGATTCGGACGTGAATAGATAGCTGCTCATGCTGGCGGTTTTCCCTGCGAAAAAGGTCCGCCAGTCTAGCACAGCGAAACTGCCCACCCAACCCACTTCGCTCCCATTTTGTCCCACGACCATGCTATTCCTGCTGCGGCTGGTAGCGCGTCTCCCTCTGCGGCTGCTGCACGCGCTCGGGGCGGTGCTCGGCTGGGTCGCCTACCTGTTGTCTCCGCGCTATCGGAGAGACTTCGCGGGAAATCTCCACGCCGCCGGGTTTCGCGAGTCCGGCTTGCGCCGCGCCGCCATTGCGGAGGCGGGCAAGTGCGTGCTCGAGGCGCCGGCGATCTGGCTGCGCCCTCTGGAGCGCGTCGCCGAGCTCGTCGTCGAGACGGAAGGATTGGAGCGCTTGGACCGGGCGGCCAAGGAGGGCCGGGGCCTCATCGTGGTGACGCCGCACCTGGGTTCTTGGGAGATCGTCGGGCAATACGTTGCGAGCCGGATTCCGATGACGGCGATGTACCGGCCCCCGAAAATCGGTTCCCTGGAGCCGCTGCTGCGCGCCGGCCGCAGCCGCGGCGCCGCGATGAAGAGCGTTCCCGCCGATCTCAGTGGGGTGCGAGCGATGCTGAAGGCGCTGCGACGCGGAGAAGCGATAGGCATTCTGCCCGACCAGGTCCCCGGAGTCGGCGAGGGCGAGTGGGTCGAGTTCTTCGGCCGGCCCGCCTACACCATGACGCTCGTCGGGCGGATGTCCGAGAAAACCGGCGCCCCGGTGCTTCTTTGCCATGCGGTGCGTCTGGCATGTGGACGCGGCTTTCGTTTCGTCGCCGAGCTGTTGCTCGCGCCGCGCCCGCCCGAATCGCCGGTGCGCGCGCTCAATCGCTCCCTCGAGCAGCTCATCCGCCGCAGCCCGGAACAGTACCTGTGGAGCTACAACCGCTACAAGGTTCCCGCCGGCGTGCAGCCCCCGGGCGGATAGGGCGAATGCGGAAAATCCCGTCGTGCTGACGCGCAGCGCCGTCACAATCGTCTGGCTGCTGCATTTCCTGCCGCTGGCGATCTTCGCTCGAATCGGATCGGGCCTGGGCGGCTTCCTCTATTTTCTCGCGCACGAGCGGCGCAAGGTGTGCCTCACCAATCTCGCGCGCTGCTTTCCGCAGATGCCGGAGCGGGAGCGCGTGGCCATCGCCAAAGCGCATTTCCGCGCGTTCGGACGCACTGTGCTCGAGCGCTCGATCCTTTGGTGGGCGCCCCGGGAGGAAATCGTGCGTCTGGTGCGCGTCGTCGGGCTGGAGCGCATCCTCGCTCTGAAGGGACAGCCTCTCATTCTGCTGGTGCCGCACTTCGTGGGACTCGACGCGGGATGCACCCGGCTTACCTGCGAGATCGACATGGCGGGGATCTACGCGAGGCAGAAGCACCCCGTGATCGACCGGCTGCTCCTGTCCGGACGCACGCGCTTCGGGCATCAGCGTCCCATCCCACGGCAGGAAGGCGTGCGCCCGGCGATCGCCGCGGTGAAGGAGGGCATGCCTTTCTACTATCTGCCCGACCAGGACTACGGCGCTCGCGAATCCATCTTCGTGCCCTTCTTCGGCGTGCCCGCCGCGACCGTCACCGGGCTCTCCCGCATGACCCGGCTCACCGGCGCCCGCGTCTTGCCCGTCGTGACGCGAATGCTGCCGGGCGGCGCAGGATACGAGCTGACGTGCCATGCGGTATGGGAGAATTTTCCGAGCGGCGACGACGCCGCGGACGCGCGCCGGATGAACGAATTCATCGAGGAGCGCGTGCGCGAAATGCCCGAGCAGTACTTCTGGACGCACAAGCGCTTCAAGACGCGGCCGCCGGGGGAGGCGAAGTGGTATTGAAGCTGAAGTTCACCAAAATGCAGGGTGCCGGCAACGATTTCGTCGTCCTGGATGGAGTAAGCCGCCCTGTGAACATGACGCCGCAGCGCGCAAAGCGGATCGCCGACCGCCACTTCGGCGTAGGCTGCGACCAGGTCCTCCTGGTGGAGAAACCCCAGCGAGCAGGCGCGGACTTTCGCTACCGCATCTGGAACGCAGACGGCGGCGAGGTCGAGCAATGCGGCAACGGCGCGCGCTGCTTCGTGCGGTTCGTGCACGACAAAGGGCTCACGAAGAAGGCCGAAATCCGCGTCGAAACGCTGTCCGGGATCATCGCCCCGCGCCTGGAAGCTGACAGGCAAGTGAGCGTCGATATGGGCGCACCGCGGTTCGAACCGGAACGAGTGCCCTTCGACGCCGCGGGCCTGAAGCCCGTGCAGGGGGGCATGCGCTGGCCGCTCGAAGTCGCGGGCCGCGTCGTGCCGGTGGCGGTGCTCTCGATGGGCAACCCCCACGCGGTACAGACGGTCGAGGACGTCGACGCCGCGGCGGTTGCGACCGAGGGGCCCCTGATCGAGCGCCACCCTCGGTTTCCGAAACGGACCAATGCGGGCTACATGCAGGTTCTGGACCGTTCCAAGGTGCGCCTTCGCGTATGGGAGCGCGGCGCCGGAGAGACGCTCGCGTGCGGCACCGGTGCTTGTGCTGCGGTCGTCGCGGGCATCAGCGAGGGGCTGCTCGAGGATTCGGTCCAGGTCGACACGCGCGGTGGCCGATTGACGATACGCTGGCGAGGCGGGGACAATCCCGTGTTAATGACCGGTCCCGCCGTGACCGTGTTTGAAGGGGAGATCGAGATTGAAAGCTGACGATGTGGCGCGCTACTTGCGCGAGAACCCGACCTTCTTCGAAGCCTACGCCGAGATGCTCGCCGAAATCAGCATCCCCCATCCTCACGGCGGGCGCGCCATCCCCATTTCCGACCGGCAATTGCTGACGCTGCGGGAGAAGAGCAGGGCGCTCGAGTCGCGGCTCACGGAGCTCCTCCAGATCGGCGAGGAAAACGACGCGATCGGCGAGAAGATGCACCGCCTCTCCCTTGCGCTCCTCGCCGCGCCCGACCTGCAAAGCCTCCTGACGGTCCTTTATCTCCATCTGCGCGAGGACTTCTCGGTGCCCCACGCGGCGATGCGCATTTGGAGCGCGGACCCCGGTGCCGCGCAGAGCGGCGAGCTCCCGGAGCTTCGCGCCGTCGGCGACCAGCTCAAGCGCTACGCCGCTTCCCTGTCGCAGCCTTTCTGCGGTCCGAGCGGAAACGCGGAGGCCGCGGCCTGGTTCGGCGAGAGCGCATCGCACATACGCTCGGTCGCGCACATGGCTCTGCGCGACAGGGACTGCTTCGGCATGCTCGCGCTGGGGAGCGAAGACGTGCTGCGCTTCTATCCCGAGATGGGCACGCTGTACCTGAGGCGCATGGGCGATCTGGCGAGCGCGGCGCTGCTGAGATTTGTCTAGCCGCGGGCCGGCGGGAATGACGCGCGATCCCCGCCAGAGATTGCTCGAAGAATTCCTCGATCAGCTCGCCCATCAGCGGCGGCTCGCCGCGGGGACCGCGCGCAACTACCGCCATGCGGTCGAGGAGCTCTTCGCGCTCAATCCCGGGGCGGGTCTGGACCGCTTGGATGCCCAGCATCTGCGGCGCACCGTGGCGCAGATCCACGCGCGCGGCATCTCCGGCCGGACCATCGCGACCATGATCTCGGGCTGGCGCGGGTTCTTTGCGTGGCTGGTCAAGCACCGCGGCTTTCGCCGCAATCCCTGTATCGGCTTGCGCGCGCCCAAGAGTCCGAAAGCCTTGCCCAAGGCACTCTCGCCGGATCTCATGGCGCAGCTTCTGGACGCCTCGGTGAGCGCGCCCATCCAACTGCGCGACAAGGCGATGTTCGAGCTTTTCTACTCCTCGGGTTTGCGGCTGGCGGAGCTGGTCGGCCTCGAAGTCGCCGACGCCGAGAGCATGCTACGGCAGGCGGAGGTGACGGTGACGGGCAAGGGCGCGAAGACGCGCACCGTGCCGGTAGGAAGCAAGGCGCGCGCGGCGATCGAGACCTGGCTCGGGAAGCGGGCCGCGCTCGCCCGGCCCGAGGAGCTCGCCCTTTTTGTCGGCGCGCGCGGCAGCCGCATCGCCCCGAGCTCGGTGCGCTACGCTCTTTCTCACTGGGCGCTGCGCCTCGGCCTGCCGCAGCACGTGCACCCGCACATGCTGCGGCACTCCTTCGCGACCCACGTGCTGCAGTCTTCCGGAGACTTGCGCGCGGTGCAAGAGATGCTCGGGCACTCGAGCATCTCTACGACCCAGGTCTACACGCATCTGGACTTTCAGCACCTCGCCAAGGCGTACGACGCGGCCCATCCGAGAGCGAAAAAGAAGTCGCCGGCCACGGAGAAGAAGCCGTGAGCGAGGCCGGCGTTCCCGGCTCGGGGGAGCTGTTTCTGCGCTTCACGCAGGTCGGGGTCTCGGGCTTCGGGGGCGTGATGCCCTGGGCGCGGAGGATGCTGGTCGAGGAGCGCCGCTGGCTGAGCGCCGAGGAATTCAGCGAGGCCCTGAGCCTGTGCCAGCTTCTCCCCGGTCCGAATATCGTGAACATGGCCGTGTGTGTGGGCACTCGCTTTCGCGGAGCCCGCGGAGCGATTGCCGCTTTCATGGGCTTGATGTGCGCCCCCTTCGCGATCGTCCTCGTGCTGGGTGCGCTGTTTACGCATTACGGCGATGTTCCGGCGATCGCGGCGGCGTTTCGCGGCATTTCGGCCGCGGCAGCCGGCCTCATCGTGGCCATGGGGCTCAAGATGGCGGCAAGCCCGCGCCTGCGCTCGCCGATGGCGGGATTCGCGCTCGCCGCTTTCGTGGGCATCGCTCTGGTGCGCGTGCCGCTCGGGGTCTTTCTGCTCCTCGCGGTTCCGGCAAGCGTGGCCGCGGCGGTGTGGAGGGGAAGATGAGCGAGGCGGTCGCGCAGCTCGCCGTCGATTTTTCGCTGCTGTCTCTGTTCGCGGTGGGCGGCGTGATCACCGTGCTCCCCGAGATGCACCGCAGCGTCGTCGAGGTCCACGGCTGGATGAGCGGTGCGGAGTTCGCGCAGCTGTTCGCCCTCGCCCAGGCTTCGCCCGGGCCGAACATCCTCGTCGTGAGTCTCATCGGCTGGAAAGTGGCCGGCCTTGCGGGTGCCGCGGTCGCGACCGCGGCGGTGTGCGCGCCCTCGTGTGTTCTGACGTATTCGGTCTCGCGTCTCTGGCAGCGCTTTCGCGGCGCCGCCTGGCGCAAGGCGGTGGAGGACGGTCTGGTTCCGGTAACAGTCGGCCTGATGCTGGCCGGCGGCTATCTCATTACGCTCTCGGCCGACCATTCCGCGCTCGCCTTCGCGATCACCGCGGTGACGGCGGCGGTCGCTCTGGCGACCCGGATCCATCCTCTGTGGCTTCTCGCGGCGGGCGGGCTGCTAGGCTTCGCCGGCTGGGTCTGAGAAGGGCACGATGAGGTCCCGCGTGTGAGCGTCGCGCAACTGAGGCTCAAGCCCGGCCGCGAGCGCTCTCTGCTGCGGCTCCATCCCTGGGTTTTCTCGGGCGCGATCGAACAAGTCTCCGGCGCTCCGCAGAGCGGCGGCACCGTGCAGCTGCGCGCCGCGGATGGCGCATTCCTCGCCTGGGCGGCGTACAGCCCGGCTTCGCAGATTCGGGCCCGCGTCTGGAGCTTCGATGAGTCCGAAGTCCCGGGTCCGGCGCTCTTCGAAAAAAGAATCGAACGAGCGCTCGCGCGCCGGCGTGCGGAAATCAGCGCCGACTCGACCAACGCCGTGCGCTTGGTGCACGGCGAGTCCGACGGGATCCCGGGCCTCGTCGCCGACCGCTACGGCGACACGCTGGTCGTGCAGGTTCTTTCCGCGGGCTGCGAAAATTGGCGCGATACGCTGCTCGGCATCCTTCGCGACCGGAGCGGTTGCGCGAGAATCTTCGAGCGATCCGATACCGCCGCGCGCGAGCTCGAAGGCCTCCCCGCGAGGTCCGGACTGATCCTCGGAGAGGCAAGCAAGGCGCCGCTCAAGATCGTCGAGCACGGCATCGAGTACGAGGTCGAGGTCGCCGCGGGGCAGAAGACCGGGTTCTACCTGGATCAGCGCGACAACCGCCGCCGCGTGCGGGACCTCGTCGCGGGCCGGGAAGTGCTCGATTGTTTCTGCTATTCGGGCGCGTTTGCTCTTTCAGCGCTCGCCGGCGGCGCCCGTTCGGTTCTGTCCATCGACGCCTCTGGCCAGGCGCTCGCGCTGGCGAAGCGCAATCTCGCCCTGAACCGGATGCCGGCCGACCGCGCCGAATGGCTGGAGGCGGACGTGTTCGAGGCTTTGCGCGAGCTTCGGCGAAAGGGCAGGGAGTTCGATTTTATCGTGCTCGATCCGCCGAAGTTCGCGCCGACGTCCAAGGACGCCGCGCGCGCGGCGCGGGGATACAAGGACATTAACCTGAACGCGCTCAAGCTCCTGCGGCCGGGCGGGCTGCTCGCGACCTTTTCCTGTTCGGGGGGCATTTCGCCGGATTTGTTCCAGAAGATCGTCGCCGGCGCCGCCGCCGACGCCGGGGCATCGCTCCTTCTGCGGGAGCGCTACCGCTCCGCGGCGGACCATCCGGTGCGGATCGAGTTCCCGGAAGGCGAGTACTTGAAGGGCCTCTTGCTCGAGAGGATTTGATACCCGAAGACCACACCCGGCTCCCGGTTGCTTTGTAATCCGGGGCGTGCTGTAATGCGCCCTTTTTTGGGTGGCCTGCGCTGCGCGCGGGACCCTTGGCCGCGAACTTTTTCGGCGCGGCATACTCAGATACCCTTGCTCGAACGGAAGTGCCAGGAGATCGAATTGGCGGCACAGGAAAACATGGTTCCGGTGACCATACTTACCGGCTTCTTGGGAAGCGGAAAGACCACGCTCGTCAACCGCATCCTCAAGGAGCAGCACGGCCATCGCATCGCGGTGATCGAGAACGAGTTCGGCGAGGCCGGCGTGGACAACGAAATCCTCCTGAACGAAACCGGCGAGCAGATCATCGAAATGAACAACGGCTGCGTGTGCTGCACGGTGCGCGGCGACCTGATCCGCATCCTCGGGGAGCTCAAGGAACAGCGCGACTCCGGCAAGCTCGACTTCGAGCGCGTGATCATCGAGACGACGGGGATGGCAGACCCGGGGCCGGTCGCGCAGAGCTTCTTCATCGACGAGAAGATCGGCAACTACTATCTGTTGGACAGCGTCATCACCATGGTCGATGCGAAGCACGGCTCCAAACAGCTCGACGACTTCCGCGAAGCCCAGGAGCAGATCGGCTTCGCGGACCGGATACTGGTATCGAAGACCGATCTCGTTTCGGAGGACGAGCAGGAGACGCTCAGGAAGCGTCTGGCCAAGATGAATCCGAGGGCGCCGATCAAGAAAGTCCATTTCGGGAACGCGCCGATCGACGAGATCCTCGACATCCGCGGCTTCAACCTCAACGCCGTTCTCGAGCTCGATCCGGAGTTCCTGGACGACGCCGAGCACGAGCACGACGAACACGTCGGCTCGTTCGTGTTCCGCTCGGACGCGCCTTTCGACAGCGGGAAGCTCGAGGAGTTTCTCTCCGGGGTCGTGCAGATCTACGGCCCGGATCTGCTGCGCTACAAGGGAGTGCTGTATATGAAGGGCAACGCCAACCGTGTTGTGTTTCAGGGCGTGCACATGCTCATGGGCGGCGATGTGGGCCGTCCATGGGACAAGGGCGAGAAGCGCTCGAGCACCATGGTTTTCATCGGGAAGAATCTGCCGCAAGAGCTATTCATCAAGGGACTCGAACAATGTTTGGTCGAAAAGCAGTAAAGAAGCCGGCGCCGAAAACGACAAAGCCGCCGGAAGTGAAGGCGGTCGAAGCGGCGCCGGTCGAAGACAAGCCGGCGAAAAGGAGCGGCTTGAGCGAAGCCGAATTGTTGCGCGCGCCCGCGTCGCAGTACATGAACGCAGAGCAGCTGGCGTTCTTCCGCGAGCGCCTGCTGGAGACGCAGAGAGAGATGTTGGAGAAGGCGAACCTCACTTCGGAGCACCTGCGCGAGCACGAGCTGGAGGCCGATCCGACCGACCAGGCGACGATCGAGGAGGAGTACGCGCTCGAGCTTCGCGCCCGCGATCGGGAAAGAAAGCTTCTCAAGAAAATCGACGAGGCTCTGCGCCGTATCGAGGAGGGCAGCTACGGCTATTGCGAGGAGACGGGCGAGCCCATCGGGGTCGCCCGGCTGATCGCACGGCCCACGGCGACGCTTTCAGTCGAGGCGCAGACGCGGCGCGAGCAGAAACAGCGACTCTACGGGGAGTAGGCAAAGACCGGTCGCGCGTCAAGCTTGCGCGACCTGGTCTTGGAGCTCTTGGACCGGTGCCAGCGCCGGTTTCCCCGCCTGGGACGACCCGGGGCAGAGCTTGCGGTACACTATGCCGTGGTCATGAATCGTACCCTGCGCCACCTGCTTCTCGCCGCCGCGCTGGTGTTTGCCCAGCAGGCGGCGCAGTCGCACGCGCTGTCGCACACCCAGCGCGATTTGGCCATGGCCGAGCGCGGCGGCAAGTGCGTTCCGCCGATCAACCATCCCGCCGAGCAGTGCATCGCGTACCACGCGGTCGATAGCACTCTGCCGAGTCTCGCTCCGGCGATCGACCTACCCTTGGTCTCGCTGCCTGCCCTGGCATCGGTAAGCCTTCCTCTTCCCTTCGCTCCGCGGATCGAGTTCGATTCGCGCGCTCCTCCGCTTCTCTCCTAGCTCGATAGCCTAGTGCTCCGTCTCGCATGCGCGAGGCGGTTGTGTTTCGCGGGCGCCAGGCGCGCTTCGCGATTCGCATCAACCGGAGAGGCAATATGTTCGAAAAGAATGCTATGGCACTGGCCGTGGCGGCGACGCTGGGTCTACCCAACGTCGCCGCGGCACAGTCTCAGGACGAGCTGCGCGCTTTGCGCGAGCAGGTGAGGCAACTGGACAAACGAGTTACCGACGCGGAACAGGCTGCGATTCAGGCTTCCAGTCGTCCGGCCAGCGAGAATGCGCTCAACCCGGCCGTTTCGCTGATCTTGAACGGAATCTACGGCAACCTCTCGCAGGATCCGGCCGGGTTCAAGATCAACGGGTTCGTTCCCACGAACGGCGAAGTGCAGCCACCCAGCCGAGGTTTGAGCCTGGGCGAATCGGAGCTCGCGATCTCGGCCAACATCGACCACTATTTCCGGGGAACGGGCATCTTCTCGATATCTCCCGAAAACGAAATCGAGGTCGAGGAAGCCTACATACAGACGCTCGCGCTGTCCTACGGCTTCACGATCAAGGCCGGGCGCTTTTTCTCCAGTGCTGGATATCAGAACCAGATACACGCGCACGCCTGGGACTTCACGGACGCACCGCTCGCCAACAAGGTATTTCTCGGCAACCAGCTGAGCGACGACGGCATCCAGTTGAAATGGGTGGCGCCGACCCCGCTCTATTTCGATGTCGGTGCCGAGGCGGGGCGCGGCAAGAGCTTTCCCGCCGGGCCCGACGGCGGGCGCGACAAGAACGGCTTCGGCTCTGGAAATTTCTTCACCCATATCGGCGGCGACTTCGGAACCGGCACCGCCTGGCAGGCGGGTCTCTCGTATCTCACGACTTCCCCGAGCGATCGCGCCTACGATGACGTCGACTCGACGGGCACGCCCGTTACGAACAGTTTTACCGGGAAGAGCAAGCTTTGGGTGCTCGACGGCATCCTGAAGTGGGCGCCGAACTTCAATCCGACGGAGACGAGCTTCAAGCTGCAGGGCGAGTATTTCCGGCGCCGCGAGAACGGCGACCTCAACTTCGACACGGCGGCACCGACGGCTGGAGGACCCCAGCGCGGAAGCTACACCTCGGCGCAGTCGGGTTGGTACCTGCAGGGTGTCTATCAATTCATTCCGATGTGGAGAATCGGATATCGCTATGACCGTCTGAACGCTGGTACAACAAATCTCGGCTCGGTCGATTCGGGCGCACTCACCGCGGCGGATTTTCCGATCCTTGCCGCCTACAACCCGACCCGGCAGACCGTCATGGTGGACTGGAGCCCGAGCGAGTTCAGCCGCCTCCGCTTGCAGGCTGCGCAGGACAAGTCGCGCTCGGATGCGACCGACAACCAGGTCTTCCTGCAGTACATCGTCAGCCTGGGCGCGCACGGCGCCCATAAATTCTAAAGGTGGGAACATGAGAACGATTCTGAAACTTGTGGTGGCACTGAGCTTGGCGCTTGTCGCGCTGCCAGCCGCGGCTGCGCTCAACGTCTTTGCCTGTGAACCGGAATGGGGCGCCCTCGCTCAGGAGCTCGGGGGAGACAAGGTGTCAGTGTATTCGGCGACGACTGCGCTGCAGGATGCACACCGGATCGAGGCGCGTCCGAGCCTGATCGCCCGCATCCGCACGGCTGATCTGCTCATCTGTTCCGGTTCGGAGCTGGAGATCGGCTGGATACCCCTGCTGCTGACCCAGAGCGGGAACAGCAAGATTCAGCTCGGGAGTCCGGGCTACTTTGAAGCTTCGCAATACGTCGCCAAGCTGGAGATTCCGAAGGTCATCGATCGATCGATGGGCGACATCCACCCCGGAGGCAATCCGCACGTTCATACCGATCCGCGCAACATCGCGAAGGTCGCGACGGCCCTGGAGGATCGCCTGGTCCGGCTGGATCCGGGGAATGCCGATATCTACCGTTCGCGCGGCAAATCGTTCCTCGAGCGCTGGCAGGCGGCGATCGCGCGCTGGGAGCAGCAGGCGGCGCCGCTCAAAGGCGTCCCGGTCGTCGTGTACCATAGGGACTTCTCGTATTTCATCAATTGGGTGGGGATGAAAGAAGCCGGAAGCCTCGAACCGAAGCCGGGCCTTCCTCCCACGCCCTCGCACCTAGCCGAATTGTTGGACCAGATGAAGCGCGCACCTGCAAAGGTGATCGTTTACTCGCCGTACAACAGCCCTCAGGCCGCGGAGTTTCTCTCGACCCGGGCCAACATTCCGACGGTGATGATGCCCTTCACCGTCGGCGGGACGGACAGGGCGAAAGACCTGTTCGGCCTGTTCGACGACACCATCGGCCGCTTGCTCGCCGCGGTGAAATGACGCTCGACACGGCGAGCTTCAGCATCCTGTGGCCGGCATTCATCGCCGGCCTGCTGGTCACCGCGACTCATGTCCCGCTCGGCATGCAGGTACTCTCGCGCGGGATCGTCTTCATCGACCTTGCCGTGGCGCAGGTCGCCGGCTTGGGGGTGATCCTCGCTCACGCCCTCGGCTGGGAACCGACGGGGGCCCCGGTGCAGATCGCGGCGCTCTCCGCGGCGCTCGCCTGCGCCATGCTGCTGACATGGACGGAGCGCCGCTGGCCGGAAGTCCAGGAGGCCATCATCGGCGTGGTGTTTGTGCTCGGATCGAGCGCTGCAATCCTCCTTCTTGCCCATGATCCCCGCGGCGGAGAGAATCTGAAGGACCTCCTGATCGGGCAGATTCTCTGGGTGAATGCGTCCCAGCTTCTGATCGTCGCCGCGATCTATGCTGCCGTGCTCGCGCTTTGGTTCAGCCTGGGCGAACGGCTCGGCCGGATCGGGTTTTACGCCCTGTTCGGCTGCGCGGTGACCGTATCGGTGCAGCTGGTGGGCTTGTATCTCGTTTTCGCCACGCTCGTTGTTCCGGCGCTCGCAACCTACTACACGAAAGGCCGGCGGCATCTCAAGGCCTATGCCGTCGGCGTGCTGGGGTATGCGGCGGGTCTGCTTGCTTCCTTGTGGCTCGACCTTCCTTCGGGATCGATGATCGTATGCGCCATCGTCGCCGCCGGTGTTCTCGTGGGGCTTCTGGGCCGCCCGCCTCGCCCGGCGTAGGGGTGCGATGCTAAGCTAGTCCGTACGTCCGGTCGGGCAGAAGGGCTTGATCGGCGGCCCCCCGACCCCATCTTGCGCAGACGCATGGAACAATTCCACGGAACGACGATCCTGTCCGCGCGCCGCGACGGCAAGGTCGCGCTGGGCGGCGACGGCCAGGTCACGCTGGGGAACGTCGTGGTGAAGGCGAGCGCGCGCAAAGTGCGGCGCCTTTATCACGACCGCATCCTCGCCGGTTTTGCCGGGGGTACGGCCGATGCGTTCACGCTGTTCGAGCGCTTCGAGTCGAAGCTCGACAAGCATCAAGGAAACCTTTTGCGCTCCGCGGTCGAGCTCGCCAAGGACTGGCGCACCGACCGGGTGCTGCGGCGCCTGGAGGCGATGCTTGCCGTCGCCGACCGCGAGACCTCGCTGATCATCACCGGCATGGGTGACGTCATCGAGCCGGAGTCGGGACTGATCGCGATCGGGTCGGGCGGCCCCTACGCGCAGGCGGCGGCACGGGCGCTGCTCGAGAACACCCAGCTCGACGCAGAGAACATCGTGCGCAAGGCGCTCTCGATCGCTGCCGACCTTTGCATTTACACCAACCAGCAGATCGTCGTCGAATTGCTGGATTAGCGCGCCTCGGCTTTCCACCATGTCTTCGATGACCCCACAGGAAATCGTCCACGAGCTGGACAAGCACATCGTCGGCCAGACCCGGGCCAAGCGGGCCGTGGCGATCGCGCTCAGGAATCGCTGGCGGCGGCAGCAGGTGGCCGAGCCGCTGCGGCAGGAGATCACGCCCAAGAACATCCTCATGATAGGGCCGACCGGGGTCGGCAAGACCGAGATCGCGCGGCGCCTCGCGCGCCTGGCGGACGCGCCTTTCATCAAGGTCGAGGCGACCAAGTTCACCGAGGTCGGCTACGTCGGCCGCGACGTCGACACCATCGTTCGCGACCTGGTCGAGGTCGCCATCAAGGACACGCGCGAAGCGGCCATGAAGAAAGTGCGCCGCCGCGCCGAGGATTCGGCCGAGGAGCGGGTGCTCGACGTGCTGCTGCCGCCGGCCCGCGGGGCGAGCGCCTTCGGAGCGGATGCCGCCCAGGTCCCGGGGAAACCGGCGGGCGACGAGGAATCGGCGACGCGGCAGAAATTCCGCAAGAGGCTGCGCGAAGGAGAGCTCGACGATAAGGACGTCGAGATCGAGGTGTCCGCGCCGCAGGCGCACATGGAGATTTTCGCTCCGCCGGGCATGGAGGAGCTGACGCAGCAGATCCAGGGCATGTTCCAGAATCTCGGCGGCGGCAGGAGAAAGCTGCGCCGCATGAAGATTCGCGAGGCGATGCGGATACTCACCGACGAGGAGGCGGCGCGCTTGGTCAACGAGGAAGACCTGCGCGCCAAGGCGCTCGCCAACGTCGAGCAGAACGGCATCGTGTTCCTGGACGAAATCGACAAGATCGCCAGCCGCGGAGAGATGATGGGCGCCGACGTTTCACGCCAGGGCGTGCAGCGCGATCTCTTGCCGCTGGTGGAGGG
>JBGQKK010000046.1:0-14105 GCA_041499545.1 Gammaproteobacteria bacterium | reverse complement strand
GTGCGTTCCCGCGAGCGGAAGTCGCGGCCTGAGCCCGGGGCCGACCTCGAGCCGCGGGCGCGACGGCGAGAGCAGGGAGCTTACGAGCGGCCAGGTGTTGAAGCGCTCGGGCTCGACCAGGCGCGCGTCCGTCCACAGCGGGTCGTAGAAGCGGCGGTTTGCTTCGAGGAGCTCCGGGTCGCTGCGGGCGTGTGGTGGCGCTGGTTTCATCGTGCGGTCATTCCAGCCGCCTGCGGCGCCAGAGCCGCAGGATAAGAAAGGGATAGATCCTATGTAAGGCCCGCGTGGATTGACCTCTGGTGGCTTTCTCAACCAAAGAAGGAGACCAGAAGATGAACCTAGCGGCCCATAGGAGTGAAGGTAACGCAAAAGCGCCACGCTGGTGTCGAGTTAGTGCAACTCCAGAAAGCGTTCGTGCCAACTTCTAAAATTCCTGTATACATATCGCATCCGCCCGGCTCTGCGAGGCGCTATCTCAGGCAAGATATTAGAAGTCGCAAATCGTTAAGTTGTTGAACTTCATGGGGAATACGCTATTTCTCAGGACTTCTGGCGCAATTCAGGCTTTCATCTGCTCGAGCGCGACGCCGCAGGGCGGCTCTCGGTCACTGACGATTTCCTGCGCGCCTATCTGATGCGCCCCGAGATCCGTCCGGTGGACGAGTCCGGTCCCGGGGAGATCGCGCTGCACGAAGCGCTTCTGGAGGATCCGCGCCAGGACGTCGGCGCGCCGGCGCTCGAAAGCGTCGAGGACGCCGACGCCCGGGGCAACTACCGGATTCTCCTGTCCTTCCTCGGCAGGCTGAAGCGCGCGGCCTCCCTCGAATCCTGCTACCTCGAGATCTTCTCCGGCGGCGGCGTCGCCGTCCCGCCGCTGTTCGTCGATCAGCTCGCGCAGATCATCGTCCGCAACGTGCTCGAAGGCAGCGAGAACCCGCTCGAGCCGCGCGCGGCGGAGCTATTCTTCCGGGAGCAGAAAGCGAGCACCGACGATGGCGCGGTGATGCTCGCCGACCTGGAGACGGTCGAGATGCACGTCTCGGGCGGGACCTTCGGCAGCCTCGGCCGCCTCATCGTCGAGTCGCAAGCGCCGCTCGCGGCGGTGAACCTCGACGTGCTCGACGCCGAGAACGCGCACCTCTACTGGATGCGCGACCAGCGCCACGATCTGGTGATCAGCCTCAACTTCGGCCGGGCGGCCAACCAGGCCTTCTGCAGCGTCATGGAAAAATGGATCCGGCATTTCTTCGGCGTCGCGATGAGCATCCGGCCCCTGCGCGCCATCGAGGACCGCAGCTGGGCCTGGCACATCGGCCTGGACGCCGAGTCGACCGCGATCCTCAACGGCCTGTGGCGCGGCGAGGAGGTCGAGCCGGGAACCTTCCGGCGCATGCTCGCCCTGTTCCGGCTCGATTTCGAAGACCCCGCGGCGATGCGCGCCGATGTCGCGGGCAGGCCCGTCTACCTGGCCTTGTCGATGAACGAGGACGGCGTGGTGCGCATGAAGCCGCAGAATCTCCTCCTCAATCTCCCGCTCGCTCCGCGCACCTGACCCTCGTGGCCGCTCCCCCGTACTGGATCCGCGCCAAGCGCGCCCTGATCCGCAGCGACCCGGTGCTCGCGCGCATCATCCGCGATCACCCCCGCATCGCGCTCGAGCACCGCGGCGAGCCGTTCTTCACGCTGGCGCGGTCCATCGTCGGCCAGCAGATCTCGGTGAAGGCGGCGGCGAGCATCTGGACGCGCGTGCTCGCACTTGCGCCGCGGATGCACCCGCAGGAGATCGCCGACGCGAGGCACGCGAGGCTCTGCGCCTGCGGGCTGTCGGTGCGCAAGGCCGAGTACCTCTCCGGCCTCGCGCGTCACTTCATCGACGGGACATTGCACCCCTCGGCCTGGGAGCGGATGGAGGACGAAGCGGTTATCGCCGAGCTGGTGCAAGTCCGGGGCATCGGACGCTGGACCGCGGAGATGTTCCTGATGTTCAACCTGCTCCGCCCCGACGTGCTGCCGCTCGACGATCTGGGGCTGCAGCGCGCGATCTGTCTGCACTATTTCAAGGGACGCTCCGTGTCGCCGCGGACGATGCGCCGGATCGCCGCGGCGTGGGCGCCCTGGCGCTCGGTCGCCACCTGGTATCTCTGGCGCAGCCTCGATCCGATTCCCGTCGAATACTGAGGCGGGTACAATGGGCGCCGGGATTTCTCCATGAAAACAACGTTCCTAGAGTTCGAGCAGCCGATCGCCGAGATCGAGGCGAAGATCGAAGAGCTGCGTTACGCCCAGGACGACTCGGCGGTGGACATCTCCGAGGAAATCCTGCGGCTGCAGAAAAAGAGCTCCGCCCTCACCAAGGAAATCTACGGAAAGCTGACGCCCTGGCAGGTCTCGCAGGTGGCGCGCCATCCGCAGCGCCCCTACACGCTCGACTACGTCGCCACGCTGTTCACCGATTTCGAGGAGCTGCACGGCGACCGCTCGTTCGCCGACGATCCGTCGATCGTCGGCGGCCTCGCCCGCTTCAACGGGCAGTCGGTGATGGTGATCGGCCACCAGAAGGGGCGCGACACCAAGGAGAAGATCTTCCGCAACTTCGGCATGCCGCGGCCCGAGGGCTACCGCAAGGCGATGCGGCTCATGCGGCTCGCGGAAAAATTCGGCGTTCCCGTCCTGACTTTCGTCGATACCCCGGGTGCCTATCCCGGGATCGGTGCGGAGGAGCGCGGCCAGGGCGAGGCGATCGGCCACAGCCTGTATGTGATGGCCGAGCTGAGGGTGCCGATCGTCAGCACCGTCATCGGCGAAGGCGGATCGGGCGGGGCGCTCGCGATCGCGGTCGGCGATATCGTGATGATGCTGCAGTACGCGACCTACTCGGTGATTTCTCCGGAAGGCTGCGCGTCCATCCTGTGGAAGAGCGCGGACAAGGCGCCCGAGGCGGCGGAGACGCTGGGTATCACCTCCGGCCGGCTCAAGGCCTTCGGCCTGATCGACAAGATCATCAACGAGCCGCTCGGCGGGGCGCATCGCGACCCCGCTGCGATGGCGCAAAACCTCAAGCGCGCCCTCACCGATGCCTTGCGCGGTCTCGCCGACAAGCGTACCCAGGAACTCGTCGAGGAGCGCTTCGAGCGCCTGATGGGTCATGGGAAATTCAAGGAAGCCGAGCTCAAGTGACTTGCCCGAAAGGGTAGCGAGGGCGATCGCGCCGGCGATTTCACCGGGCGTTCATCTGGTGCTCGGGCTTTCCGGCGGCATGGATTCCATGGCGCTTCTGTCCGCCCTCGCCGGGCTCGCGCCGGGCATGCGGTTCTCGCTACGCGCCGTGCACGTCAATCACGGCATCAGCCCGAACGCCGGCCGCTGGGCCGCCTTCTGCACCGAGTCCTGCGAGCGGCTCCGGGTCCCCCTGCAACTGGAGGCGGTGGACCTCGCTCCCTACCGCAATCTGGGCCTGGAGGGCGCCGCGCGCAAGGCCCGCTACGAGGTGTTCTCGCGCGTCGATGCCGATTTCGTGGTCCTCGCGCAGCACCGCGACGACCAGGCCGAAACCCTGCTCCTCAGGCTCCTGCGCGGGGCGGGTCTGCGGGGTCTCGCCGCGATGTCTGCGTCGAGGTCCCTGCCCGGAACCCGCGCCAGGCTGCTGCGGCCCCTGCTCGAGGTGCCCCGCGTCGAGATCGAAGCGTATGCACGCTCGCGCGGCCTGGAGTGGATCGAAGACGAGAGCAACGCGGACACGGTCCGCCGCCGCAATTTTCTCCGCCACGAGGTGTTCCCCGCGCTCGAACGCCACTTTCCGGCGGCGCGCTCGGCGATCGCCCGCGCCGCGGCCAACCTCGCCGAGGCGCGCGAGCTGCTCGACGCGGTGGCACAAGGCGATTTCGAGCGCTGCGCCGATGGCGACGCGCTGGATGTTCCCGCCCTGCTGCGCCTGGGCGACGCGCGCGCCAAGAACGTTCTTCGCCATTGGTGCGATACGCGCGGCATCCAGCCGCTTTCCGCCGCGCGCCTCGCCGAGTTGCTCCGCCAATTGAAACAGGCCCGGGCGGAGGCTCGGACCGGCGTCGCGGCGGCGAGCTGGAACTTTCTCCGCTACCGCGATCGCCTGTATCTGCGGCCGATCGCGTCGGCGGCCGAGCGGGACCTGTGCGAAGTCTGGAACGGTGAAAATGTCTTGCCGCTGCTCGCGCTGGGCGGCGTGCTCAAGTTCAAGCCGGAGGAAGGTCGGGGCCTGAGCGTCGCGAGATTGCGGGCCGAGCGCGTTACCGTACGCCTTCGGCGGGGCGGGGAGCGCCTGCGCCTCGACACCCGCCGCCCGCGGCGCACGCTCAAGAATCTCTTCCAGGAGCAGGGCGTTCCGCCGTGGCGGCGCGACCGCCTGCCCCTCGTCTATTGCGGCGAGAACTTGGTGTGCGCCCCCGGCCTGGGCGAAGCCTGTGAATACCGGGCGGAACCCGGCGAGGCGGGACTTATCGTGACGTGGGAACCGTTCGGGCGCTGAGGGGAGGCGCGGGCTGAGCGGTCTGCGCGGCGAGCCTCGGAAATACCGCGCGGATCAGCGTGCCGCGGCCCCCGGCGGGAAGGTCCAGGTCGACGCGCGCGTTGTGCCTTCCTGCGATCTCCGCCACGATGGACAATCCCAGGCCGCAACCTTCGCCCCCGGTCGCGGCGACGCGGTAGAAGCGCTCGAAGACCTTTTCGCGCTCCGACTCGGGGATGCCGGGCCCGTTGTCCTCGACTTCGAGCACGGACTCGCCGTTGCGCACTCCCGTGCGCACGGTGACGTTGCCGCCCGCCTGCGTGTAGGCGAGGGCATTGTCCAGCAAGTTCGCCGCCAGCTCGCGCAGCAGCAGGGGCTCGCCCAGGGTCCATGCGTCTTCCAGCTCGAATCCTAGGTCGATGTTCTTGCCGACGGCCCGCTGCACCCAATCGCGCACGTCGCGGGCGACGATTTCGTGCAGGTTGACGGGCTGCCCGCTCGGTGTCTCGCCCGGCTCCGCGCGCGCGAGCGTCAGCAACTGGTTGACCAGGTGGCTGGTGCGTTGCGTCTCCCCCGCGATCATGTCGAGGAGCAATTTCAGCTCCGAGGTCGAGGGCTCGCGGCGCGCGAGCTCGGCGTGGGTCTTGAGCCCCGCGAGCGGCGTGCGCAGCTGATGCGCCGCGTTGGCGATGAAGCGCTGCTGCGATGCGATCGCCGCATTCAGGCGAGACAAGAGCTGGTTGAGCGCGTCGATGAGCGAGCGCACCTCCTGGGGCTTGTCGCGCTCGGAGAACGGGCGGAGGTCCCGCGGCGAGCGCGCGGCGATCTCGCCACGCAAGCGGTCCAGGGGCCGCAGTCCCAGGCCGATGCCGAGCCACAGCAGCACGACCGCGGCAATGGCGATCAGCACCTGGGGCACGGCCGAGGCGACCAGGAGCTCGAGCACGAGCTTATCGCGCTTGATCAGGGTCTCCGCGACTTGAACGATCGCCGCTCCTCCATTCTCGACCGTCACCGCTCGCGCGGCGACGCGGACCCGCTCTCCCTCGAGCGTGGCGTCGTAGTAGATGTGCTCTCCGGGGCGGAGGGCCTCGGGCGGCGCCGGGAGGCGCGCGGTTCCGGCGATCAGCTCTTCCCCTCCGGGTCCAAGAACCGAGTAGTAGACACGGTCCTCGGTGTCGATACGCAAGGCCTCGATCGCGATCGAGGGAAGGTCGAGCTCGAGCTTGGAGCCGCTGCGTTTCAGGTGGCTCGCGATCGCGAGGACCGGGTCGAGCAGCGCGCTGTCGTAGGCCTTGTTGGCGGCATTGAGGGCGATGCGATACGAAACGAAGGTTCCGGCGGTGACCAGCAGCAGCAGCGGGCCGAGCAGCCAGTAGGTGAGGTGCTGGCGCAGGCTAGCCTGCATCGGGATCGTCGACCATGTAGCCGAACCCGCGCACGGTTCGGATTCTGATCCCCGCGTCGTGCAGCTTGGAGCGCAGGCGAGAAATGTAGACCTCGATGGCGTTGTGGGTCAGCGAGTCGTCCCAGCTGCACATCGCCTGGAGCATGTGCTCTTTGCTGACCACCTGTCCGATCCGCATCAGCAGGTACTCGAGCACCGCCCACTCGCGCGGGGTGAGGTCGAGGATCTCGGTTCCGATGGTTGCGCGCCGGGCCACCGTATCGACGCTGAGGCGTCCGAAATGGAGCTTCGGGCTCTTGACCACCTGGCTGCGGCGAATCAGCGCCCGGACGCGCGCCTCCAGCTCGGGGAGCGAAAACGGCTTGGTGACGTAATCGTCAGCCCCGAGATCGAGCCCGCGCACCCGGTCGGCCTCGGCGTCGTGGGCCGTAAGGATCAGGATGCTGCCCGAGTGGCTGTCCCGGCGAAGCTGGCGCAGGACTTCGAAGCCATCCGCTCCCGGAAGACTGATGTCGAGCACGACCAAGTCGTAATGCTCCTCGGCGCAGGCTCGCAAGGCGAGCTCGCCGGTTTCCGCGTGGTCGACGGCATAGCCCGACTGCCGGAGTGTGCGTATCAGTCCGTCCGCCAGCGCCTTGTCGTCCTCGACGATCAGAACCCGCATGACAAGTCTTTGAACCGCTTCAAGGTTCAGAATAACACGCGAGCGGGCTCCGAATTCCTGATCTAGGCGTGTAGGCGTGGACATGCTGGAAAAAAAGTGCGTGGGAGCGAAAACGCTCCCACGCCACAGAGGAGGAAAGAGACTACGCTGGAAACTCTACGCGGCCTGGCTTGCAATAACCTGATGTAAACTTACAGAAGGCTGACGGCGAGCCCTGCGCTTGACCTCGCCCTCATCTTGAAACCTCAAAGCTCGGAGCTCACGATGACGACGCCCCGGCAAAACCCTGATAAAATATAACGTTACGTGAGTTCCTCGCGGCTTTCCCGAATCCCACCGGAGATCCTGCATGGCAGTAGAGAGAACCTTGTCCATCGTCAAGCCCGACGCCGTGGCGAAGAACGCCATCGGACAGATCTATTCGAGGTTCGAAAAAGCCGGGCTGACCATCGTGGCGGCGCGCATGCTATACCTGTCGCAGGTTCAAGCCGAGGGCTTCTATGCGGTGCATCGCGAACGGCCGTTCTTCAGGGATCTCGTAGAGTTCATGATCTCGGGGCCGATCATGGTGCAGGTGCTGGAGGGCGAGGACGCGATCGCCAAGAACCGAGAGTTGATGGGTGCGACCGATCCGAAGAAGGCGAAGAAGGGGACCATCCGCGCCGATTTCGCCGACAGCATCGACGCCAATGCCGTGCACGGTTCCGACGGACCCGAAACCGCGCGCACGGAGATCGCGTACTTTTTCCCGGCATCCGAGATTTTTTCAAGGTAGATGAGCGTCAATCTCCTCGACTTCGACGGTGAAGGGCTCTCCTCTTTCGTCGCCGGTCTGGACGAAAAGCCGTTTCGCGCGCGCCAACTGAAGCGCTGGGTGCATCGCCTCGGCGAGAGCGATTTCGAGCGCATGAGCGACATCGCGCGGTCGCTGCGGGACAAGCTCGGGCGGGTCGCGACGATTACTCCCCCGAAGATCGCGAGCGACAGCACCGCCGGCGACGGAACCCGCAAGTGGCTGCTCGACGTCGGCAACGGCAACGCCGTCGACGCGGTGTTCATTCCCGAGACGGGCCGCGGAACACTGTGCGTTTCCACCCAGGCGGGGTGCACGCTCGCCTGCGAGTTCTGCTCCACCGGAAGGCAGGGATTCAACCGCAACCTTTCGACCGGGGAGATCGTCGGTCAGCTGTGGCTGGCGAACCGGGAGCTGGGCGCGATTCCGGGCGGCGAGCGCGTCATCAGCAACGTGGTGCTCATGGGCATGGGCGAGCCGCTGCTGAACTTCGAGGCCACCGTCGCGGCGCTGAAGCTCATGATCGACCAGGACGCATACGGACTCTCGCGGCGCCGGGTCACGCTGTCCACCTCCGGCATCGTGCCGATGATCGATCGCCTGCGCGAGGAGTGCCCGGTCGCGCTGGCGGTGTCCCTGCACGCGCCGAACGACGCGCTGCGCGACCGGCTCATGCCGATCAACCGGAAGTATCCTCTCGCGGAACTGCTGGCGGCTTGCCGGCGCTACCTCGAGCGCGCGCCGCGCGATTTCATCACCTTCGAGTATGTCATGCTCGACGGAGTCAACGACGGCGAAGCGCACGCGCGCGAGCTGATCGAGCTGGTCTCCGGCGTTCCCTGCAAGCTCAACCTGATTCCGTTCAATCCGTTTCCGAATTCGGGCTTCGTGCGCTCGCCGCGCCGGGCGATCGAGCGCTTCAGCGAGCTGCTGAACGCCTCGGGGATCGTCGCGACGACCCGCAAGACGCGCGGGGAGGACATCGACGCGGCCTGCGGCCAGCTCGCCGGACAGATCCGCGACCGCACGCGAAGGTCGGCGCGCGCGGAAGGAGTCGGCTCTTGAATGGCCTCGGCAGGCTGGCGGCGGCCCTCTCGGGGGCCGTCGCACTCCTCGGCTGCGCCTTGAGCCCGTTGCCGGGCGAGCTGCCGGGCGAAGCCGATACCGGGGCCGTCATCGGAGAACAAGCGAGCGGAAGGGAGCGCGCGCGCATCCACACCGAGCTCGCGGGGTCGTACTATCAGCGGGGGAACCTGGGCGTGGCCCTGTCCGAAGCGCGCATCGCCATCGCGGCCGACTCGAGCTACGCGCCTGCATACAACCTGCTGGGCCTGGTGTACAGCGACTTGCGCGAGACGAGTCTCGCCGAGGAGGCGTTCGAGCGCTCGTTGAAGATCAATCCCAACGATCCGGATGCCAACCACAATTACGCGTGGTTCCTCTGCGAGAACAAGCGCGAGGAGGAATCGATCCGCTACTTTTTGATGGCGGTGCGCTATCCGCTCTACACCACTCCGCAGAAGTCCTACACGATGGCGGCCACCTGTGCCCTGCGCAAGGGAAACGAAAAGGACGCCTACGAATACCTCGAGCGAGCGCTGCGGCTCGACCAGAACTACACTCCGGCGCTGATCAATCTGGCCCAGCTCAAGTACCGCAGGGGAGAGCTCGACTCCGCGCGCGTTCTGGTGGGACGCTACAACAAGCTCGCCGAACCGACGTCGGAATCGCTGTGGCTCGCGCTGAGAATCGAGCGCAGGCTCGGAGACGTCTCCGCCTCGACCAGCTACGCCAACCAGCTGCGCAGGCGCTTCCCCGGATCCAAGGAATACCAGGAGCTGCAGAAAGGACGGTTCGATTGAGCGACACAGCCGAAATAAGAACCGAGTCCGCGGAAACCGGGCCCGGAGGCATGCTCGCCCGGCTGCGCGCCGAGCGCAAGCTCTCGGTCGCCGACGTGGCCCAGCGCCTCAAGTACGGCGCGCGCCAGATCGAGGCGCTCGAGGCCGAGGAGTTCGACCGCCTTCCGGGGGCGACTTTCGTCCGCGGGATGGTTCGCGGCTACGCCAAGCTGCTCGAGACCGATCCCGAGCCGATACTCGGAGCCCTCGACCAGCACTATGTCCCCGGCGAAATTACGCTCGACCTGCGCGCCAAGCGCGTTCCGTTCGCTCCGGGCGGCAAGCGCAGCGGCACGCGGATCTACCTGCTGCTTTCGCTGGTCGTGCTCGTCGTGGCCGGGGTGGCCTACGAGTGGCGGGCGGGAGCCTTCCCCTGGGCGAGATACGCATCCAACGCCGCGCCGCCGCAGAATGCGGCCAAGCCGCGTCCCGCCCCGGCGCCGAAAGTGGAAGCGGAGGCACCGCTCGTGCCTCCGCAGGCCGAGGCTCCGAAGACGGCTGCCGTCGCGGCCCCCGCCACGGTCGAGCAGGTCCAGGCGGCGACCCCGGCCGCGGCGCCGGGCGGGGAAGGCCGGATACGGATGGAGTTCGGAGGCCAGTCCTGGGTCGAGATCAGGGACAAGGACGGCCAGATGCTGATGTCGCAGCTGAATCCAACAGGCAGCCGCAGGGTTGTCTCCGGACGGACGCCGCTGTCCCTGGTGATCGGCAACGCGGCCAACGTGCGGCTCACCTACAACGACAAGCCCGTCGATCTGAGGCCCTACACCCAGATCGAGGTCGCGCGGCTGACTTTGAACTGAACGCTCCATGACGACCGTCACGAGGCACACCACTCGCCAGGTCAGCGTCGGGGGCATGCTCATCGGCGGGGGCGCGCCGATACTGGTGCAGTCGATGACCAATACCGACACCGCGGACGCCAAAGGCACCGCGGAGCAGGTGGCGGAGCTCGCGCGGGCGGGCTCGGAAATCGTCCGCATCACGGTCAACACCGCCGAGGCCGCGGCACAAGTGCCGCGCATCCGCGAGCGGCTCGATGCCATGGGATGCGACGTACCTCTGGTCGGCGATTTCCACTTCAACGGACACAAGCTGCTCGCCGAGCATCCCGATTGCGCGCGGGTCCTGGCGAAGTACCGCATCAATCCCGGCAACGTGGGCCGCGGCGCCAAGCGTGACGAGCAGTTCGCGACGATGATCCAGATCGCGCGCCGCTACGACAAGCCGGTGAGAATCGGCGTCAACTGGGGCAGCCTCGACCAGGAGCTGCTTGCGCGCCTCATGGACGAGAACGCCCGCGCGGCGGAGCCGCTCGATTCCGACTCGGTCACGCGCGAAGCCCTGGTCGCCTCCGCCCTGGATTCGGCGGCGCGCGCCGAGGAGCTGGGCCTGCCGGGAGATCGCATCGTGCTCTCGTGCAAGGTGAGCGGAGTCCAGGACTTGATCGCCGTGTATCGCGAGCTTGCGCGGCGCTGCGACTACCCTTTGCACCTCGGGCTGACCGAGGCGGGAATGGGCACGAAGGGCATCGTCGCCTCGACCGCGGCCCTTGGCGTGCTCCTGCAGGAGGGCATCGGCGACACGATCCGCATCTCGCTCACGCCCGACCCGGGCGGGGACCGGACCCGCGAAGTCGTCGTCGCCCAGGAGCTGCTCCAGACCATGGGCTTGCGCTCGTTCTCGCCCTTGGTGATCGCCTGTCCTGGCTGCGGCCGCACCACGAGCACGTATTTCCAGGAGCTCGCGGAAAAGATCCAGCGCTTCCTGCGGGAGCAGATGCCGAAATGGCGCGAGCGCTTTCCGGGCGTCGAGGACATGCACGTTGCGGTCATGGGCTGTGTCGTCAACGGGCCCGGCGAGAGCAAGCACGCCAACATCGGCATCAGCCTGCCGGGTTCCGGCGAGCGTCCGGTTGCGCCGGTGTACGTGGACGGGGAAAAAACCGTGACGCTGAAGGGCGAGCGCATCGCCGAGGAATTCCAGCGATTGGTGGAGGATTACGTCCGTACGAGCTACGGGGAAGGCGGACGCCTGCGGCGCGACGCACCCGACAAGAAGAGAAACATTCCGATCAAAGCCGCGGTGTAAGCGAAGCGGCAATCCGACATGAACGAGCCGATCCGCGCGGTGCGCGGAATGAACGACATCCTGCCCGACGAGGCCGAGCGCTGGGAGGCTCTGGAAGAGCTGCTGCGCGACTGGCTGCGCAGCTACGGCTACCGCAACGTGCGCACCCCGGTGCTCGAGCACACGGCGCTTTTTCGGCGCGCGATCGGCGAGGCGACCGATATCGTCGAGAAGGAAATGTATACCTTCACCGACGAGCTGAACCAGGAGTCGCTCACGCTGCGCCCCGAGGCCACCGCTTCGGTCGCACGCGCGGCCGCCGAGCACAGCCTGCTCTACTCCGGCGGCCAGCGCCTGTATTACATCGGGCCCATGTACCGCCACGAAAGGCCGCAGAAAGGCCGCTACCGCCAGTTCCACCAGGTCGGGGCGGAAGCGCTCGGCTTTCCGGGCCCCGATATCGACGCCGAGCTGCTCCTCATGTGCGCCCGGCTGTGGGACGATCTGGACCTGGCGGGAATCCGGTTGCAGCTCAACTGCCTGGGCTCGGCGGCGGAGCGCGCCGCGTATCGCAAGTCGCTCGTGTCCTATCTCGAGTCGCGCGAGTCGGATCTCGATGAGGACTCGAAGCGCCGGCTGCGCACCAATCCGCTGCGCGTGCTGGACAGCAAGAACCCGCAGATGCAGGCGCTCATCGCCGGCGCTCCGCGCCTGCTCGACGCCCTGGGCGGGGACTCGCTCGAGCATTTCGAAGGAGTGCAGGCGATTCTCAGGGACGCCGGGCGGCCTTACGAGATCAACCCGCGGCTCGTGCGGGGGCTCGACTATTACAATCTCACGGTGTTCGAATGGGTGAGCGGGGACCTGGGCGCGCAAGGGACGGTATGCGCCGGGGGACGCTACGACGGACTGCTGGAGCAGGTCGGAGGAAAGGCGGCACCGGCATGCGGCTTCGCGATGGGGATCGAGCGGCTGCTCACGCTGCTTGCCGATTCCGGCGAGCGCGCCTCGCCGGACGTGTACCTCGTCAATCAGGGGGAGCGGGCGCAGCCGTTCGCGTTTCGCGTCGCCGAGGCGCTGCGCGAGGCCGGTTTCAGCGTAGTGCAGCACTGCGGCTCGGGCAGCTTCAAGTCGCAAATGAAGAAAGCCGACGCGAGCGGTGCGCCCGTCGCAGTGATCGTCGGCGATGAGGAAGCGCAGGCGGGCGAGGCGAGCGTCAAGGCCTTGCGCGAGGAGCGCGAGCAATTCAGAGTGCAGCTGGAAAGCCTGCCGAACGCGATTGCAGATCTGCTGTTCGGCGACGCCGGCGACGAGGAAACGGCTGCGGAATGATCGGCAGCCGCCCGACTTAGGGGAGTACGAGGGGAGGGTTCCCCTCGTCTTGTGACGGACTCAAAGGACAACCATGGCCGCATACGATCTCGAGGAGCAGGAGCAGCTTGCCGCGCTGAAGGCGTGGTGGAAGGAGCATGGCGGCGGGGTTGCCCTGGCGGCCCTGCTGGTCGCGTCCGCCGTCGCGGCATGGACCGGCTGGACCTGGTACCAGCGCTCGCAGGCCGCGGAGGCCGCGGTGCTCTACGACACGCTGCAGAAGGCGGCGCGCGCCAACGACCTGAAGGCGACCCGGGACACGGCGGGATCGATCCTGGAAAACCATCCGCGCAGTGCCTACGCGCCGCTTGCGGCACTGGTCTCGGCCAAAGTCCAGTTCCAGGCCGGCGATCTGAAGACCGCGCGCGCGCAGCTGCAATGGGCGATCGAGCACGCGAAGAGCGATGAAATACGCTCGATCGCGGCCCTCAGACTCGCGAGCGTTCTGCTCGACGACAAGGATCCGGAGGCGGCGCTCAAAGTTCTCGAGGCGAAACCTCATCCCGGCTTCGAGTCCCTCTACGCGGCTCAGCGCGGCGATATCCTGATGGCGCAGAACAAGCGCGCGGAAGCGCGCGCGGCCTACAAGGCCGCTCTGGAGAAGGCCCAACCGGGACCTCTGATCGAGGGCTTGCGCCTCAAGCTCGAGGCGCTCGGAGAGGGGTGATGCGGCGGTTTTCCCTCGCGGCGGCGATCCTGCTCGCCGCCTGCTCCGGCCCGTCCGGGCCGAAAATGGCCGAGCTCACGGACCTCCCGTCGAGCATACCCGTGAGGGCGCTGTGGGCGGCGAACATCGGCAAGGCGGAGGACGCGATTCTCTTTCCGGCAGTGGTCGGCGGCGTCGTCTTCGCTGCGGCGCAGGACGGCACTGTCGCCCGTTTCGACGCCGCCACCGGAAGGGAATCGTGGCGCGTCAACCTGGACCGGACGCTGTCGGGCGGGGTGGGCTCCGACGGATCCCTGGTCGCGGTCGGGACTTTCGAGGGCGAGGTGATCGTGCTCGATGCCACCAAGGGCGGGCTGGCGTGGCAAGCGCGCGTTTCGAGCGAGGTGCTGTCCGCTCCGGTGGTGACGGGAGACCTGGTGATCGTGCGCACCGGTGACGGTCGCCTGTTCGCGCTCGACGCGAAAGACGGCAAGCGGCGCTGGCTGTACCAGCGATCGAGTCCGCCCCTTTCAGTGCGCTCGCCCGTGGGCATGGTGGCCGAGCGCGGCAATCTGCTCACCGGTTTTGCCGGAGGAAAGCTCGTCTCCATCGTGCTCGCCAACGGCGGCGTGCGCTGGGAGGCGACGGTGGCGCTGCCGCGCGGAGCGACCGAGCTCGAGCGGGTCACCGACGTGGTCGGGCTGCCGGTGGTTGCCGAGCGGGAAGTGTGCGCGGTGGCCTTCCAGGGCCGGATCGGCTGCTTCGACGGCGC
>JBGQKK010000045.1:0-14293 GCA_041499545.1 Gammaproteobacteria bacterium | reverse complement strand
CGGTGAGGCCGAGGCGATTGAGCTCGCGAAAGAAGGCCTTCGTGCCCTCGACCTGCTCGGCGAAGGTCGGTTTGGGCAGCCGCGCGAAGAGGGCCGTTATCGTCGGGGTGTTGCCCGCGATGCCCCCGGTGAGCGTTCCGCTCACGTCCCGCTCGACCTTGCCCGCGGGCGGGACATCCTTGTCCTCCTTAATGCCCAGGGCCTCGAAACCCTTCAGATTCAGCATCGCCCAGCCGTAAAAGAGCTGTATGTATACAGGATGGTCGCCCCCGGCTTCGACGAGCTCGGCCTGCGTGGGCCGGCGCTTCTCGGCGAACTGCTCCGGCGTCCAGCCGCCGGCGACGATCAGCCAGTCGCCTGGCTTGCGGGTCTTCGCAGCATCGCGAAGGCGGGACAGGGCTTCTGCGATGCTCTTCGTCCCGATCCAGTTCACCTCGGTCGAGAACGACAGCGCGGCGCGGATCGCGTGCATGTGCGAGTCGATCAGGCCCGGGACGACGGTGCGGCCGTGCAGGTCGATCACGCGTGTGCTTTTCGCAATGAACGGCTTCACTTTCGCGAAGTCGCCGACGGCGACGATGCGCTCGCCGCGGATCGCGAGCGCCTCGGCGACCGTGCCCTTCGCGTCGAGCGTCGCGATCCTGCCGTTGACGAGGACGAGGTCGGCGGGCTGGGCGAAAACGGAGGCGCAGGCGAAGATCGCGCCCAGCACCAGCATACGTTTCATGGATGAACTCCCTCCCCTGTGAGAGCCGTGCCGGCATCCTACCCCGGCGCTCCTGACAAGGACAGTCGGGAAAACCCGACAACACCGGCGGCCGGCCGGCGTGTTGGCGAATGAGACTCAAACCGGGAATACAAACGCCTCCGGCGGCGTTACCATTTGTAAGAAGCCTCCAAAAGCGCAGCATGGAAGAAGCGGGCCCTCTCAGGGCCCCGAATGCGGAGGGAAGATGACGCTCGGCACCCGGACTGCGCCAAGCATCCGGACTCGGATCGCTCCCCTCGACGCCGCGATCGTCGCGTGCTGCTGCGCGCTCATCGGCCTGTTGTGGAGCGTCATCGTCTTCCAGGAGAACGGCGGGCGCACCAGCGCTCTGATCGCCTCGCTCGGCAGCGCCTTCATCGCGGCGCTGGGGGCCTGGCTGCTGGTCGCGCTCGCGCGGCAGCGGCGCGCGGCCTTGTCGCTGGCGGCGAAGGACGCGCAGCTGCGCGCGACCGTCGACCAGATGGCGGTCGGCATCGCGCGCGCCGCCCCGGACGGCCGCTTCCTCGAAGTGAACCAGACCCTGTGCCGCATGCTCGGCTACGACGAAGAAGAGCTGCTCGCGCGCGGCTTCCCCGACATCACCCACCCGGAGGACAACGCCAAGAGCGTGCAGCTGCGCGAGCGCCTGTACGCCGGAGACGTCGGTTCCGGGACGCTGGAGAAGCGCTACCTGCGCCGCGACGGCAGCGTGATGTGGGCGGAGGTGGCGCTGACCGTGGTGCGCGGCGAGCGCGGCGGCGCCCCCTACGTCGTCGCGGTCATCCAGGACGTCACCGCGCGCAAGCGCGCCGAGCGGCAGGCCGAGCGGCTGAAGGCGTTCTACGGCGCGCTCTCGCACACCAACCAGGCGATCGTGCGCATCCGCGAGCCGGAGGCGCTGTACCGCGAGATCTGCAGGCTGTGCGTCGAGTTCGGCCGCGTGAAGATGGCGCACATCAGCGTGGTGCAGGGCGAGCGCCTGGTGCCCGTCGCCTGGACGGGCCCGGTGGAGGAGTACCTCGCGGGGATCGACCTGCGCACCGCCGCCTCCGCGCCCGAGGGCCGCGGGCCCGCCGGCATTGCGCTGCGCGAGGGCCGGCCCTATATCTGCAACGATTTCTTCGCCGACCCCACGACGCTGCCCTGGCGCGACCGGGCCGAGCGCTCCGGCGTGCGCTCCTCCGCGGTGTTCCCGTTCCGGCGCGGCGCCCGCGCCGTCGGCGTGCTCAACCTGTACGACGCGGAGCCGGGCGTCTTCGACGCGGACCTGGTCGCGCTGCTCGAGGAAATGGCGAGTGACATCTCCTTCGCCCTCGACAACTTCCAGCGCGAGGCGGCGCTCGCCGAGTCCGGGGAGCGCTTCAGGGGCCTGGTCGAATCGGCGATGGACGCGATCGTCACCGTCGGCGCGGACCAGCGCATCGTGCAGTTCAACGCCGCCGCCGCGGCGCTGTTCCAGGTGCCGCCCGAGGCCGCGGTCGGCATGCCGCTCGACCGCCTCATTCCGGAGCGCTTCCGCGCCGCGCACGCCTTGCACCTGCGCCGCTTCGGCGAGAGCGGCGAGGCGAACCGCAGGATGGGCGAGGTCTCGGACCTGTGGGCGCTGCGCGCGGACGGCAGCGAGTTCCCGATCGAGGCCTCGGTGTCGCGCTCGCTCGCCGGCGGGGTGCCCCAGTACACGGTGATCCTGCGCGACATCACCGCGCGCAAGCTCTTCGAGTCGCGCATCGAGTACCTCGCCACACACGACGGCCTCACCGACCTGCCCAACCGCAACCTGATCCGCGACCGCCTCGCGCAGGCCATCGTCCACGCGCGCCGCGCGGACACCCACCTCGCGCTGATGTTCGTCGACCTCGACCGCTTCAAGGTGGCCAACGACGCCTTCGGTCATCCTTTCGGCGACACCCTGCTGAAGGCCGCCGGAGAAAGGCTCCGGACGGCGCTGCGCGACGACGACACGGTGGCGCGCCTGAGCGGCGACGAGTTCCTGATCCTGCTCACCGACCTGCAGCGCACGGCCGACGTCTATCGGGTGGCGCAGAAAATCCTCGACGCGCTCCAGCAGCCGTTCGCGCTGGAGGGGCGGGAAATCCACGTGAGCGCGAGCATCGGGGTCAGTCTCTATCCCCAGGACGGCGAGGACTTCGACACCCTGCTCGGACACGCCGACGTCGCCATGTACCGGGCGAAGGACCTCGGGCGCGGCACCTACCAGTTCTTCACGCCGGCGATGAGCGCCGGCCTCAAGCAGCGCGTCGAGATGGAGGCGCAGCTGCGGCGCGCGCTCGAGAGAGGCGAGCTGCATCTCGCCTTCCAGCCCAAGGTCGATCTCGCCTCCGGCGAGATCGCGGGCGCGGAGGTGCTGCTGCGGTGGAGCCATCCGCAGCTGGGGTCCGTCCCCCCGGCGAGCTTCATTCCGCTCGCGGAGGAGACCGGGCTCATCGTGACGATCGGCGAATGGGTGCTGCGCTCGGCCTGCGCGCAGGCGAAGGCCTGGATCGACGCGGGCCTGCCGCCGCTCGCGATCGCGGTGAACATTTCGGCGCGCCAGTTCCTGCACCACGACATCGTGGCGCTGGTCGAGTCCGCGCTGAAGCAGTCCGGGCTCCCGCCCGGACTGCTAGAGCTCGAGCTCACCGAGAGCCTGATCGCGCGCGACACGGACAAGGTTGCCGCTACGATCCAGCGGCTGCAGGCCGCGGGCGTGCGCTTCTCGGTCGACGACTTCGGTACCGGCTACTCGAGCCTGTCGCAGCTCAAGCGCTTCCGCGTCGACCGGCTCAAGATCGACCAGTCGTTCGTGCGCAACCTGCACACCAGCCGCGACGACGCCGCCATCGCCCTCGCGATCATCTCGCTCGCGCGCGCCCTCGACCTCAAGGTGATCGCGGAGGGCGTGGAAGCGGCCGAGCAATGCGTTTTCCTGCGCCAGCACGGCTGCGACGAAATGCAGGGCTACTACTTCAGCCGGCCGGTGCCGGCCGACGGCCTCGCGGCGATGCTGCGCGCGCACAAGCGCCTTGCCCAGTCGGGCGGCCGGGCCATCGTAGTGCCGGGATGAGGGGGATTTCCGGCGGCGCGCAAGCTCGCAGTCTCGCAGCGTGACAGCGCCCATCAATGCGCGTTAAATGTCAACGCCGTCGACCAGGGAGGGCGTGATGGTTCGAATCGTTTGCGTGATCGCCATGCTTTGCGCGGCATGGCTGAGCGGCTGCAGCCGCGAGGAATCCAGAACGGCACCGGCGGCGGAACAGTCCAAATCGCCGGCGGTCGTGCAGCAGGAGAGACCGGTCGAGGCGGCACCGCGCCCCGCGCCGCCGCCGCGTCCGAACGGCGGCAAAGGCGAAATGTTGAAAAAAAGTTTTCCCCGTCCCCCGGTCGGGCCGGACAGGAGCTCACGGGGCAATGGAGGTACGCCGGCCGTGGTCGGCGCTTCCCCGGCGCTCGGCGCAGACCGGGAGCGCATGCGCAAGCGCGACGATTACGTCGCCGGCCTGAGCAAAGCCGCCTACACCTTCAACCCACCCACGCCGATCAAGGTCGCGCGCCCGATTGCCGTGGCGCTGTGGGTCGATCCGGCGAAGGAGGCCGCGCAGCTTGCCGAGGAAATGAAGAAAGCCTTTCCCGAATCCGCGGCGCGCGTCGAGCCCGGCACGACCGTATGGAGTCCGCGCATGAAGGCGGCGCTGACGGGGCCGACCGACCTGGAGATCACGCCGCTTGATCCGGGGAAGGACGGCAAGCCCTTCGACGGCGAGAAGGACTTGTCCATGACGGGACGCACCGAGTGGAGCTGGTCGCTCGTGCCGACGCTTCCCGGCACGAAGAAACTTCAGTTGCGGCTTTCGGTCGTGCTGCCGCGCGAGCTCGGCGATCCCCATGAGCTGCAGGCGCTCGAGCGCGACGTCGACGTGGAAATCACGGTGTGGTGGCTGATCGACCACTACTGGGAAAGATGGAAGTGGGCGATCGGCGGCATCGCCAGCGCGCTCGCGGCGGCGATCGGCTGGTGGTTCAAGAGACGCTTCGGCGGCGGCAAGTGAGCGGATACGAGGCTGCGCCGCCCTAGCGCCGCGCCCACGCGGGCACCGCGCCCACGAGGGTTTCGAGCGGGATGCCCGTGCGTTGCGAACGGCGCAGCTGGCGAAAGCGCCAGATCGTATATAGCACCGGCAGCACCTCGAGCGTGAGAAACGCGCTGGTCAGCAGCCCGCCGAGCATGGGGGCCGCGACGCGCCGCATGATCTCGGCACCCGCACCGTCCGCCCACAGCAGCGGCAGGAGGCCCACCGCCATGATGCCGACGGTCATGAGCTTCGGCCGCAGGCGTTGCACGCTGCCTTCGGCATGCGCCGCGACGATGTCCTCGCGGCTGCGCAGCTTTCCCTCGCGCACGCGCCGGTGGAAGGCGTCGTCGATGTACACCACCATGACGACCCCCGTCTGCATCGCCAGACCCGCCGTCGAGAGCAAACCGACCCATACCGGGGCGGACAAGGGATAGTCCAGCCAGTACAGCGTCCAGAAGCTCCCGACCAGGGCGAACGGCACCGAGGCGAGCACCAGCAGCGCTTCGGTGAGGCTCCTGAACTGCAGGAAGAGCAGACCCAGCATCGAGAGCGCCACCAGCGGGACGATCCACTTCAGGCGCTGCTCACCCTCGGCCAGCAGCTCGTACTGGCCGCTCCATTCGATCCGCTCTCCGGGCTCGAGCCGCAGCTCGTTTTGGGCGAGCGCCTCCTCGAGCGCGCGGCGCGCGGCGCGAACATAGCTTTGCACGTCGCTGCCTTCGTTCAAATCCACATAGACGTAGGCGAGCTGCTCGCCGCTCTCGGTGCGGATCATCGCAGGCGTCGTGACGAACGACGCTCGTCCGAGCAGCGCGAGCGGCACGGGCTGTCCGGCACGGCCTGCGCGCACGGTGGCGTCCCGCAGCCGATCCAGCAGCCCGGCGGGGCTCATCTCCGTCTCGTCCTCGTTGGGGGCGACGCGGACGCGGGTGAGTTGTCCTCCCGCCTGGAGCTCGCCGACCTGAGCGCCGGTCAAAAGCAGATCGGTCGTGGACTCGACCAGCTCCGGGGGCACGCCGTGCCGCTTCAGCGCGGCGGGATCGGCGACGAAACGCGGCCAGGGCTCGCCGCCCAGGGATTCGAAGATCGCGCTCCGGGTCCCGGGAATGCGCATCGCCAGCTGTTGCAGCGCGGTCCCGAGCGCGTCCAGCCGTTCCAGGTCGGGCGCGACGACGCGGATGCCCACGGGCGTGCGCACGCCGGTCGCCGTCATGTCCAGGCGGGCGCGCGCCGGCGCGGTCCAGGCATTCGTCCAGCCGGGCAGCCGCGCCGCGCGGTCGAGCTTCTCGATCAGCTCGGCCGTCGTTGCCGGCGTTTCCTCGGGCCACGCGAGACCGAGCACGCGCTTCACCTCGGGCGGTGCCCAGCTCGAATACCAGCGCTCGCGCGGCTGCTTGGGCCATTCGGAGCGCGGCCGCAGGCGGATGGTGATCTCGGCCATCGAGTAGGGCGCGGGATCGGTCGCGGTCGCTGCGCGGCCGACCTTGCCGAACACCGCGGCGACCTCCCCGAATTGGCTGATCGCGCGGTCCAGTCTGCGAAGCTGCACCGCGGCTTCCCCGGCGGGCACTCCGGGCAGCGTCGTCGGCATGAAGAGAAGATCGCCCTCGTCGATGCGCGGAAGGAACTCCCCGCCGAGCCGGGTCGCGATCGGCAGGCAGGACAGGACCGCGAGCGCCGCCGTGACCAGCGTCAAGGCCGGCCGCCTCAGAGCGAAGTGCACGAACGGGCGATAGATCCCGACCAGCCCCCGGGTGATGGGGTTGTCGAACTCCGGCAGCACCCGCCCGCGCAGCAGCCGATCGCGCAGCGCGGGCGCCAGGGTGAGCGCCACCAGCGCGGCCGCCGCGATCACCAGCGTCTTGGTGATCGCCAGCGGCTGCAGCAGCCGGCCGGTCTCTCCCGTGAACGCGAACACCGGCAGGAAGCTGAGCGCCGTGATCAGGAGCGCGGTCAGGATCGCCGGAGCGAAAGATCCCGCCGCGGCGATGATCGCCGCGCGCCGCTCGCTCTCGGAGGCGCCTTATCCGAGTCGCTCGAGCCGCCGGTGGCAGGCCTCCAGCGCCACCACGTCGGCGTCGACCGCCATGCCGAGCGCGATGGCGATCCCGCCCAGGCTCATGATCGTGGCGGAAACCCCGAGGAGCCACATGCCGCAGAAAGTGAGCAGCAGGACGAAGGGCAGCGTCGCGAGCGGCACGAGCGCGCTGCGCGCGTGGAGCAGGAACATCAGGATGACCAGCACCACGACCGCGACTTCCTCGGCGAGCGCGCGCAGCAGGGTGTGACCGGTCCGCGTCACCAGATCGAGCCGGTCATAGACCGTAACGATCTGCACGCCCCGCGGCAGCCGCGGGCGCAGCTCCCCGAGCGTGCGCTTGACGCGCTCGACCAGCTCGGCCGGATCGGCGTCGCGCTTCGCGATCACGATGCCGCCGACCGCCGACAACACACCGTTGAAGTCCGCCATGCCGGTCGGCATGTCGCGAGTGAGCTTCAGATCGGCGACGTCTCCGATCCGCGACGGCGCGCCATCGTGCGCGACTAGCGACAGGCGCGAGAGCTCTTGGACGTTCGCCGGACCCTGCGCCGCCGGGCGTAGCGCGGCAACCACGTCCGTGAAGGCGAGACCGCGCGCGCGCAGCTGCTCCGGCTTGACTTCCACGAGCGCCTGGTTGACGTCCCCGCCCACCGAGGCGACCTCCGCGACGCCGGGGATGGCCGCGAGCGCGGGAGCGAGCACGCCGTCCTGTACGCTTCGCAGCCCGCGCATCTTGCGAAAGCGGTCCACCAGCACGTATTGAAAAACCCAACCGGTGCTGGACGCCGCGGGCCCCACCTGCAAGCGGACGTACTGCGGAAGCCTCGCGCGAGCGTTCTGCGCACGCTCGATGATCGTTTGGCGCCCGCGCTCCAGATTCCGGGGCGATTCGAAGACGACGACGACATAGGCCATGCCGGACATCGAGGATCCGCGCACCGCCGTCGCGCCGGGGATGCCTTCGAGCGCCTCGGTCAGCACGCGGGTCACGTCGCGCGCGACCGCTGTCGCCGGATGCCCCATCCAGTCGGCGACGAGCGCGATCTGGGGATCCGACAAATCCGGAATCGCATCGCGCGAAAGCGAGCGCCGAGCCAGCTCCCCGGCCGAGGCCAGAACGAGCGCCGCGGCGATCACGATCCAGTGACGGCGGGTGCACCACGCCACCGCGCGGGCGATCATCGCATCGCCCCCGCCGCCGCTTGCGGCTGCAGGCGCCGCTCGGCGTCCCAGGAGAATGCGCTGCCGACGACGAGTGTCTCGCCCTCGCGCAAGCCGGAGAGCACTACGGCAAGACCGCTCGCGACTTTCCCGATCGCGACCCGCCGCCTGCTGAACGTCCGGCCATCCGCCCCCGCGGCGAGCACGTAGGGGCCCTCGGGCGAATACAGCACCGAGCTGGAGGGAACGACCAGCAGCTTGCGCGGGCGGGCGGCGAGCTCCACCCAGCCCACCCCCCCTGGTTCAAGCCCGGAAGCAGGAGCAGCGAAGCGCACTCGCGAGGTGGACCCGTCCCATGGCGTAGGCGGCTCGGCGCTCAAGCGCACGTCGATGCCTTCGGCCGGCGCCGTCGCCCGAAAGAAGAAAGCGTGCTCACCGGGCGAAAGCCCGCCGAGCTCGTCATTGCGCAGCACCGCTTCCACCCGGCCCCTGGCCTCGAGCCAGGCCGGGGCGCGCACGCTCCGAACGAACATGCGCGCTTCCGCGGTGCCGATGGCTTTGCTGTCCCGCAGCTTGGCCGACTCTGCGACCGTGAACTCCGGGTCCGCAGCGGGCCCGGGGCCGCCGGCCGCGTGGTCGTGCTCCTCTGCATGCGCATGCCCGTGCGCCTGGTCGGGTTCCGCCGCGCCCTGGGCGCTCGCGCCGTGCAGGTGGGCATGCTCGCCGGCGCCGCTTGGCGCGCGCTCGCCTGCTCCGGAAAAAGTGAAGGCCCACACAGTTGCGGCACCGGCCGCGAGCAGCAGCATCAGCCGCGCGGCGATGACGAGGGACGAGGTCGTAGCCGACGAACCGGCATTCCGTTCAGGCTCAGACACGGCTCACCACCATGACAGTCGGGGCAGATGGCGCAGGCCGCAAAAAAGAGGGGCCGCAGCGCGGCCCCTCCGCCTGCCCTGATGCCTATCTTATCTGCAGCCGCCTCCGACGCAGAAGGGCCGCATCATCTCGTTGTCTTCGTGCGAGAGGATGTGGCAGTGCCACACGTACAGGCCCGCGATGTCGAAGAAGACCTTGATGCGCGCCACCTGGCCCGGGTAGGAGATGACCGTGTCCTTGAACCCGCTCTCCCACACTTCCGGCGGGATCGGACTGCCGACCAGCGTCGCCGGCTGCGTGGCGAGGCCCTCCGCATCCGTTGCCAGCAGCTGCCGGTTCACCACCTGGAACATGGTCTGGTGCACGTGGATCGGGTGGGCGTCCGCGGTGAAGTTGTGGATCTCCCAGATCTCGGTGCCCAGTCCCGGGTTCTCCGTGATCGCGTCCCCCCACATCCGGGGCACGGACATGCCCGCGGCATCCACCTGACCCAGGCTCGCGGAGGTCGGTCCGAAAGGCGTAGTGCTCCTGCGGTCGAAGACCACGCTGCCGTCGGCGAGGGTCGTCACGAAAACGGTCTGGGACTCGAACTCGTTGAGGGACAGCTTGCGCACGTGGCTCGCCGGTCCCAGGTTCGCCAGGTGCGGCAGCGGCAGGAACTGGGGCGGGAGGCTGGCATCGAAAGATTGTCGCGCAACCACTTTGAACTTCATCACCTGGCCGGTGGTTCCCGGGTCCGCGGAATCGAAGTCGCCATCCGGTTCGCCGCCGCCGAAGGGCTCGTCGGGACCCACGTTGATGAGAAACACCTCCGTGCCGACGGGCAGGTTGGAGAAATCCACGATCACGTCCGCTCTTTCGGCCAGGGCGAGGAGGATGGTCTCCAGCCGGACCGGCGCGGGCAGGAAGCCGCCCTCGCTGCCGATCTGCCAGAACGGCAGCGCCGAAGCGGCCGGCCTCGCCGTCGGGTTCCCGGTCACCAGCTTGAGGATCAGGAAGCGCGAGTCGGATGCGTTAAGGAAACGGAAGCGGTAGCGCATCTTCTCCACTTCGAGGAACGGCCAGGTCTTGCCGTTGACCACCATGGTGTTGCCGAAGAATTCGGGGTTTCCGATCGGCGAGGCGTCGCTTCGGCCGCCCACGGCGGCCTGCGGGATGAAGGGAATGTCGAGCACCCCGGCTCCCGGGAATTGTTCGGGCGCCCCGGGCTTGTTCAGGCCTTCGAAGAAAGCGCGGTTGCTGGGGTAGAAGAGCGAGCCGTTCGCGTTGAAAGACCGGTCCTGCATCACGATCGGGATCTCGTGGTACCTCTTCCCCGCCGGATCGCCCAACTGAGGGGCGGGGCCGGGCAGGTACGAGTTCGGAAGGTCGCTGTTCCCGCCACGCAGAATGTAGAAGCCCGCCGGACCCGCATACACGTTGGCCCGGGTCATGCCCAGCGTATGGTCGTGAAACCACAGGGTCGTGGCGCGCTGGTCGTTGCGATACTGGAACAGGGCCGCGCCGGCCACATTGGGAGCGCCGGGGATCTGGTCGAACTTCGAGCCGCGCCGCGCGTACCCAAAGGGAATGTTGTTCGCGTTGGGCAGGTACCAGGCCTCGGGATAACCGTCGCTGTCGGGGTTGACGTGAGACCCGTGCAGATGGGTGATGATCGGGACCGGGCCGCTATAGGGCGCCTGGCTCTTGCCGCGGCAGTCGGTCTGCCGCGTCCCGTCGATGCAATCCTGGGGCGGGTTGGCCCAGTGGAAAGTCTGATCCACGGGCAAAAGGTGCGGCAGGAATTTTCCGGTCTGCGGATCCTTGAGATCGTTGATCCACTTGACTCGTACCGGCCGATCCACATCGGCCTCGATGGTCCGTGCCGGGTAGCTGAAAGTCCCGGAGTGATTGACCGAGCCGTAACTCCATACCGTCGTCCTCGGCATTCCCGAGGGCAGCACCTGCTGCTGGAACTGCCGGACCGCGATCTCGTAGTAGTCGATGCCGCCCTGCAGTACGCCGGTCTTGGGCATCGCCGGCGGGATCGTCAGGGAACTGCGGTATTTCGGTATCGTGGTCGGGTCGAGGCTGCCGCCCGGCACAGGATCCGCCCAGACCAGCGGAGCGATCGCGAAAGCGAGTGCTGAAAGAACCGCCGCACCGACCAGTCTTCTGACGTGGATCTTTTCCATGGCTCTCTCCTTCCAGAGAAAACGGGTAGGAATAGATTTATTCGGGTGGGAATAATCTACTCAAATTAAGTGTAGGTGCTGCTTCGACCGGATTCGCTGTGGCACGGTGTCGCAGCGCTCCGTACGGGATGTAAGCACGCCTCAACTTTCGTGCATAAGACGACAAGCTAGTTGGCGCGATGCAAAATGGTTATCACCGGGTTATCACCCCGCGGCCGAGTAGCCGCAGGCGGCGTCAAGCTCTTGGATTAAAAAGATAATGTCGACTCGCTGCGGCAAAGGGTCGCAGTCCGCGGGTCCCGCCTGGACTTCACACTTCCAGCAAATCCCGCCCGACGACGATCTGGCCGCCGTAGTGCTTGCGCACGCCCTCGGTCCACATGGCGTCGGTGATCGACGGATCGTCGCTCGGCACGAGGTGGGAGAGAACGAGCGTCTTCACGCCCGCTTCGGCCGCGAGCTTGCCCAGGTCCTCGGTGACGATGTGGCCCGCGAGCAGGTGCTCGCGCAGGGTCGCGGCGTTGGGGACTTTCGCAAGGAGCCTTTCCAGGCCCGCGAGGTGCATCACTTCGGAGACGAGGACGTCCGCGCCCTTGGCGAGCGCGATCAGCTCCGGCGAATAGGTCGTGTCGCCCGAGATGACGATGGAGCGGTCGGCGGCGTCGAAGCGGTAGGCGTAGGCCTGCTCGATCGGCGGATGGCGCACGCGAGCGGCGCTGACCTTGACGTCGCCGTTCTGCATCACCACGCCGTTGCGGTCGAACTCGTGCGCGCTCACGAGCTTGCGCAGGTCCACGCGCCCCTCGTCGGCGATGCGCGTCTCGATGTCAAAGCGGTTGAGCTCGAAGTACGCCTCCGTCATGCGCTTGAGAGGTGGCGGCCCGTAGGCATCCACGCTCGTGCGCAGCCCCGCGGCCCAGCCGGCGTAGACGAGGTTGCCGTAGTCGAGGTTGTGGTCGGAGTGATGGTGCGTGATGAAGATATGGCGCAGCTTGTCGAGCGCGAAGCCGGCGCGCACGTACTGCAGCGCGGTGCCGTCGCCGCAATCGACGACGTAGGGCACGTCGTTGACCACGATCAGCGTCGCGGGCTTCGCCCTCCCCTTCGCCGTCACCCGCGGGCCGCCGCCGGTGCCGAGGAGCACGAGGCGCGTGCGCGGGCCTTGAGCGAAGCCGAAGGGAGAAAGCGAAGCGGCGGCGAGCGCCGCGCCCCCGCTCAGAAAACGCCTGCGCGCGATGGAATGCACGCTTCTATCCCGGCTCCTGCCCCTTCGCCTTGAACACGGCGCCGGCGGACGGCGTGGTGAGGAACTTGATCAGCGCCTTTGCCGCCGACGAGTCCTTCGAGCCCACGCCGACGCCGGCATGGAAGACGGTGTAGTTCTGCAGCTCGGCCGGCAGCGGCCCGAGCACTTCGACGCCGGGCGTGGCCATCAGCTCGTTCACCAGTATCACGCCGAGCTCGACCTGCCCCGAGGCGACGAGCTTGCCGACCTCCACACCGGTGGCCGCGGGAACGACCTTGGGCTTCATCTGCTCGGCGATGCCGATGCGCTCGAGCAGGCCCGCGAAATAGATGCCGCTCTGGCCCTCTTTCGCCCAGGAGATCGATTTCGCGGCGAGCATGGTGCGCTTGAAAGCCTCCGAAGTGCCGATGTCAGGACGGGCTCCGCCCTTCCTGATGCCGATCCCCACGCCCGAGCGCGCGATGGCGGCGCTCGAGGCGCCGTCCACCTTGCCCTGCTTGGCGAGATCCGCGATCCCGGCGCTGGTGAGAATGGCGAGGTCGAAGGCCTCGCCCGCCTCGATCTGGCGCTTGAGCGCGGCGGCGAGCCCGAAGGCGATCACGAGCTTGTTCCCGGTGTCGCGCTCGAAGGCGGGCGCGAGCTCGTTCAGCGCTTCCTTGACGCCGTTCGAGGCGAGCACCTTGAGGTCGGCGGCGCTGACCGAAGCGGGGGCGAGCAGGGCGGCGATTGCGGCGAGCGTTTTGAAGTTCATGATGTCTCCACCTTACTCGGGCACGATCTGGGGTTTGGTCGGGTCGGAGATCTGGATGACCAGATACTTGACCGGCTGGGTCGCGCTGCCGTTGCGCGAGACGGCATGCAGCGCGCCCGGCGGCTCGTAGAAGGTTCCGCCCGGCCCGAGCTGCTGCAGCGGACCGTCGCCGACCTTGACTTCGTAGCTGCCTTCGAGCACGTAGCCGAAGGTGTGGCTGCCGGGATGACGGTGCGGACCGCTGCCGGTCCCGGCGTCGCGCTCCAGGCGCCGCAGGGTCACCTCGCGGCCGAGCACGTCGCTCATCGTCGTCCTGAAGAGCTCTGTCTGGCGGGCTGGGGCGTTCGCAGCAGGCGCCTGCGCATACGCCTGTGACAGCGACATCGACTCGGGTGCGAGCACCAGAGTGGTAAGGAAAGAAGCGAGCAACGCCGTTGCGCTGCCGAACGCGGCGTGGGACACGATGGAGTTGTTCATGGTCTCCTCCTCATTCGGAAATGATAATCCGAATACGCCGCGCCCGGGACCACGCGTCTTGACGGTCGGGCACCGGGTGCCCCATCCTTTGCGAAACCGGGGAGTCGACATGAGCGCACGCCGCACCTTCATCAAGAAAGCTTCCATGGTGGCGATCGCCGCGACGGCCGCGGCGATGGGCCGGCAAAGCCACGCGCAGCAGGTATCGAATTCGACCGGGACCGAGCCGCCCAAGCTCAGGGCTCCGGAGAACGCCTGCGACTGCCACATGCACATCTACGACGCCGCGCGGTTTCCCATGCCTCCGAGCCCGAGGGTGCCTCCGTCGAATGCCACCGCGGCGGACTACCGCATGCTGCAGAAGCGGATCGGAACGACGCGCGTCGTCATCGTCCAGCCGCGCAACTACGCCATCGACAACCGGGTGACGGTCGATGCGATCGCGCAGCTCGGCCCGAACGCGAGAGGGGTCGCCGTTCTCCACCCGACGGTCACCGAGACCGAGCTGGGGAAGCTTCACGAAGGCGGCATCCGCGGTATTCGTTTTACCCTCGGCGACCCGGCCACCGCGGTGGTGAAGGTCGACATGATCGAGCCGCTCGCGAAGCGCATCGCGGGCCTGGGCTGGCACGTGCAGTTCAACTTGGAGGGCGAGCAGATCGTCGAGCTCGCGGACCTGCTGCGCCGCCTGCCGGCGCAACTGGTATTCGATCATCTCGGCAATCCGCCGCTGCCGGCCGGCGTCG
>JBGQKK010000044.1:0-14390 GCA_041499545.1 Gammaproteobacteria bacterium | reverse complement strand
GAAGGCGGGCGGCCTGGGCTACGACTTCGATGCGCTCAGCCAGCGCGGCTTCGCCGAGGCGCCGCTCCAGTATCGCCGCTACGAGAAGACGGGCTTCAAGACCCCGACGGGAAAGATCGAGCTGTACGCGACGCGCTTCGAGAAAATGGGCTACGCGCCGCTGCCCGGCTACGAAGAGCCGCCGGAGAGCCCGCTCTCCGCGCCCGAGGTGGCGAAGGAATTTCCGCTGGTGCTCACCACCGGCGGGCGCATCCCGTTCTACTTCAATTCCGAGCACCGCCAGCTCAAGGATCTCCGGCGGGCGTACCGCGAGCCGCGCGCCGAGATCCACCCCGAGACCGCCGCCCGCCACGGCATCGCGAACGGCGACTGGATGTGGATCGAAACGCGCCGCGGCCGCATCCGCCAGAAGGCGAAGCTCTCCGACGGCATCGATCCGCGCGTGGTCAACGCCGAGTTCGGCTGGTGGTTCCCGGACGAGCCGGGTCCGGAATACGGTATCTGGAAGTCGAACGTCAACGTGCTCACCGACGCGGGTCCCCCTTACGATCCGCAGATGGGGACCTACCAGTTGCGCGGCCTGTTGTGCCGCGTTGGGAAAGCCGAAGGATCCGCCCGGAGACAGCCATGAAGAAGTGGAATCTCGTCATCGACGTGCCGAAGTGCTTCGGCTGCCAGGCCTGCGCGGTCGCCTGCCACGACGAATATCAGGGTAACGAATTCCCCGGGATTTCCGCCTCGATGGCGAAGCGCGGCCAGCGCTGGATCGACATCCGCCAGCGCGAGAAGGGCCGGGTTCCTATGGTCGAGGTGGTCTATCTGCCGGTGACCTGCAACCACTGCGACGACGCGCCCTGCATCAAGGCGGCCAAGGACGGCGCGATTCGCAAGCGCGAGGACGGCATCGTGATCATCGACCCGGTCAAGGCGAAGGGCCAGAAGCAGCTCGTCGCGGCCTGCCCCTACGGGGCGATCCACTGGAACGAGGAGGAGCAGCTTCCCCAGGCCTGGCCGTTCGACGCGCAGCTGCTCGACCTGGGCTGGACCCGGACCCGCGCATCGCAGGTCTGCCCGACCCAGGCGATCCGCACGGTCCACGCCGACGACGCCGAGATGCAGAGGATGGTTGCGGAAGAGAAGCTCGAGGTCTTGCACCCCGAGCTCAAGACCCGGCCCCGCGTCTATTACAAGAACCTCGACCGCTGGACCAAGGCCTTCGTCGGCGGCAGCCTCGCGGGCAACGCGGGCGGCGTGAGCGAATGCGTCGAAGGCGCGCGGGTCGCCCTGAAGAAGGACGGCCGGCAGATCGCGGAGACGCGCAGCGATCCCTACGGCGATTTCAAGTTCTCGGGACTGGAGGAGGGCAGCGGCGCGTACCGGATCGAAGTCGCCGCCGAGCCCTATGCCGCCAAGGCCGTGGACTTCGAGCTCGAGAAGAGCACCTATCTGGGAACGATCTCGCTCGCCGCACGCGGGATTGGTTAAGATATCGCCACCCGTCACTCGAAGAGGATTTCCATGCTCCGATTCGTCTGCTCCGCCGCGCTCGCCCTGTCGCTCGTCGTCCCCGGTCTCGCCGCAGCGGCTGACTATCCGACCCATCCGGTCAAGACGATCTCTCCGTACCCGCCCGGGGGCACCGTCGACTTGCTCGCGCGCCTCATGTCGGGATGGTTCCAGGAGAAGCTCGGGCAGCCGTTCGTGGTCGAGAACAAGCCGGGCGGGGGCAACAACATCGGCACCGAGTTCGTCGTCAAGTCGGCGCCCGACGGCTACACCATGCTGCTCGTGAATCCCGCGAACGGGATCAACGCGACGCTCTACAAGAACCTGTCCTTCAATGTCATCCGCGACATCGCGCCGGTGGCGGGCCTCATCAGGGTGCCGAACGTGATGGAGGTGACGGCGTCCTTCCCGGCCAAGACGGTCGCCGAATTCATCGCCTACTGCAAGGCGAACCCCGGGAAGATCAACATGGCCTCCTCGGGCAGCGGTACCTCGGTACACCTTTCGGGCATGCTGTTCCAGTCGATGACCGGCTGCAGCATGCTGCACGTGCCCTACAAGGGCTCCGGGCCCGCTTTCGTCGACCTGATCCCCGGGCAGGTCCACCTCATGTTCGACAACCTGCCTTCTTCGATCGGGCATATCAAAGGCGGGAAGCTGCGCGCCCTCGCCGTGACCTCGGCCCAGCGCTCGCACGAGTTGCCCAACGTCCCGACGGTCGCCGAGACCGTGCCGGGCTATGAGGCAACGGCGTGGTTCGGCCTGGGCATGCCCAAGGGCACGCCGCGCGAGGCGATCGACAAGATCAACGCCACGGTGAACGCCGCGCTCGCTGATCCAGGGATGCAGAAGCGCCTCGCCGAGCTCGGCGGCACGCCGATCGGGGGAACGCCCGAGGATTTCGGCAAGGTCATCGCGGCCGAGACCGCGAAGTGGGAGAAGGTGGTCATCTCCTCCGGCGCCAAGGCCGAGTGAGCGGGGCAAGGCGAGCGCACGGCCTCGCGCTCGTCTTTGCGCTCGCTTCCTGCGCCGCGCCACCGCCGCCTGCATCGAAGCCGGCGGCAGCGCCGCTATCGGATTTCGGGCGGCTCGGCGAAGCGTTCGGCGCGGTCAAGGCCAACTACATCGCGCCGGTCGACGACGGCGCGCTGGCCGCAAGTTGCACCTCCGGTATTCAACAGTACTTGAGCAAACTGTATCCTCCACTGGACCTGTCGGATGTCCGATCGCGCGAGGGCGCGCCGGCGCTAGACCAGATCACGACCGTGCTCGCCGAGGCCAAGCAGCGCAGGCCGGGCCTCGAGGATCGCCCGCTGGTCGACGCATGCCTCACCACCATGCTCGCGAATCTGGATCAACGCTCCGCGTACCTGACCGGGGATGATTTCAGGGAGCTTCAGGGAAACCTCGAAACGGCGGGCATCGGCTTCGAGCTCAAGATCGAGAGCGGGTTCCCGGTCGTGGTTTCGGTCATCGAGGGCACGCCCGCGTCGCGCTCGGGTCTTGCGCCCGGCGACGTCATCGTCCAGATCGACGACGCCGCCACCGAGGGGCTCTCTTTGAGAGAGGTCGTCCAGCGCCTACGCGGAAAGCCGCGGTCCGCGGTCGTGCTGACCCTCCGCCGCGCCGGCGTTCCCGAGCCCATTCGGCGCGAGTTCCAACGCGAGATCATCCGGGTGCGGAGCGTGATATCGAGAACCACCCCGGAAGGCTACGCGCACATCCGGGTCGCACAGTTCCAGATGTACACGCTCGACAATTTTGCGCACGCGCTCAAATCAAAGTACGGAGACGGCTCGAAGCCCGTCCCGGGCATCATCCTGGACTTGCGAAACAACACCGGCGGCCTGCTGAATGCGGCAGTCGGCGTTACCGCCGTCTTCCTGCCGCAAACGGCGCTCGTAGTCGAAACGAAAGGCCGAACGGCCGACGCGTCGAGGCGCTTTCACGCTGGTCCGGAGGATTACTCGCGAACAGGGGCGCCCGATCCGTTCAAGGGGCTGCCTGATTCGGTGAAGAGCGTGCCATTGGTGGTGATCGTCAATGCCCGGTCAGCCTCTGGTGCGGAGATCGTCGCGGCCGCCCTGCAGGACCATCGCCGCGCGAAGGTGATCGGAGAGCGCACGTTCGGGGCTGGAACAATCCAGACGATCCTTCCCATGGGAAATGCGAGCGCGATAAAGCTCACGACCGCGAAGTTCTACCGTCCCAACGGCGAAGGCATCGAAGGCAATCCCGTCGTTCCCGACCTACTGCTCCCGGCGGCCGAGGCGGCGCCGCCCTCCGGTTCGACCGAGGATCAGGCCTTGTCCAAGGCTCGCGCGCTCTTGGGCAGGTAGATCCGCTTCACCGCGGCCGGCGCGGCGCGATCAGCTTGCGAAACGGAAACCTGCGCCGCCTCGCCGTCTTGATTCAAGGCCACTCGGTCTCTTCCCCGGCCGGATTCAGTTGGCGCGGGGCAGGCCTCTCGGTTGACGCGCTCTGCAGCGAGGCATAACGTGAGCGTGTCCCCTTGGGAGCGTCCGTTGCTACTCCGATGAGTCCGATACCCATCCGCCAACTTCGCTTTCAGTTGATGGCGGCGGTCGCCGTCCTCTTGGCGCTGATCTGGGGCGCTGTCGCTTATCAGCTGGACCGGGAGCGCGACGCGAGGCTGAAGCTCGCCACCCAGCACAGCCGGAACCTCGCCGGCGTCGTCGCGGGCCATTTTTCCGCCCACGTGGAATCGGTCGATGTCTTGCTGCGGCGTCTCAGGGCCGAGTGGCTCCGGGACCGGCGAGGCTTCGCCGCGGCGGTGACGCTGGTGAAGGAGCTTCGCAAAGACGCCTTCCCGCCGCGCTTGGCCGTGATCGACGCCCAAGGACGCATCGCCTATGCGATCCCGCGGCAGGAAACCGGCTTCGCCGGCGACGCGGAGTACTTCGCGGCCTACCGCGGTAAGTCCGCCGATGAGCTGCATATCGGCAATCCGGAGAAGGACGGCGCGTCTGGAAAGTTGCTGGTCCGGTTCACGCGCCCGATCCTCGACCGGGCGGGAGGATTTTCCGGAGTGCTCTCGGTGGAGGTCTCCCCGGAAGCCTTGATGCGCGTGTACGAGGGGCTCCAGCTCGGGCCCCACGGCCTGGTGGCCATCAGGCGACTCGACGACACGCTGTTCCTGCGCTGGCCGGAAGCCGGAACGTCCGGCAGCCGATTGAGCGGCCTGCCGCGAGGCATCGGCGCCGCCGGGAGCGTAATTCGCCCGGGCGGGCTCGACGGGATCGAGCGCATTTTCAGCTACCAGAAGACCGCCGGCTCCCCGTTCTACGCCGTGGTCGGCCAGGGGCTCGATACGGTGCTCGCGGAATACCACGGCGATCGGCGGCTCTATCTCGCGGCGGGCGCTTTCGTTTCCCTCGTCGTCCTCTGGTTCGGCCTGGCGCTGCTCTCCAAGCTCAAGCGCGAGGAAGACGTGGAAAGCGCCCTGAGCCGGAGCGAGGCGCGATTCCGCAGCCTGACCAAGCTCGCCTCGGACATCTACTGGGAGCAGGACAAGGAATATCGGTTCGTCTCGGCGTCCGGAAGCGGGCCCGACTGGACGGCCAAGTGGCGCAGCGAGGCGATCGGCAAGCTGCGCTGGGATTTTCCGTACGTCAACATGACCGAGGCCGACTGGGCGGCGCACAAGGCGCTGCTCGACGCGCGCAAGCCGTTCCAGGACTTGGAGCTGTGCAGGCTCGACGAATCGGGTCGCAAGGTCTGGGCGAGCGTGAGCGGCGAGCCGGTGTTCGACGCGTCCGGCGCTTTCACGGGCTACCGCGGCATCGGCAAGGACATCACCGCGCGCAAGCGTTCCGAGCAGTTGCAGATGCTGGAGCACGCCGTGAACCGCTCGCTTGCCGAGGCGAACGACGCGAGCTCGACGGTGCAGGCGGCGATCCGCGCCATCTGCGAGAACGAAGGCTGGGAGTGCGGACGGTATTTCGGATGGGACGCCAGGGCCGGCGTGCTGCGGTTCGGCAACAGCTGGAACGTGCCGGGCCCGGTCATCGAGCGATTCGTCGCGACATCCCGCGACCTCACCTACGCCCCGGGCGTGGGCTTGGTCGGCATGGTCTGGCAGACGGGACAGCCGCTGTGGGTTCCGGACATCACCGTCGACCCTCGCGTCTCGAGGGTGATGCCGGCGCGCGATACCGGGATGCACGGCGCCTTCGTCTTTCCGGTGATCGCCGACGGCAAGGCGATCGGTGTGCTCGCCTTCAACAGCCGCGAGGTACGCGAGCCGGAGGAACGCCTGCTGCAGGCGATCCGCGTGATCGGCGGCCAGATCGGCCAGGTTCTTCGCCGCCAGCAGGGCGAGGACGAGCTCCGGCGCTTCCGCGCTGCGATGAACGCGTCCGAGGACATGATCTGGCTCATCGACCCGACCCGCATGAGCATTCTCGACGTGAACGACACGGGTTGCCGCAAGCTCGGTTATTCGAGGGAGGAGCTGCTGAAGAAGGGCCCGCAGGACATCATGGAAGCGTCGCGCGAGGAGCTGTCCGCGATCTACGGCCGCCTGGTCGCGGGCGGAGAGGGCGACGCCGTCGAGGGCTGGTACCGCCGCAAGGACGGCTCCCGGTTTCCGGTCGAGTCGTTCCGCCGCGCGATCCAGTCGAACGGCAGCCAGTTCATCATCGCCGTTGCGCGCGACGTCACCGCGCGCCGGGCCACCGAAGAGGAACTGCGGCGCTTTCGCCTGGCGATGGACAATTCCGCCGACATGATCGTCCTGATCGACCGCGCGACCATGCGCTTCGTGGACGTGAACGAGACGGCATGCCGGCAACTGGGCTACTCCCGGGAGGAGCTGCTCGAGCTGGGGCCGCAGGACGTGCTCCCGGTCACGCGCGATGAGCTCGAGCGGGACTACGACGCGCTCATCGCCCGTCCGGCCGGGGACACGGAACGAATCCCCAGTGGAATGAAGAGCGAATACATCTGCAAGGACGAAAGCAGGCTGCCGTTCGAATCGACTCGGCACGTGCTGCGTTCGGGGGACACCTACATCATCGCCGCCATCTCGCGCGACATCCGCGCGCGTCTCGCCATCGAGGAGAAACTCGAGTTGATGGCGCAATTCGATTCGCTCACCGGCCTTCCCAACCGCAATCTGTTCCAAGACCGCCTGGGGCAAGCCATGGCGCTGGCGAAGCGCAACCATTGGCCCATGGCGGTACTGTTCATCGATCTGGATCGCTTCAAGCTGGTCAACGATACCCTGGGTCACAGCGCGGGCGACAAGCTGCTCAAGGCGGCGGCGGGGCGCCTGCGCAGCTGCGTTCGAAGCAGCGATACCGTGGGGCGGTTCGGGGGCGACGAGTTCGCCGCGATCCTCTCGGAGCTGGGCAAGCCGGCCGACGCGGGACTCGTGGCGCAGAAGATCATCGACGTCCTGAGGCAGCCCTTCGATCTGGACGGAAAGGAGACCTACGTCTCCGCCAGCGTCGGCATCACCCTCTATCCCGCCGACAGCGACAGCGCCGAAGCGCTCGTCATGAACGCCGACGCGGCGATGTACCGGGCAAAGGAGCAGGGGCGCAACAACTACCAGTACTTCACGCGCGATATGAACGAGCGCTCCCTGCAGCGCGTCCGTATGGAAGCCGCGCTGCGTCGCGCGCTCGAGCGGGGCGAGTTCAGGCTGTCGTATCAGCCGAAGGCCCAGCTCGCCACCGGAAAAATCTGCGGTTTCGAGGCGCTGCTGCGCTGGCAGGATGCGGAGAAGGGCACGGTCCCGCCGGCCGAGTTCATTCCGGTGCTCGAGGAAACCGGACTGATCGTTCCGGTCGGGGACTGGATCCTGCACACGGTCTGCTCGCAGATCAAGGCGTGGCAGGAGGGCGGGCTGAGAGTGCCGCCGGTCTCGGTGAACCTCTCGGCGCGGCAGTTCGAGCAAAAGAACCTCACCGACGCGATCCACAAGATACTGAGCGCGACCGGCGTGGATCCCTCGATGATCGAGTTCGAGATCACCGAGTCGCTGCTGATGAGCGATCCGGAAGCTGCCGCCCGGACTCTGGGCAGCCTGAGGGAATCCGGGGTCAGGCTGTCGATGGACGACTTCGGCACCGGCTATTCGAGCCTGGGCTACCTGAAACGCTTCCCCATCGATACGCTGAAGATCGACCGCACTTTCGTGCATGACATCACGACCGACGCCGACGGGGCAACGCTGATTCGCGCCATCATCCACCTCGCCCAGAACCTGCGGCTCAAGGTCGTCGCCGAGGGCGTCGAGACCGAAGAGCAGCTCGCCTTCCTGCGTTCCAACGGCTGCGACGAGATGCAGGGGTATCTGTTCTCCGAACCGACCGAAGCCGAGGAGTGCGGGCGGATGCTCCGGGAGGGCAGAAGGCTGGCGGGGCCCCGCACGGGCCGTCGGGGCGGGGCGCAGCTCAAGCGCATCGGCTGACGCTCAAGGAATGGGTTATCTCGTCGAAGGCGTCTGGCAGGATCTTCCGCGCGACACGCGCAGGACGGGCGGCGAGTTCATCCGCCCCGAATCGGTGTTCCGCGACCGGGTGACCGCCGACGGCTCCTCCGGTTTCGAGGCCGAAGCGGGGCGCTATCACCTCTACGTGTCGCTCGCCTGCCCCTGGGCGCACCGCGCGCTGATCTTCCGCAAGCTCAAAGGGCTCGAGAAGGCGATCTCGCTCACGGTCGTCGATCCTCTGATGGACGCCAACGGCTGGACTTTCAGCGAGCGCCGGGGCTGCGCTCAAGACTTCGTCAACGGCGCATCGCATCTCTACGAGGTCTACCTCAAGGCGCGGCCGGGTTTTTCCGGCCGGGTCACGGTGCCGGTGCTGTGGGACAAGACGCGGCGGACCATCGTCAACAACGAGTCCTCCGAGATCATCCGCATGCTCAACCGGGAGTTCGACGCCTTTGCCGCGAAATCGCTGCCGGACATGGTTCCGCCGGAATTGCGGCCCGAAATCGACCGCTGGAACGCGCTCATCTACCGCACCGTCAACAACGGCGTCTATCGCACGGGATTCGCCACCGCACAGGACAAGTACGAGCGCGCGGTGGGGGAACTCTTCGCGACGCTCGAGACGATCGAGCGCCATCTGGCGGGCAGCCGCTACCTCTGCGGGGAGCGCATCACCGAGGCCGACTGGCGGCTTTTCACCACGCTCGTGCGCTTCGATCCGGTGTACCACTATCACTTCAAGTGCAACCTGCGGCGCCTGCGCGACTATCCTCAGCTGTGGGCCTACACGCGCGAGCTCTATCAGATCCCCGGCGTCGCGGCGACGGTGGACCTGTGGCATATCAAGGAGCACTACTACCGCAGCCAGAAGGAAGTCAATCCGAGCCAGATCGTGCCCATAGGGCCGGAAGTCGATTTCTCCGAGCCCCACGGCCGGGGCGGAAAGACTTAGTCGAGCTTTACTCCGGCCTGCTTGATGATGCGGGAGTACTTCGCGGATTCGGCGGAGATGAACGCCGCAAACTCGGCCGGGCTGTCGCCGACGATGTCGGCGCCCTGCTCGCCGATGCGCGCCTTCACGTCGGGAAGCTGGAGCACTCGCACCACGTCGTCGTGAACCTTGGTGACGATGTCCTTCGGCGTCGCGGCCGGCGCGAGCAGGCCGAACCAGAGCGAAGTGTCGAATCCGGGAAAGCCCGACTCGGCGAGCGTGGGGATCTCGGGCGCGCTCGAAGCTCGCCTGGGCGTCGTGACCGCGAGAATCCTCATCTTGCCCGACTTGGCGTGCTGGTTGATGGTCAGGAGACCGTAGATGCCGATCGGCACCTGGCCGCCGAGCACGTCCGGGATCGACTGGCCCGCGCCCTTGTAAGGGATGTGAACGAGCTGCATGCCCGCCTGCGCCATGAGCATCTCGCCGGTCAGATGCTGGGTGCTGCCCGTTCCCGGCGTGGCGAAGCCGAGCGTGCCGGGCTTGGCCTTGGCGAGCGCGACGAGCTCCTGCATGGTCTTCGCCGGCAGGCCCGGGTAGGTCGCAATCACCAGGGGCGTGACCGCGACGAGCGTGATGGGCGCGAAATCGCGCTCGGGGTTATAGGCGACCTTGGTGAAGAGGAAGTGATTCACGGCGATTTCCGGCGGAGTCGCCATGAGCAGCGTAGTGCCGTCGGCGGGCGCCTTGGCGACGGCATCGGCGCCGATCATGCCGCTCGCGCCGACCCGGTTGTCGACGATCACCGACTGTCCCCATCGCTCGGCGAGCTTCTGGCCGACGGCGCGCGCCACGATGTCGGTCCCGCCGCCGGCCGAGTAGGGGACGACGATGCGGACGGGCTTCGCCGGATACGATTGCGCGAGGACTTGGAACGAGCAGGCGAGCAAGGCGAACAGGAAAATAGGGCGCTTCACGGGTGCTCCTCGGCGCTTGACCGCGGCAGATAGAGGTTGCGCCGCAGCTTATCTCAATCCAACACGGGGCGTGCGATCGCCCTGGACACCCGGGTCGGGCACCCGAACCCGCCCGCCCAGAGTGCTCGGCGTGACTATTTACCTCTGTCTTTTTCAACACCTTTGGTGTTTCCCGCCCGACCGGGCTATATAGCGGCCGACGGGAGGCAGCGGGTTAGCCAAAAAGGGGATTCGTATGAGAGTCGATCTTGTTTCCGCAGTGAGACTGTTGGCCGCCTCGATGGTCGTCGCCGCGCTCGCATCGTGCGGCGGAGGCGGAGGCGGAAGCGGAAGCGGAAGCGCAGGCACACCCGTGCCGACGGCCACCCTCGCGCTGACCTCGAGCAACGCGCAGAACGTGGCCGGCGACGCAACGGTCGCGGGCATACAAGCGGCCGACAAGGGCCCCACAATCGTCTTCGGAGTTCAGCTGCAAGGTGGCAGCGCGCTGCCGAGGTCTCACGTCCTGAGCCGATTTCTGGAAAGGCAGATCGGCCAGGTTCTCCAACCGCGACCGGCCCTTCTGGCGGGTATCGTGACGACGACGAATTGCCAGGTCAGCGGCACCCGTACCGAGGACCAGAGCGCTGGCTCGATAGTGAGAACCTTCAACGCCTGCTCCGACTTCGCCAATGAGTCAGTCAGCGGGTCGGTCGTGATTTCAGGCATCTCCGGCACGGCCTCGAGCTTCAGCGCGTCGATATCCACCAATCTCACTTTCTCGTTTACGGGCTTCGCCGACCTGACTTTTACCGGGAACTTCGCCTTTTCCGAAACCGGACTCGGCGGTACCTCCTCCACGATAACGATCTCGGGAGCGCAGCTGGTGCTGTACGAGGGAACCAACACCGAGCAGCTCGGGAGCTTCACGCTGACGACCACGACCGACACGTCCACGTTGGGTACGACGGACACCTTGACCTTCAGCTACGCCAGCACCGAGATCGGCGGGTCGGTTCTAGTCACGACGCTCACGCCGTTCCAGACCAATCCCGGAAGCGAGTTCCCACACGCCGGGGCGCTCCAGGTCGTCGGAGCGAACGGAAGCTCGATCAAGGTCACCATCAACGGCGACGAGTTCGGCGCGACCCCGCAGTTGACGATCCAGCTAGATGCCGACGGCAACGGCGTCTTCGAGCTGACGCTGAACAAGAACTGGGCTGACATCACCTGACACTCGCTGGGCGGAAAGGGCGCGAACCTTGAGGGTTCGCGCCCTTTTTGTTTTCACGCCAACCCGGACCGCACTTGGCCTAGAATCCCTCCGTCAGTCGCAAACGGAGGCAACCATGACAGGAATGCCGGGCGCTCGCCCGGAGGAGCGGCGTTTCAGACCGCTCGCCGAAACCGAGATGAGCGAGGCTCAGCGCGAGGTCTACAAGGACATCGCCTCCGGGCCGCGCGGCGGCGTGCGCGGTCCGTTCAACGCGCTCCTTCGCAGCCCCGAGCTCGCCGACCGGGCGCAGAAGCTGGGTGAATGGGTGCGCTATCGCAGCTCGCTCCCGGATCGTCTCAAGGAGCTCGCGATCCTCGTGACCGCGCGCCACTGGAGCGCGCAGTACGAATGGCACGCGCATCACGCGCATGCGCTCAAGGCGGGGCTGGCCCCGCGTCTCGCCGAGGAGCTCGCCGCGGGGAAGCGTCCTTCGGGGATGAAGGACGACGAAGCCGCAGTGCACGATTTCTGCAGGGAGCTGCACGAGAAGAAATCGGTGAGCGATTCCGTCTATGCGGCGGTCGTGCAGCACTTCGGTGAGCGCGGCGCGGTGGACCTGATCGGGGTGATCGGCTATTACACCCTCGTCTCCATGGTGCTCAACGTGGAACGGCATCCCCTCCCGGACGGAGTCGCTGCGCCGCTGCGGCCCCTCGCATGAGCGATCGAGACGCCGTCGCCCTCACGCGGGACCTGCTGCGGATCGACACCGTCAATCCGCCGGGCCGCGAGCGCGAGTGCGCGCGCCACGTCGGCGCGCTGCTCGAAGGATGGGGATTTCGCGTCGACTATCACGAGTTTGCGGACGCACGCACCAGCGTCATCGCGCGCGCGGGCGGCTCGGACTCGAAGCCGCCGCTGTGCCTCACCGGTCACACCGATACCGTGGCCCTGGGCGTCGCGGCGTGGACGCGCGACCCATTCACCGGCGAGACCGACGGAGACCGGCTCTACGGGCGCGGCTCCTCCGACATGAAAGCGGGTATCGCGGCGATCCTGCTCGCGGCGCGCAATGTCGCGAAGAAACTGCCCGGGACGCCCGGCGTCGTCTTGGTCTTCACGGCGGCGGAGGAGGGCGGCTGCATCGGCTCGCAGCATCTCGCGCGCACGCGGCTGCTCGGCCGCGCCGGGGCCTTGGTCGTCGGCGAGCCGACCGCGAACTACCCGTTCGTCGGCCACAAGGGCTCGCTCAAGTTCTACGCGAAATTCCGCGGCGTGTCGGCGCACGGCTCGATGCCCGAGCTGGGCGTGAATGCCATCTACAAGGCGGCGCAAGCCGTCGCCAAGCTCGAGGGTTTCGATTTCGGCGTGAAGCCGCATCCCGTGATGGGCGGCCCGACCCTGAACGTCGGCACCTTCGAGGGAGGGCAGGGCGTGAACATGGTGCCCGACGAGGCCCGCATCGGCGTGGACGTCCGGACGGTCGCCGGCATGGATCACGAGGCACTCCTCTCCCGCCTGAAAGACCTCCTTGGAAAAGACGCGGAGCTGGAGGTTTTTTCCGATATGAACGCGGTCTGGACCGAGCCGCAGCAGGAATGGGTGCAGCGGGTGTTCGAGATCGCCGGCAGCGTCCTCGGCGCGCGTCCGAGTGCGAAGACGGCGAGCTACAACACCGACGCGGGCAATCTGCTGAAGGTCTATTCGGGTGCACCGACGGTGGTGCTTGGCCCCGGTGAGCCGCAGCTCGCGCACCAGACCGACGAGTACTGCAGCATGGCGCGCGTGCGCGAGTCGGTCGCGATCTACGAAGCGATCATCCGCGACTGGTGCGGCCTATGAGAACCCGTTCGTGCGTCGGGCTGCTCCTCGGGCTCGCCGCTGCGGCTGCGTTCGCGCAGTCGCCCTCCAGCGGTGTCACGCGCATCGTCGTGCCGTTCGCTGCGGGCGGCGTGCAGGACATCCTCGCGCGCGCGATCGGCCCGGCGCTGGGGACGGCGATCGGCCGCGACGTGATCGTCGAGAACCGCACCGGCGCGGGCGGAACTATCGGCACGGCGCTGGTCGCAAAATCCCCGCCCGACGGCCACACGCTGATCCTCGCCGCGGCGAGCCACACCATCAACGGCTCGCTCTACGCGAAGCTCCCCTACGACCCGATCCGCGACTTCAACGGCGTCGCGCACATCGGAACGGTGGAATACGTGCTCATGATCAATCCGCGGATCCCGGCGAACACGGTCAGGGAATTCGTGGCGTACGCCAAGGCCAATCCGGGCAAGCTCAACTACGCTACCGCGGGCAGCGGCACCGCAACGCACCTGTCGATGGCCTATCTCATCGGCCTCGCGGGAATCGACATGGTGCATATCCCGTTCAAAGGGACCAACGAGGCGGTGAACGAGGTCCTCGCCGGGCGCGCGGACGCCGTGATCGCGGCCAACATCGGCGCGCTCCCTTTCATGAAGGACGCGCGCATCCGCGTGCTCGGGGTGACATCGGCGACGCGCTCGAAGTTCCTTCCGGAGCTCCCGACTCTAGCCGACAGCGGTGTCCCGGGCTATGAGTTCGATTCCTGGCTGGGCCTGTTGGGACCCGTCGGAATACCGAGAGCGACGGTCGATCAGCTCAACCTGGCGGTCGCCTCGCTCCTGAGGGACCCGGCGATCCTCGACCGCCTCGCCAAGCTGGGTATCGAGCCGCAGGCGCTAGCGCCCGAGGCCTTCGACGCGCTCTTGCGGGCCGATTTTGCGAAGATGGCGCGCGTCGTCAAGGCTTCCGGCGCGCGAGTCGAATAGCCTAGAATCCCAGGTTCGAGGAGACCCCCATGCCCCATGCTGCAAGACTTGCCGCCGCACTGCTCGCCGGGGCCGCGTGCGCGCTGCCGCCGGCCGCGTCGGCGCAAAACTATCCCGCACGTCCGATCCGCATCATCGTGCCGTTCCCGGCGGGAGGCACGACCGACATCATCGCGCGCCTGGTGGCGCAGCGCATGACCGAGACCATGGGCCAGGCGGCGGTGGTCGAGAACCGCGGCGGGGCGGGCGGCTCGATCGGGGCGGACGCGGTGGCGAAGGCGGCGCCCGACGGCTACACCATCCTGATGCACAACATCACTTTTCCGCTTTCCTCGGTCGCGCTCGCCCAGGCGAACCGCGCGCCCTACAACATCGAGACCGACTTCGCCGGGATCTCGATCGCCGCGAACGTGCCGCTGGTGATCACCGCGCCCCCGAGCGTGCCGGCCAAGGATCTGCGCGAGTTCGTGACCCTGCTGCAGAAGGATCGCAGCCTCAAATACAACTACGGCTCGACCGG
>JBGQKK010000043.1:0-14466 GCA_041499545.1 Gammaproteobacteria bacterium | reverse complement strand
CGCGTACCGCAACGGAGCCGCGGTGCGCTTGGCGGACGTCGCCGAGGTCGTCGATTCCGTGGAGGACCTGCGCAACGCCGGTTCCTCGAACGGCCGGCCCTCCGTCCTCCTCATCATCAACCGGCAGCCCAACGCCAACATCATCGAGACGGTCGAGCGCGTGCGCGAGCTGCTGCCTTTGTTGCGAGCGTCGATCCCGCGGGCGATCAATCTCGACGTGGTGCTCGAGCGCACCAGCACCATCCGAGCGTCGCTGTTCGAGGTGGAGAGAACGCTCCTGATCGCGACCGCGCTCGTGATCCTGGTCGTGTTCCTATTCCTGCGCAGCGCGCGCGCGACCCTCATCCCCGCGGTGGCCGTGCCCGTCTCCCTGGTGGCGACCTTCGGCGTAATGTACCTCGCCGGCTTCAGCCTGAACAACCTGTCCCTGATGGCGCTCACGATCGCGACGGGTTTCGTGGTGGACGACGCGATCGTGGTGCTGGAAAACGTCTCGCGCCACATCGAGCGCGGGCTGACGCCTTTCCAGGCGGCGCTGCTCGGGGCCAAGGAGGTGAGCTTCACGGTGCTGTCGATGAGCCTCTCGCTCATCGCGGTGTTCATTCCCATCCTGCTCATGGGCGGCATCGTCGGGCGCCTGTTTCGCGAGTTCGCGGTGACGCTTTCGGTCGCGATCCTGGTGTCGCTCGCGATGTCGCTCACGATGACCCCGATGATGTGCGCGCGCCTGCTGAAGGCGCAGGGCGAGCGGCGTCCGGGACGCCTCTTCACCGCGAGCGAGCGCGTCTTCATGTGGATGCTCGCCGAGTACGCGGCGAGCCTCGCGTGGGCGCTGCGCCATCCGCGCCTGATGATGCTGCTTCTCGCCGCTACGATCGGCCTGAACGTGACTCTCTACGTCTATATCCCGAAGGGTTTCTTCCCGCAGCAGGACACCGGGCGCATGATCGGTTCGATCCAGGCCGACCAGGGCATCTCCTTTCAGGCGATGCGGCAGAAGCTCGCCGATTTCATCGAGATCGTGAAGAGCGACCCCGCGGTCGAGAACGTGGTCGGCTTCACCGGCGGAGGTCAGCGCAACTCCGGTTTCATGTTCCTGTCGTTGAAGCCCTTGAAGGAGCGCAAGGTCAGCGCCGACCAGGTGGTGGCGCGGCTGCGGCCGCGGCTCGCGCAGGAGGCGGGCGCGAACCTCTTTCTCGTGCCGGTGCAGGATATCCGCGTGGGTGGACGGCAGTCGGGCGCGCAGTACCAGTTCACCTTGCAGGCGGACGAGCTGTCGGACCTGCGCCTGTGGGAGCCACGCGTGCGGCGCGCGCTCTCCGAGCTGCCCGAGCTGGCCGATGTCAATACCGATCAGCAGGAAAAGGGACTGCAGACGACGGTGGTGATCGACCGGCCCACGGCGGCGCGCATGGGAATTACACCGAGGACGATAGACCAGACGCTCTACAACGCATTCGGCCAGGCGCAGGTCTCGACCATCTACCAGGCGCTCAACCAGTACCACGTTGTGATGGAGGTCGCCCCTCAGTACTGGCAGAGTCCCGAGGCGCTGAAGAGCGTGTATGTCCTCTCTCCCACGAAGGGCCAGGTGCCGCTAGGCGCGGTTGCGCGCTACGAGCCGAGCACCGCGCCGCTCGCGATCAACCACCAGGGACAGTTCGTCGCCTCGACGATCTCGTTCAACCTGCCCGCGGGCGTGACCCTGGGCCAGGCGACCACCGCGATCAACGACGCGATGGTCCGTATCGGCGTGCCGACGACGGTCCGGGGAACCTTCCAGGGCACGGCGCGCGCCTTCCAGGCCTCGCTCGACAGCCAGCCCTGGCTGATCCTCGCGGCGCTGGTCGCCGTCTATATCGTGCTCGGAATCCTCTACGAGAGCACGATCCATCCGATCACCATCCTCTCGACGCTGCCTTCGGCGGGGGTGGGGGCGCTGCTCGCGCTGATCGCGTTCCGCACCGAGTTCAGCATCATCGCGCTGATCGGCGTGATCCTGCTGATCGGCATCGTCAAGAAGAACGCGATCCTGATGATCGACTTCGCCATCGAGGCCGAGCGCAAGGGAGGCATGCGCCCCGAGGAGGCGATCTTCCAGGCGTGCCTGCTGCGTTTCCGGCCGATCATGATGACCACGATGGCGGCGCTGCTCGGCGCCGTGCCGCTCGCGATCGGCTTCGGCGACGGGTCGGAGTTCCGCCGGCCTCTGGGCATCTCGATCGTCGGCGGCCTGATCATGAGCCAGTTATTGACGCTTTACACCACTCCGGTCGTGTATCTGTATTTCGACCGTTTCAGGCTGTGGAGCGCGCGCGTGTTCGCGCGCACCGGGCGCCGCGCGCCGGCGGAGGCGACATGAGGCACGGCGCGACGCTGCTCGCGTCCCTGGTCCTCGCCAGCTGCGCGGTCGGGCCGGACTACCAGAGGCCGTCGATCGAAGTGCCCTCCGCCTACAAGGAGGCGGGCGACTGGAAGGTGGCGCAGCCCCGGGACGACGCGGGCCGGGGTGATTGGTGGAGCGTATTCGGCGATCCCGCTCTCGACGCGCTCGTCGAGCAGGTCGAGGTATCGAACCAGAACGTGCTCGCCGCCGAGGCGCAATTCCGGCGCGCGCAGGCGATCGTCGCCGCATCGCGCGCCGCGTACTTTCCGACGGTCTCGGCGAACGTCTCGATCGCCCGCAGCCGCTCGCCGACCGGGGTGGTCGGCGGCACCACCGCCGGCCGCACCATCACCAACCGCGCGGCGAGCCTCGACGCGGGATGGGAGCCGGACCTGTGGGGGCGCATCCGGCGGACCGCCGAATCGAGCGAAGCGAGCGCCCAGGCGAGCGCCGCCGACCTCGTCGGCGCGCGCCTGTCGTCGCAGGCCGCGCTCGCGTCGAGCTACCTCGTCCTGCGCACCATCGACGAGCAGAAGCGGATTCTCGAGGAGACCGTCGCGGCGTTCCAGAAATCGCTCGAGCTGACCAAGAACCGCTACGACGCGGGCGTCGCGGCCAAGGTCGACGTGGTGCAGGCCGAAACCCAGCTGAAGAGCACGCTGGCCGACTCGATCGACCTCGGCGTGCAGCGCGCCCAGCTCGAGCACGCCATCGCGGTGCTCACGGGGAAACCGCCTTCGGCGCTCGCGATTCCCCGCGCGCCGTTCGCGCTCAAGATGCCGCCGGTTCCCTCGGAGATTCCCTCGGCGCTGCTCGAGCGCCGGCCCGACATCGCCGCGGCGGAGCGCCTCGTCGCCTCCGCCAACGCGCAGATCGGCGTGGCGAAAGCCGCCTATTTCCCGTCGGTGACCCTGACCGGAACGTACGGCTCGCGCGCCTCCGACGCTTCGCAATGGTTCACCGCGCCGACCACCTTCTGGGCGTACGGCGCGGCGCTCGCGCAGTCGATCTTCGACGCGGGCCTGAGACAGGCGCAGACCGATCAGGCGATCGCCGCCTACGATGCGACCGTCGCCCAGTACCGGCAGACCGTGCTCGCGGGATTCCAGGAGGTCGAGGACAACCTCGCGGCGCTGCGTATCCTCGAAGAGGAGGCCAAGGTCCAGGACGAAGCCGTGCGCGCGGCGCGCGAGTCGGTGGCTCTCACCACCAACCAGTACAAGGCAGGCATCGTGAGCTTCATTAACGTCGTGGCGGTCCAGGCCGCATGGCTGAACAACGAGCGCACCGCGATGGGCATACTCGGCAGGCGCCTCGTCGCCACGGTGAACCTGCTCAAGGCGCTGGGCGGAGGGTGGAGCGCGGAAGACCTTCCCGACGGCGAGGCGCTGAGGGCGCGCCCGACGCCTACGGCCGCGCGCTGAGGGCCGGAAAAAAAACCGCAGCCCGGACGGAGCGAAGAGGATGCTCCGCCGGGTGCGGAAGATGGATTCGCGTCGGCTGGCGTCCCGGTCGATCTCCGCCAGCTTTTCGAACGAACCCAGTACCAACTCCACGACGATTCCCCCGGGCGGGGCCTATACGGCACTGCCCAGACGGGTTTGTCATCGAGGCCCTCCCAAAAGACATGCTTCGATTGTCGACAACTGCGGGGTGCCTTTCAATCGACCGAACAATCAGGATCGCTCATCCGAACGGATGAGTTGATCGGGTGAGGGGCGAGGCTCGCCTTTGCGCGGCGGGCTGCGGTATGCTTCCCGCATGCCTTCTAGGCTCAATCCGGTCTCAACCGTTTTCGCTCCATGGAGCGGGGTAAAGGAAGAATTGTGGAAACCTCAATCGAAATTCCGATCCAAGCCGGGGAAGAGGTCCCGAGTGTCATGGCCAAGCTCCTGATCTGCGACGACCACCCGCCCATTCGCACGGCGGTGACCTACGTTGCGAGAGAGATAAACCGGGACATCAAGATCATCGAAGCCGGAGACGCGAGCGAAGCGCTCGCGATGATGGAGCAGAATCAGGACGTCGACTTGATCCTGCTCGATCTGTACATGCCGGGCATGAGCGGGCTCGACCTGCTGTCGGACCTCAAGCAGAAGTTTCCGGCGACGCCGGTCGTCGTGCTGTCCTCGGACGAAACACGCGCCGCGGTCGTCGACGCTCTTCAGCGTGGCGCAACCGGATATATCTGCAAGTCTTCGTCCACCGACTTGCTCGCGAAATTCCTCGAGCACGCCTTGAACGGGAGAGTCGCCCTCCCGACGGCGGTGGTATACGGCCCGGGAGCGGAATCGCCGGGAGACGCGTATTCCCCGACCGGCGCAAGAGGATCATCGCCGGACATCGGCCTTACTCCGAGGCAGATCGACGTGCTGGGCTGCCTTCTGCGGGGAATGTCCACCAAGCAGATTTGCCGGGAGCTCGGGCTTTCCGAGGGAACGGTCAAGAGCCATACGGTAGCCATCTTCCGCGCATTGAACGTCACCAGCCGCGCGCAGGTGGTCATCGAAGCGAGCCGGCGCGGCGTCACGATCGGAGGCAGGCAGATTTAGATCACGCGTAGCGACCCGGCGCGCCGCTACGGCCCCCGGGGGCCAGTTCAAGAACGGGGCTGCGTGACAAAGGGGGTCGTGTGAGTGAGGTCACCAGTTCAGCTGCTGCACTCGTCGGCCTGCCGTCTCAAAGGGAAACCCGGAGCCGCATTCACAGATTGCACTTCGTCATCCAGCAGGCGAGCCGCAACGTCCTGGGCGTGGTGGTCGCGGTTGCGTTCGTGGGCCCGGTCGTCGTCCCGATGGCAGGTTGGCTGCGGTTCTCCGCCTGGGCGGGGCTTACCTTGGGCGGGCTCGGCCTCAGGGCCATCCTGCTTCGCCCCGTCACGAAGATCGAGGTGCTCGAGAAGGATGCGGATCGCTGGGCGAGGCTCTTCTTCGGTTCCACTCTGGTGTGCGGGCTCATCGGGGCGAGCGGGCCGCTCCTGTTCTTTCCGTCGCTCTCCGCTGTCGAGCAGATGTTCCTGACGATGATCTTCTGCTGCTGGGTCACGGCATTCATGACTTCGGCAGGCGTATACACCAGGTTCTACACAGGCTACGTGTTCATTTTCATCGTACAGCTCATACTGGCATGGCTCACGACGGACAACCCTCATGTCGTGGCGATTACGGTCATGCTGGCGATATACGGCGCGATCATCAGCAGGTTTTCCCTTAGCTTTGCAAAGCAGGTTGTGGCGGGAGTCGAGATACGCTTTCAGAACGAGGAGCTTATCCACGAGCTCGACGCCGCCCGCCGGACCGCGGAGGCGGCCAACCACGCAAAATCGCGGCTCCTCGCCGTGGCGAGTCACGATCTCAGGCAGCCCTTGCACGCGCTGACGATCCTGAGCGGCCTGCTGAGGCGCTACGCCACCTCGGAGAAAGTCGGCGAGGTGGCGCAGCAGATCGTCCGGTCGGTGGATTCGCTGGAGAGGCTTTTTTCCTCCCTTTTGGATCTGTCCCGGCTCGATGTGGGAGCGATGCAGCCGGAACTGCGCCCCGTGTCGCTGCGCGCGATCGTCGACCAGCTGAGCGTCGAATTCCGGCCCCGGGCGGGGGCTAAGGGCTTGCGCTTCGAGGCGAGCGGCTGCGAGGCGATGATCGTCACGGATCCGATGCTGCTCGAACGCATCCTTCGCAATCTGATCGACAACGCGATCAAGTACACCGAGAGGGGGCGCGTCGAGCTGGCGTGCGAGCAGCGCAGCGACGCGCTCGTCGTCCGGGTCGCCGACACCGGCCCGGGCATACGGCCCGAGGACCGGGAGGCCATTTTCAAGGAGTTCTATCAGGCGAGCGGAGGCAAACATCGCGAGACCGGCTTGGGCCTGGGACTGGCGATCGTCAAGCGCCTGACCGGGCTCCTGGAGTACACGATAGAGACCGAGTCGGAGGTCGGCGTCGGAACTGCGTTCCGATTGGTCATTCCTCGAAGGTTCATCAGCGCGGGTGCCAGCGAGTCCGGAACCGAGCCCCGCGAGGGCACCGGCGTCGCCCTGGAGGGTTTTTGTATCGTCTACGTCGACGACGACGTCCAGGTGCATGCTGCCATGAGCCTGCTCTTTCGCGAGTGGGGATGCGAAGCTGTCATCGCGTCCACTCTGGCGCAGGCGCAGACGCAGCTCCGCGAGCGCGGCATTCGCCCCGAGGCCGTTCTCAGCGACTACAGCCTCACGGGAAATGCCACGGGCTTCGCTGTAATCGAGGCACTCCGGCAGGAATACGGCGCGCTTCCGGCGGCGATCATTACGGGGGAAACGGGACCGAGGGCGCGCGAAAAGCTGCAAGGCTCGGAGTATCCCGTGCTGCTCAAGCCGGTACAACCCGACGAGCTGCGCAGGCTGCTCGAGGTGTTCCGCTCGGTCGGTTAGTGCTGGTGCAGATTCAAGGTGACATCCGGGAGGGGACATGCGTTGGTTGTCGAAGAAATTCCTTCTCGGTTGAAGCCCGGCCGTCGCATGGTAATATCTTGATTTCTCGGACTTTGACTGCCCCATGTTTCCCCCGAAGAGCCATCTCGCTCAGAGCGATCCGGAGCTCTGGGCCGCGATAGAGCAGGAAAACCAGCGCCAGGAAGACCACATCGAGCTGATCGCCTCCGAGAATTACGCGAGCCCCGCGGTGCTCGCCGCTCAAGGCTCGCAGCTCACCAACAAGTACGCGGAAGGGCTGCCCGGCAAGCGCTACTACGGCGGTTGCGAGTTCGTCGACATCGCCGAGCAGCTCGCGATCGACCGCGTCAAGAAACTCTTCGGGGCGGACGCCGCCAACGTGCAGCCCAACTCGGGCTCGCAGGCGAACCAGGCGGTGTTCTTCGCCGCGATGAAGCCCGGCGACACCTTCCTCGGCATGTCCCTCGCGATGGGCGGCCACCTCACCCACGGCTCGCCCGTCAACATGAGCGGCAAGTGGTTCAACGTGCTGAGCTACGGCCTGAACGAAAGGGAGGAGATCGACTACGAGGCGCTCGAGCGACTGGCGCGCGCGCACCGGCCCAAGCTCATTCTCGCCGGCGCGTCCGCGTATTCGCTGCGCATCGACTTCGAGCGCATCGGCCGCGTGGCGAAGGAGATCGGCGCGTATTTCATGGTCGACATGGCTCACTACGCGGGCCTGATCGCCGCGGGCGAGTATCCGAGCCCGGTCGGCATCGCCGACTTCGTCACCAGCACCACGCACAAGACGCTGCGCGGCCCGCGCGGCGGATTCGTGCTGATGCGCGCCGAGCACGAGAAGATGATCAACTCGGCGGTATTCCCCGGTCTCCAGGGCGGGCCGCTGATGCACGTCATCGCCGCCAAGGCGGTGGCGTTCAAGGAGGCGCTCGCTCCCGAGTTCAAGGTCTATCAGAAGCAGGTGATCGTCAACGCGCGCAAGATGGCCGAGACGCTCGCCGCAAGGGGCCTGCGCATCGTGTCCGGACGCACCGAGAGCCACATGTTCCTGCTCGACCTGCGCGCGAAGAACGTCACCGGCAAGGACGCGGAGGGAGCGCTCGGGCGCGCGCACATCACCGTCAACAAGAACGCCATCCCCAACGACCCGCAAAAGCCCTTCGTCGCAAGCGGCATCCGCATCGGCTCGCCCGCCATGACCACGCGCGGCTTCCGCGAGGCCGAGGCCGAGCGCCTCGGCAATCTGATCGCCGACGTGCTGGAAGCGCCGCACGAGGAGAAGATCACGAAGCGCGTGGCGGCCGAGGTCGCCGAGCTGTGCCGCCGCCATCCGGTGTACCGCGCCGCCGAAACCGCAGGCGCGGCCCGAGTCGCCGCCGTCTGACGGGGATCAGATGAAGTGCCCGTACTGCAAGGCCGAGGACACCGCGGTCATCGACTCGCGCGAATCCGACGACGGCGACAGCACGCGGCGGCGGCGCCAATGCGAGTCCTGCGGAAAGCGTTTTACGACCTACGAGCGCGTGGAGCTCTCTATGCCGATGGTGGTGAAATCCAACGGCAACCGCGTCCCCTACGACCGTGAAAAGATGCGCACCGGCTTCATGCGGGCCCTGCACAAGAGGCCGGTCCCCACCGAGTACGTGGACCAGGCGATCAACCGCATCGAGCAACGCATCCTCGCGCTGGGCGAGCGCGAGCTGGCGAGCCGCGTGATCGGCGAGATGGTGATGCGCGAGCTGAAGAAGATGGACGACGTCGCCTACATCCGCTTCGCCTCGGTGTACGAGGATTTCCAGCGCGTCGACGATTTCCACGACGCGATCCGCGAGGTCAAGAAACCCGAGAAGCGCGCGCGCGGCGCCGGAAAGTGATGTTCAGCGCCGCCGACCGCGACTTCATGCGGCGGGCGCTCGATCTCGCCGAACGCGGGCTGAACACGACGACGCCCAATCCCCGCGTCGGCAGCGTGATCGTCAAAGACGGTGCGATCGTCGCCGGCGGCTGGCACGAGAAGGCGGGTCTTCCTCATGCAGAGGCCCTGGCGCTTAAAGCCGCGGGCGAGCGGGCCCGCGGCGCGACGCTCTACCTCAACCTGGAACCCTGCAGCCACCACGGCCGCACGCCGCCCTGCGCCGACGCGATCGTCGCGGCCGGAGTCAAGCGCGTGGTCGCGGCGATGCAGGATCCCAACCCCAAGGTCGCGGGCGCGGGTTTCGCGAAGCTGCGCGCGGCGGGAATCGAGGTCGAGCACGGGCTCATGGAGGAGGAAGCGCGCGAGCTGAACATCGGCTTTGTCGCGCGCATGACTCGCGGCCGTCCCTGGGTGCGCATGAAGATCGCGGCGAGCCTCGACGGTCGCACCGCGCTCGCCAACGGCAAGAGCCAGTGGATCACCGGCGAGGCGGCGCGCGCAGACGGGCACCGCTGGCGCGCGCGTGCCTGCGCCATCCTCACCGGTCACGGCACGGTCAGAGACGACGATCCGCAGCTCAACGTGCGCGGCGTAGTCACGCCCCGCCAGCCGCTCAAGATCGTCGTCGATTCGAGGTTCGAGACCCTGCTTTCGGCGCGCCTGCTGAAAGACGGGAAAACGTTGGTCGCGGGAGCGGTGAACGAGGCAGGAAGGATCGCCGCGCTCGAGAAGGTCGGCGCCGAAACGGTCGTCATCCCCAACGACCGCGGCAAGGTGGAGCTCTTCAAGCTCATGGAAGAGCTAGCGCGGCGCGAGCTGAACGAAATCCACGTCGAGGGTGGCACGAAGCTGAACGGCTCGCTGCTTCAGGCCGGCGTGGTCGACGAGCTGCTCGTCTATCTCGCGCCCAGCGTCATCGGCGATTCGGGGCGCGGGATGTTCGACCTTCCCGAGCTGACGGACCTGTCGCAGAAGGTGGCGCTGACCATCCGGGAAGTGGAGCGAATCGGAGCGGACCTGCGTGTTCTCGCCCGGATCATTTCTTCCGAAAAACGATAAGGTGCTGCCACGGCAGCTTGCTTTCGGTCTTCACCCACTGCAAGGCTTGAGCCGCGGCTTCCTTCCTCACCTGCGCCTCAGTCATGGTATGCGCGGCCTTGATCGGCACGGTCGGATCGTCTCCCCGGAACTCGACGAACACCACTCGTCCGCCCGGCTTGAGCGCGCGCACGATGGCGGCGAGCATCTCGTACGGGTATTCGAGCTCGTGGTAGACGTCGACCATCAGCGCAAGATCGAGCGATCCGGCGGGTAGTTTCGGATCGGTGGTCGTGCCGAGCAGCGCCTTCACATTGCCCGCTCTGCGCAGGGCCATGTTTTGCTCCAGCATGTTGACCATCTGGGGCTGGATGTCGACCGCGTATACGGTTCCGCGCACGCCCACGCGCTCGGCCATGCGCCAGGAGTAGTAGCCGCTGCCCGCGCCGACGTCGGCGACCTTCATGCCGGGCTCGAGGTCGAGCGCCGCGAGCACCAGGTCCGGCCGCTCTTCCTGCATTCGCTCCGGGCGCTCGAGCCACGGCGCGCCGTGGTAGCTCATCACTTTCGCGATCTCGCGACCCATGTAGGCCTTGCCGATGCCGTCGGGACTCGCCGGAACGCTCGCGTAGCGATCGGCGGCCTCGGTCGCCGCGCCCGCCAAGACGAGCAGCGCCACCGACAGGAACGCCTTCAGCCAAGTAGAATTCTTTCCCATGTTCAGCGGCATCATATCCGCCGTCGGTGAAATCAGCCGAATCGAGCGGGGTAAAGGCGGACTGCGGCTCGCGATCGACGCGGGCAGGCTGGCCTTGAGCGACGTGTCCATAGGCGACAGCATCGCGATCAATGGCGCCTGCCTTACCGTGGTGAGGCGGGGAAAGAAGAGCTTCAGCGTCGATGTCTCCCGCGAGACGCTGCGCTGCACGACGGGGCTCGACCGGGCGGGCGAGGTCAACCTGGAGAAGGCGCTCAGGCTGTCCGACCGGCTCGACGGCCATCTGGTGCTCGGTCACGTCGACGGCGTCGGCAAAGTGACAAAAGTGGAGCGAATCGGCGCAAACCGTTTGCTGCGGGTGCGCTCGCCCGCCTCGCTCGCGCGCTACATCGCGTGCAAGGGCTCGATCGCGGTGCAGGGCGTGAGCCTGACCGTGAACGCGGTGCGCGGCGCCGAGTTCGAGGTGAACTTGATCCCGCACACCCTCGCCGCGACCACGCTCAAGGACCTGCGCGCAGGCGACCGCGTCAACCTGGAAGTCGATCCCCTCGCGCGCTACGCCGAACGCCTGCTCCGCCGCCGATGAGCGGCGGGTTTTCCCCTCAAGAAATCGAGCGGCGCCGCGCGCTCGCGCCGCGCCCCGAATTTCCGCCCGAGCTGCCGATTTCCGCGAAGCGCGCGGAGATCGCCGCAGCGGTCGCGGCTCATCAAGTCGTCATCGTCTGCGGTGAAACCGGCTCGGGCAAGACCACCCAGCTGCCCAAGATGTGCCTTGAGCTCGGCCGAGGCATCTCGGGCCTCATCGGCCACACCCAGCCGCGCCGGATCGCGGCGCGCGCCACCGCGTCGCGCGTCGCGCAGGAGCTGAAGACTGAGCTGGGCGGCGCGGTCGGCTACAAGATCCGCTTCACCGACAAGGTCGGCCCGCGTTCCTACATCAAGGTCATGACCGACGGCATCCTGCTCGCCGAGACGCAGGGCGACCGCGAGCTTCGCCAGTACGACACGCTGATCATCGACGAAGCCCACGAGCGCAGCCTCAACATCGATTTTCTCCTGGGCTTTGTGAAGCAGCTTCTTCCAAGGCGGCCGGATCTCAAGCTGATCATCACTTCGGCGACGATCGACGCCGAGCGTTTCTCGAAGCATTTCAACGGCGCACCGGTGATCGAGGTCTCGGGGCGGCTCTATCCGGTCGAGGTCCGCTACCGTCCCTTCGATCCCCAAGACGACGATACCGATCTCAACGATGCGATCGGCGACGCCGTCGAGGACCTGGCGCGCCTGGGGCAGGGCGACGCCCTGGTGTTCCTGCCCGGCGAGCGCGAGATCCGCGAGGCGGCCGAGGCGCTGCGCAAGCGCCATCCGCCGCACACCGAGATCCTGCCGCTCTACGCGCGGCTTTCGGCCGAGGAGCAGGGGCGGGGGTTCAAAGCGCACGGCAACCGGCGCATCGTGCTTGCGACCAACGTCGCCGAGACCTCGCTCACCGTCCCTGGAATCCGTTACGTGGTGGACACGGGTCTCGCGCGCATCAAGCGCTACAGCTACCGCAACAAGGTCGAGCAGTTGCGGGTGGAAAACGTCTCGCAGGCGTCGGCGAAGCAGCGCGCCGGCCGCTGCGGCCGGGTGGCGAGCGGCGTTTGCGTGCGCCTTTACGCCGAGGACGAGTTCGCTCGGCGGCCTGCGTTCACCGACCCGGAGGTGCAGCGCTCCTCGCTCGCCAACGTGATTCTCAGGATGAAGTCGCTGGCTCTGGGCGCCGTCGAGGACTTCCCCTTCATCGATCCCCCGGTGCCGCGCGCGATCCAGGACGGCTATGCCCTGCTCGCCGAGCTCGGAGCCGTCGATGAAGCGAACGAGCTTACCGAAATCGGGCGGCAGCTCGCGAAGCTCCCGGTCGACCCGCGCATCGGCCGCATGGTGCTCGCGGCGAGGTCGGAGAACGCCCTGCGCGAAGTGCTCGTCATCGCCGCCGCCCTCTCGGTTCAGGACCCGCGCGAGCGGCCGGCCGAGCGCGCCGGCTCGGCCGACGAGGCGCAGAAGCGCTTCGTCGACGAAAAGTCCGACTTCCTTTCCTGGCTCAAGCTTTGGAACTTTTTCGAGGAGGCGCTACAGCAGCAGAAATCGCACCGCAAGCTGCACCAGGCCTGCCGCGAGCGCTTCCTCTCGTTCAACCGCATGCGCGAATGGCGCGACATCCACGGACAGCTGAAGGAGCTCGTTGCCGAACTGGGCTGGCGTATCTCCGAGACACCCGCCGGCTATGCCCAGGTCCATCGCGCGCTCCTCGCGGGGCTCCTGGGCAACGTCGGCATGAAGACCGAGGAGGGCAATTTCCTCGGCGCCCGCGGCATCCGCTTCTGGGTCCATCCCGGGTCGCGCGTAGGGAAGAAAGCGGGGCGCTGGGTCATGGCGGCCGAAGTCACCGAGACCACGCGCGTGTACGCGCGCTGCATCGCCACGATCGACCCGGAGTGGCTGGAGGCGATAGGCGCGCATCTGGTGAAGCGCCACCGCTACGAGCCGCACTGGGAGAAGAAACCGGCGCACGTTGCCGCTTTCGAGCGCGCCACGCTCTACGGGCTGCCGCTCTACGTGAACCGGCGCGTGCACTACGGCCCGACGGATCCGGTCGAATCGCGCAAGATCTTCATCCGGGCGGCGCTGGTCGAGGGCGAGTACGAGACCCGCGCTCCGTTTTTCGCGCACAACCGGGGGCTGGTGCGCGAGATCGAGCGGCTCGAGCACAAGTCTCGCCGGCCCGACGTGCTCGTGGACGACGAGCTGATCTACGCTTTCTACGACAGCCTGGTCCCGGAGGGCATTCACAACGGCGCCGATTTCGAGCGCTGGCGCCGCGACGCGGAAAGCGCGAACCCGAAGCTGCTCTTCCTCAAGCGCGAGGACCTGATGCGCCACGAGGCGGCCGGCATCACCACGGCCCAGTTTCCGCACGCGCTGGAGATGGCCGGGCGCCTGTTCGCGCTCGACTACCACCACGAGCCGGGCTCGCCCCGGGACGGGGTCACGCTCACCGTCCCGCTCCTCGCCCTCAACCAGATCGACGCGACGAAGTGCGACTGGCTGGTGCCGGGACTGGTGCGGGAGAAGATCACCCGTCTCGCTAAGTCGCTGCCGCAGAAGCTGCGCCACCCGCTCGGCCCTTTGCCCGAATTCGTCGACACGCTCCTCGCGTCGAAGGAGCCCGCCGATGCGCCTATCGCGCGGGCCATCGCCCGTCACGCGCGCCGCGAGCTAAACCTCGATGTTCCGCTCGACGCCTTCCGCCCGGAGACGCTTCCCGCGCACCTGTCCATGAATTTCCGCGTCGTGGACGAGCACGGCCGGCAGCTCGCCATGGGCCGAAACCTGGCGCAGCTGCGCGCCGAATTGGGCGAAGCGGCCGGTGAGCAGTTCGCCGAGGCCGCGCAGGCCGAGGCGCCCGCCGAAAAAGTCACCGGCTGGGACTTCGGGGATCTCGAGGAAGTCACGGAGATCCGCCGCGGTTCGCAGACCCTGATCGGCTATCCCGGACTGGCGGACCACGGAGACGCGGTCAGCCTCGAGGTATTCGACTCGGCGGGCAAGGCGCGGGAGGTCCACCGCGCCGGCCTGCGGCGCCTTTTCATGTTGCAGCTCAAAGAGCAGGCGCGCCAAATCGAGAAGAGTCTTCCGGGGATGCAGGCGATGGCGATGCAGTTCACGGCCTTCGGCGGAGCGGACGAGTTGCGCCCGCAGTTGCTCGCCGCCGCCTTCGAGCGGGCCTGCATGCAGGAGCCCTGGCCGCGCACGCGCGCCGAGTTCGAGCGGCGCCGCGACGAGGCGCGCTCCAGGGTGACGCTGCTCGCCCAGGAGATCTCCCGTCTTGTCGGGACGATCCTCACCGAGCACGCGGCGCTGCAAAAGAAGCTCCAGCAGATGTCCAAGACGTTTGCCGCGCCTTGCCGCGACATCCAGGAGAACGTGGCCCGCCT
>JBGQKK010000042.1:0-14541 GCA_041499545.1 Gammaproteobacteria bacterium | reverse complement strand
GCGAGTTCCCTGATGATCCGCTCGGCGGACTGCCGCTCGTTGTGCACGTGCACGGCGATGAGCTTGCCATGCAGGCGATAGTGCTCGAGGAGCCGCGCGGTCACGCGCGTGTCCTCTGCGGCGATCGCATCGGCGCGGGCGAGCGAATCCAGAGCGCGCAAGCTGATGTCCTCGAGGTTCCCAATGGGCGTCGCCACCACATATAATTGACCCGCCCTGCCCGGGCTCCCGCCATGCCTGCCGGTCACTGCGCCCAAATCTGTTTCGCTCTGTCGGCGTTGTTGAGTCCGGCATTGTGCGCGGCCGTCGACGATCCGGCAAGCCGGCCGCCGACCGAACCGCCTTTCATCGGCCTGCTGCTCCCCCTCAACGCGCCCGAGTTCTCGCGGGCCGCGGAGTCCGTGCGCCTGGGCTGCCAGGCCGCGCTCGCTTTCGCGGACAAGCGGCAGCCCCTTCAGGTGGTACGGACCGACGCGCAGGCATCGAGCATCATCGCCGAATACGAGGCCGCCGTGCAGCGCGGTGCCGCAGTCATGGTCGGGCCGCTGACGCGCTCAGGGGTCACGGCGCTCGCCACCGCGGGCCACATCACCGTCGTCACGCTCGCTCTCAACGTCGCCGACGGCGACTCGCCGTTGCCGCCCCGCCTCTACACCTTCGGGCTTTCCGCCGAGTCGGAGGCGCGCGCCGTGGCGCGGACGGCCTACGCGCGAGGCTTGCGCGAGAGCGTCGTCGTGGAAGCCTCGAGCCTGCTCGCCAAGCGGGTTGCGCGCGCCTTCGCCGACGAGTGGTTCTCGCTGGGCGGAAAGATCAGCGACGTCAGGGAATTCGGGCCGCGCGGCGACCTGGTCGACATGCGGCGCGGGCTCGCCGATTCGCAGGCGCAGCTCACCTTTCTCGCGGCCGAAGCCGAACAAGCGCGCACCGTGCGTCCCTATCTGAACAATCAGATTCCGGTCTTTGCCACCTCCCAGATCAACGACGGCAAGAACGATCCGCTCGTCAACGGCGATCTCAACGGCATTCGCTTCGTCGATATGCCCTGGCTGGTCCAACCCGATCACGCGGCGGTGATGGTCTATCCGCGTCTCGAAGGGCTCTCCACCGAGCTGCAGCGGTTCTACGCGCTCGGCATCGACTCCTGCCGCATCGCCGGTGAGCTGCTCTCCGGGCAGCAGACCATCAACCTGGACGGCGTAACCGGGAAGATCTCCTACCGGGGCGGCAGTACGCTCCAGCGCGAGCCGGTCCAGGCGGTGTTCCGCGACGGCGTCGGCGTTTCGCTCGAAAGCGCGAAATGAAGGCCGGCGATCGTGCCGAGCGGATCGCCGCCGAGTACCTGCGGGCCAAAGGTCTGGCCCTGATCGAAAGCCGCTACCGGTGTCGCTGGGGCGAGATCGATCTCATTCTGCGGGACCGGGATACGCTCGTCTTCGCGGAGGTCAGGCTGCGCCACTCCAAGGCTTTCGGCGGAGCGGCGTACAGCGTGGATCGCCGCAAGCAGGCGCGAATCATCGCCACCGCGCGCCACTACCTGGCGAGAACTCGCGAGGTGGCCTGCAGGTTCGATGTCGTCCTGCTCGAGCGTATCGAGCCCCCGCGGATCGAGTGGATACGCGACGCGTTCTCGGCGTGAGGACGCCCGGAAGCTTGCGGTAGAATGAGTCCCGCATGAAGCCCGCCGCACCCCGCTCTCCCGACGACAGCGTCGATTTGCTTGCGCGTATTCGCCGCCAGTTCAACGACAGCGCCCAGCTCAAGCTGAAAGCGCACGAAGTGCTCGCCGAGCCCATCGCCCGCGCCACCGAGATTATGGTGAAGGCGCTTCTCGCCAACGGCAAGATCCTGGCGTGCGGAAACGGCGGGTCGGCCGCCGACTCGCAGCATTTTTCCGCCGAGCTGCTCAACCGCTTCGAGCGCGAGCGCCCGGGGCTGGCCGCCATCGCGTTGACGACCGACACCTCGACCCTGACCTCGATCGCGAACGACTACGATTACGAGCAGGTCTTTTCCAAGCAGGTGAGCGCCCTCGGGCAGCCGGGGGACGTGCTTTTCGCCATTTCCACCAGCGGCAACTCGAAAAACGTATCGCGCGCCCTCTCCGCGGCGCACGAGCGAGAGATGCGCGTGGTCGCGCTTACCGGACGCGGGGGCGGAGAAATCGGCAAGCTGCTCGTGCCCGAAGACGTCCACATCTGCGTCCCCCACTCTCAGACCGCACGCATCCAGGAAGTGCATCTTCTCACCCTTCATTGCCTCTGCGACGGCATCGACTGCATGCTGTTGGGGGCTGAATGAGGTCGAGGCTGTGGGTCGCGGCAGCGTGGATGCTCGTTTCCGCTGCGGCGCTCCAGGCCTGCGCCGAGGCGCTGATTGTCGGAGGCGTGGCGGCGGGGGTGATGGTGGCTGCCGACCGCCGCCAGGTCGAAGTCATGTATGCCGATCAGCGGATCGAATTCGCCGCGGGAAGTCGAATCAGTGACGCGCTGAAGGGCCAGGGACACATCAACGTCACCAGCTACAACTACACGGTGCTGCTCACCGGCGAGGTTCCGACTGCGCAGGCAAAGGCCGACGCGGAGAAGGCCGTGGTCGACGTCGAGAACGTGAAGACCGTGGTCAACGAGCTGCAGATCGCCGGCACGAGCTCGGCCGCTTCCCGCAGCAACGACGCCTACATCACCAGCAAGGTCAAGAGTAATTTTCTGGGAAACGAGAAATTCAAACCGACCGATGTAAAGGTCGTGACCGAGGCGAGCGTCGTATATCTGCTCGGCCTGGTGACGCGCGAGGAGGCCGAGGCGGCGACGGAGATCGCGCGCGGCACCGGTGGCGTTCAGAAAGTGGTACGCGTCTTCGAGTACGTCGTGCCGCCCGCCAAGAAAACGGAGAAGTCCGAGACGCGCTAAGGCTTGCGTTCGGAGCCCGCGAGCATCCGCTCGATCTCACCCACCAGCTTGCGGTCGCCGGGCTCGACTGCGCTGCCGAACGACAGCACCGTCTCGCCTGAGCGGTCGATGAGGTACTTGTGGAAATTCCACTGGGGGCGCTCGCCTGTCTTCCTGGCGAGCGAAGCGTAAAAGGGGTTGGCGTTGCCCTCCGACACGCCCGATTTCGCGAACATCGGAAAACTCACGCCGTAGTTGACCTCGCAGAACTTGGCGATATCGCCGTTACTTCCGGGCTCCTGCCCGCCGAAATCGTTTGCGGGGAACCCCAGCACGACCAGCCCTTTGTCGCGGTAGCGGCGGTACAGGGCTTCCAGTCCCTGGTACTGGGGTGTGTAGCCGCATTCGCTCGCAGTGTTGACGACCAGCAAGACCTTGCCTTCGAACCGGCACAGCGGAACAGGCTGGTCGGCGAGGCTCGGAAAAGAGTAGCCGAGAAGCGACGGGCAAGCGGCCAGCGCGGGTGCGCATGCGAACGCGCCGAGGAGAAATGTGAATAGGGAGCGCATCGGAAAGTTCGAAAGCAATGAGGCTACGTTACCGCCCGGCAGTCGTTATGTCAAAGTCATCGGGTAAGATACCCGCATGCCTCCGCGCTTCGAAGCGAAGATTTGTCCCCCACAGGAGCTTTCGGTGCGCGCCGGCTCGTGCGCACGTCCGCTCGTATTCACCAACGGCGTTTTCGACATCCTTCACCGTGGACATGCCACGTATCTCGACGAGGCGCGCGCCCTCGGCGCAACGCTTCTGGTCGCGATCAACAGCGACGCCTCCGCCAGGCGCCTCGGCAAGGGCGACGACCGTCCCGTCAACCGGCTCGCCGACCGCGTCGCGCTCGTTGCGGCCCTCGAATCGGTCCAGCTCGTGACCTGGTTCGACGAGGATACGCCGCTCGCGTTGATACGCGCTTGCCATCCGGAGGTGCTGGTCAAGGGCGGAGACTGGAAACCCGAGGCAATCGTCGGCGCCGCCGAGGTGCGCGGCTGGGGCGGAAGCGTTCATTCGATCCCCTTCAGACATCAGCTCTCGACCACCGGGCTGCTCGAAAAAATCCGCCGCGGCTGACGGAGCGGTCCTGCTCAGTTTCCGGCGCGCTTTTCCTCGACAGAACATTCCTTCAGCTCGGTGCCGGCAAAAGTCTGTCGCAGGTCGCCCAGTTTCGTAGCCAGTGCGTCGGGCACGTCCTTGATAGAGAAATAGACCTTTTGCACGGGCGTTTCCCTGGGGCCGACTCGGGCCGTTCGCACGCCCTTTGTGCGCAGGTCCGCAAGCCGAGCGCGCGCCGCCTCTTCCGTCTTGAACACGCCCAAGGAAACGGCAAACCTGAGCTTGGGGTCCTCCAGGACGATGAAGAAATCCTCCACGCCGAGCTTCCTCAGCTCGGCGGCCTTCAAGTTTGCCGCCTGGCGATTGCGCAGCGGCGGCATGAAGACCCAATAGCTCGCGACTTCCTCCGCGCGCCGCTGGGAAAGTCTCGATCCCAGGGCGAGCGGTTCGAGGGCCTGCTGCACGCGCACGGCCTCTCCCGGGCTGAACCCGCCGAGCTCCAGGCATGCGATGACGGGCGCCTTGGGCGGCGCCTTGGGGCGGTCGGCGGACTGCTTCGCGCGCTCGCCCGCGAGCTTGGCGACTTGATCGGCGCTCAGCAGGCGGATTTCCTGCGGGTTCAGCTGCTGCTCCACGAGTTGCCGCTCATCCGATCCTCGACCAGCCTCGAAATAGGCCCAGGCGAAGAACCCAAGGTTGGCGAGCAGCAGCAGGAAGAAAGCGCTTCTCACGGCGTTCCGGTTCACTCCGGTGATTCGTTGGCGATCCGCACCAAGCCTTCGAGCACGAGATTATCCACGAGACGCACCGGAATCCGGAGGTGCGGCGCGATTTGGCCCGCTGCACCCCCGGCCAGCACGCAGGCCGCGCCGGATTCCATCGTCGCAAAGGTACGCTCTATCACCCCGGCTTGCGCGACCAGGCAGCCTGTCTCGATCGCATCCGCCGTGTTGCGCGGGGCTTCGGCAAAACGCCCTCGAGCATGCGGAAGCCCCGCGGTGTTGCGGGCGAGCGACTGCTTCATGAGCTCGACCCCGGGAAGGATCATTCCGCCGGCAAAGGTGCCGTCGCTTCCGAGCATATCGACCGTGGTCGCCGTACCCGCGGCGACCACTAGACACGGTCCGCGAAACATCGACCAGGCTCCGATGAGTGCGGCCCAGCGGTCGGCTCCGAGCTGCGCGGGCCTGCCGTAGGCGTTGGAGACGCCGCATTCGCGCCGCTTGGCCGTTACCCAGATCGGTATCGCTCCCCGGCGGGAGAAAGCATGCTCGAGCCGTCGCCGCGCGGACTGCCCCGCGACGTTGGCCACGATGACCTTGTCGGCCGGAGGAAGTCTCCTCCACGTCCCCTTCAGATTCGCGAGCTTCGACAGCGGCACGCTCCCCGTCTCGAGCCAGCCGCCCCGATCGTGCAGCCCCCATTTCAGCCGCGAATTGCCGCAATCGACCGCGAGTATCATCCGGGTGCTATTCCGCTATTCCAAACCGGGTTCCAGCCTGAGCGAGAGCTCGCCGTTGTGGAACCGCTGTATTCCGCTCTCGGAGGCCAGCTCGAGCGCGCCGTCCTCGGCAATCCCGACCACCTCGCCTTCGGCCACCCGGCGCTCCGCTTGCGAAAGAATCACCCGCTTGCCCTGCCAGGCGTGACGTTCCAGCCAAGCCGGCCGGAAGGGCGCGAAGCCCTCGCGGGAAAACCGATCGAGCGCTGAGGTGACGGAGGTCAGCAGCGCCGCCACCACGACGGTACGCGACGGCGTGGCTGCGCTGTTCGTGGCGATATCCGTAACCGGCCGTCCGACACGTTCGCGCTCCGAGGCGCCCAAGCGCATGTTGACGCCGATGCCGATGACCGCCGCGCTCGAGCCGGCCGCCTCGCTGGTCTCGATCAGGATTCCGCCCAGCTTGCCTCCCCCGCAATACAGATCGTTCGGCCATTTGACCACCACGCGGCGAACACCGAGCCTCTCGAGAGCCTCGGCCGCGCTTACCGCGACGGCGAGGCTGAGTCCGGCCAGCGCTCCGACGCCGCGCGAGAACCGCCACAGAACCGAAAAGGTCACGCCGCCGCCGACCGCCGAGACCCAGGCATTACCGCGTCGACCGCGTCCGGCGCTCTGGTGCTCGCACACCAGCACCGTTCCGTGCGCCGCCCCGGCCTTGGCGCGCCCGGCGAGCACCGTGTTCGTCGATGGGCACTCATCGAGCACCTCGACGCTGAGTCCCGGAGACTCCCGCCTCACCCGCTCCGCAAGCAGATTCGCGTCGTACAACTCGAGCCGCTCCCCGAGCCGATACCCGGGTCCGGCGGTTCCGAGCACGCGAAGTCCGAGCATTTCGAGCTCGCTCACGAGCTTGTCAAGGCCGATTTCCGAAAGCCCCAGCGTCCGCCGGATTCGTTCTGCGGAGTGGATCTCGCCGTCGGCCAGCATTCGGAGCAACAAGAAACGGGCGGTACTCATACGCGCGATAACGGAAGGGAAACCGGCGCAATACTAGCATCGCGAAAGATTCTCGGCGGTACCGCCGGACATTCGTGAAAAAGTCACGAGCGATGAGCTTTGAATTTCGCCTTCGTTAGATTGTGCACACGACGGTCCGGAAATTCGGACCAGAATATGCTCTCAATCTTGTCCCGTGCTGGGTCCGGTGATATGATGCCGTCATAGTTGAATTTGCGGCGCTCGGCGAGTTCTCGCCGGGCGCTTCTAGTTGCCCGCCGGCCCAGCAAACGGCGGCTGAACGGGGGAAACCCTCCCTTCCCCCGTTTTTTTTTGCCCGTCTTCCACGCAATCGTTTTCGATCCGGCTGTCTATAATGTGTGCCGGAGCACATGGGCCGACGCATGCGACAACGATCCTGGCCGTACCCGCGGATCGTCGGCCATCGAGGCGGCGGAACGCTCGCTCCCGAAAACACCTTGGCAGGCATTCGCAAGGCTGCCGGGATCGGGGTCGGCGGCGTCGAGTTCGACGTCATGCTCTCGGCGGACAAGGTCCCGGTGCTGATCCACGACGAGACGCTGGAACGGACGACGAACGGGAGCGGCAGCGTCGCCGCGACGCCCTACGCGACGCTCGCCAATCTGGATGCCGGCGCCTGGTTCGGCCCGGCGCATCGCGGCGAGCACGTGCCCACGCTCGAACAGGCGGGGAGACTGTGCGTCGATCTCGGACTCTGGGCGAATGTCGAGATCAAGCCTTCGCGCGGATTCGAGCGAGACACCGCTGCGGCGACCGCAAGGCTCGCCGCGGAGCTGTGGCGCGGCGCCGCGCGCAAGCCGCTCTTGTCTTCATTTCAAGAGGCTTGCCTCGAAGTGGCACGGTCAGCCGCGCCCGAACTCGACCGCGGCTATTTGACCGACCGCCTCGCTCTGGGCTGGGGCGAGGCCGCGCGCCGTCTGGGCTGCGTCTCGGTGCACTGCAATTTCGAGCACCTCACGAAGTCGGAGGCCGACGAAATCAAGAGCGCCGGTTACTGGCTTCTTTGCTATACCGTCAACCAGCTAGACGACGCCCGGCGCTTGTTTTCCTGGGGCGTGGACGCCGTCTTCACGGACCGTCCGGACCTGATCGCACCGGAATTTTCTTGACGCCTACTCGAGCTGCATCGCGACGAGAAAGCGCGAGACGAGGTTGTAGCCTGCGATCGTCGCGGTGAGCTCCACCAGCTCCCTGTCGTCGAAATGCCGCCGCGCCTCGGCGAAGATCGCATCGGGCACGCGGATCCCCCGGGTCATACAGTCGGTATAGGCGAGCACGGTCCGGTCGCGAGCATCGAATCCGTCCGACAGCTGCCACCCGGGAACGGCGTCGATCTGCTCCTGGGTCACGCCTTCCTGCAGCGCGAAGGGGACGTGGGCGCGGTATTCATAGTCGGCCCCGTTCAGGAGCGCGACGCGCAGGATGGCGAGCTCGCGGCAGCGTCCGGCGAGTTTCGTCTTCTGCCGGATCGCGGTGAAAAGCTTGAGCCAGCCCTCGGCCACGGGCGGGCTGTTGAGCAGCGCCTGATAGAGATGCAGGAGCTTTCCGCCGCGCTCGGACTTGATGGTCGCGATCAGCCCGGCCAGCTCGGGATGGCCTTTCTCTTCGATCAGCGGTACGCGCGTCAAGGCGCCTCCCCTCTTCTCCGGTGAAATCTTCGAACGGGCTAGAAAGGCAGCTTGGCCTCGGGCTTCGCCGAGAGCAGCACGCGCCGGAACTCCGCCTTGATGCGCTCGAGCCCGGCCTCATCGTCCGCCTCGAAGCGCAGCACGATCACCGGCGTGGTGTTCGATGCGCGCGCCAGGCCGAAACCGTCCGGATACTCGACCCGCAGGCCGTCGAGCCGGATGATCTCGGTCGCGCCCGGAAACGCGGCCTTTTCCTGGAGCATGCCGATCAGCCGGTGTGGCTCGCCCTCGGCCAAAGGCAGATGCAGCTCGGGCGTGCTGACGGAATCGGGCAGCGCCATCAGCGTCGCCGTGGCGTCGGAGGTCTTGCTCAGGATCTCGAGCAGGCGCGCGCCGGCGTATTGCGCGTCGTCGAAGCCGTACCAGCGCTCGACGAAGAAAGTGTGGCCGCTCATCTCCCCGGCGAGCGCCGCGCCGCGCTCGCGCATCCTCGCCTTGATCAGCGAATGGCCGGTCTTCCAGAGGCTGGGAACGCCGCCGTGCTTGCGTATCCAGGGGGCGAGATTGCGAGTGCTCTTGATGTCGTAGATGATCTCGGCGCCGGGCTGGCGCGAGAGCACGTCCTTTGCGAACAGCATCAGCTGCCTGTCCGGAAAGATGATGTGCCCCTCGGCGGTCACCACGCCGAGGCGATCGCCGTCGCCGTCGAACGCGAGTCCGATTTCTGCGCGCTCCTTCTTTACCAGAGCGATGAGGTCCTTCAGGTTCTCGGGATGGGAAGGATCGGGGTGATGATTGGGAAAGCGCCCGTCGACTTCGCAATAGAGCTCGAACACCTCGCAGCCCAGGCGCCGGTATAGCTCGCCCGCGGTGGCACCGGCGACGCCGTTGCCGCAGTCCACCGCGATCCTCATCGGACGCGCAAGGCGCACGTCCGAGGTGATTCGTTTCAGGTAGGCCTCGCGGATGTCGGCGCGGCGGTGACGCCCGGCGCCGCGGGCGAGTTCGCCCGATACGATCCGCCGGCGCAAGCGCTGCACGTCATCGCCGGCGAGCGTCGTCCCCGCGAGGACCATCTTCAGCCCGTTGTATTCGGGCGGATTGTGGCTGCCCGTGACCGAGACCGCGCTGCCGCAGCCCAGCTCGTGGGCGGCGAAGTAGGAGACCGGTGTCGCGAACATGCCGATCTCGGCGACGTCCACGCCGCTGGCGCAGATGCCTTCCATCAGCGCTCCCGCCAGCTCGGGCCCGGAGAGCCGCCCGTCCCGGCCCACGGCAATCTCGGCGCGGCCCCCTCCCGCGTTGCGATCGAGAAGCTCGCTGCCCAGGGCCTGGCCGATGAGGCGCACGCCGTCGACGGTGAGCGATCTGCCGACGATGCCGCGGATGTCGTAGGCCTTGAAGATTTCCTGGGGAGGCGGGTTCATCGGGAAGCGGCGTCTCGGTGCCGGATTATCCCATTCGCGCGCATGTCCGATCCAGCCTCGCCTAGCGCCAGCGCTTCCTCGAAGAACGCGGCGACCCGCCGCGGCATCCAGTCGATATCGCCGGGAAACGGCGCGCTGACGAAGGCGGCGTGCCCGCCTTGCTCGGGAAACTCGAGGCGCACCGCGGCGGACACTTCGGACGGGCCGGGCAGCGCGGCCGCGGGCAGGAACGGGTCGTTGCGGGCGTTCAGGAGCAGCGTGGGTACCCCGACGCGCCGGAGCACCGGTTTCGCGCTCGCGCGCGTCCAGTAATCGTCCGTGTCGCGGAATCCATGCAGAGGCGCGGTGACCACGTCGTCGAACTCGCGCAGCGTGCGCGCGCGCCGCATCGCTTCCCCGTCGAACAGGCCGGGGAAGCGCGCGAGCTTTTCCTCGGCTTTAGGCCTCAGCGTCGCAAGAAATGCGCGCGTATACACGAGATTGAAGCCTCGGCCGAGCGCATCACCCGCCGCCATGAGGTCGACCGGCGCCGAGATCGCCGCGGCAGCGGCGAGAACCTGCTTGGCGTCGGCATCCTCGCCGAGCCACTTGAGCAGGGCATTGCCGCCCAGCGATACGCCGGCCGCGAAGAGCGGCGTGCCGGGCGACTCGGCGGCCAGGCGCCGGAGGATCCAGCGTATCTCTTCGGCGTCGCCGGAATGATAGGCGCGGGGCAGCCGGTTCGGCTGGCCGGAGCAACCGCGGAAATGCGCGACCGCGCCGCGCCAGGCGCGCCGCTCGAGCTCACGCGCGAGCGCCCCGGCGTAGTGGCTGCCCGATCCGCCCTCCAGACCGTGGAAGAGGACGACCAGCGGCGCATCCGCGACGCCGGGCAGACGGTCGAGGTCGATGAAATCGCCGTCCGGCGTCTCCCAGCGTTCCCTCTTCCAGCCGACCTTCGAATGGGCGAACAAAGTCCCGTAGAGCGTCTGCGCGTGTCCGCCGGGAAGCCACCACGGCGCCCGGTAGGGGATATTGGAGCTCAATGAAGGATTTTCGGCGGGTCGGGGGCGGGCGCCCGCGATTCCGGCGGGGCGGGAGACCCGTGATGCAGGATCATTCGCCAGCCCTTCCCGGTGCGCAGGTAGACGTTGGTGGCGGCGACCGGCGCTCGTGCGCGCGGCTCGCCCTGTACCAGAATGTTCTCGTGCACGCTGTGGATCGCGAGCATCATGCCCGACAGCACGACTTGATTGGAGATCTGCACCTTGAGGCGCTGACCCGAACCGAAAATCTGCGTCCAGCTCTCCCGCACCCGCTCGAAGCCCGCGAGCCTCGGACCTCCCGGATGCACGCAAACGATCTCCTCGTCGTCCGCCCACACTTCCATCATGGCTTCGAGGTCAGCCGCCTCGAGCGCTTCATAGAAAGCGGTCTCCGCATCCTGCGGCGTCGGAAAGGTGCTCTTCTTCACGCGGTGCGGCTCCGGAGGCGCGTAGCGTAGCCGAAAAGGCGTGCCGGCGCCAACAGCGCCGCGGCTTCGAAAGCCCCCTTTCACCGGGGAGACCGGTCGAAGCCGATTGCCGCTTCGCACCAGCGCGCGACGCGCAGAAGCCGGCCGTCGTCATGGGCCGCTCCAGCGAGCTGGATTCCGTAGGGCAGACCCGCGTCGGAAATGCCGGTGGGAAGCGTGAGAGCGGGAAATCCCAGCAGGGTCCAGAGCGTGCAGAAACTCGGATCGCCGGTGATATCGAGCCGCGCGGGAGCGGGCCCGGGTGCCGGAAGCGACGCGATCGCGTCGCACTCCGCGAACAGATCGAGCGCCATTCCAGCCAGCGCCGCACGCTTGGCGAGCGCACTGCGATATTCGTCGTGCGAGATCGCGAGCCCTTCGTCGATGGCCGCGTTCAGCTCTGCGCTGAAGACGCGCCTGTGCACGGCCTGCCTGGGCGCGTGCTCGCGCGCCCCTTCGTAATACATGATCGTACGGTGGACGCGCTTGCCGTCCTCGAACTCATCGGGAAGGTCGAGTGCTTTCACTTCGGTTCCCGCAGCGGCGAGCCGGGCGAGGGTTGCCTGCAGCTGCGCGGCGGCGTCGCGCTCCGCCGAATTCCAGGGGAAGCGCGGAAGAACCGCGATCTTGGGTGGGCGCGACAGCGCATCGACCTGGGCGGGGAATGGGCTGGAATCGGCGAGGCAGGCGGTGAAGTAGGCCGCGTCGGCCACCGAGCGCGCAAACACGCCGACGTGGTCGAGGGTTTGAGCGAAAGGCAGCGCACCCTGAATAGGAAGGGTGTCGAAGGTCGGCTTGAACCCGACGACTCCACAAAATGCCGCGGGACGGATCACCGACCCGTTGGTCTGCGTGCCTATAGCGACCGGAACGTGGCCCGCCGCCACCGCCGCGGCGGATCCCGAGGAGGAGCCGCCGGGCGTGTGCTTCGGGTTCCAGGGGTTGCGCGTTTCCGCCGGATGCATGAAAGCGAATTCCGTCGTCACGGTTTTGCCGAGCACGTAGCCGCCGGCGGCGAGGATCCTCTCGACCACCTGTGCGTTCCTTCCAGGCTGGTTGCCGACGAAGGCCGGCGATCCCATCTCGGTGGGCATATCGTCGGTATCGAAAAGGTCCTTCACGCCCACCGGAATGCCGTGCAGCGAGCCCCGCGCGTCCCTGACGTCACGCGTCGCGGCGATGCCGCGCGCGCGGTCTTCGTCGAGCACCACCCAGGCCTTGATTACCGCCTCGTTCGCGCGAACGCGCGCGAGGCAGGAATCGCAGTAAGCGCGCGCCGTGAGCGTTCCGTCCGACAGCGCCTCGACCGTGGCTTGCAAGCCCTCCGCCCGGGCCGGGACGGCGGCTGAGCTGCTGGGGGACATGCGGCGCGGCTCCTAGCGGCGCCGCTTCGCCCAGGCTTCGGGATTGAGCAGGCTGGGCGGGCGCTTGCCCGAGAGAGCCGCGGTCAGGTTCTTCACCGCGAGCAGGTTCATCTTCATGCGCGTGGCGAGGGTCGCGCTGCCGATGTGCGGAATGAGGGCGACGTTATCGAGCTCGAGAAAGCCGGGATTGAACTTCGGCTCGCCCTCGAACACGTCCAGGCCCGCCGCGGCGATGCGCTTCTCCCTGAGGGCCTGGATCAGGGCCGCGTCGTCGATGATGCCGCCTCGCGCGGCGTTGACGATCACCGCGGTCGGCTTCATCAGCGACAGCTCCCGGGCGCCGATGAGATGGTGCGCTTCCTTCGAGTATGGGAGATTGAGGCTGACGAAGTCCGATTCCTTGAGGAGCTTGTCGAGGCTGACGTATTTCGCGCCCGCCTCACGCTCGACCGCCCTCGTCGCACGGCTGCGGTTGTGGTAGAGCACACGCATCGAAAAGCCCTTCGCGCGCTTCGCGATCGCCTGGCCGATGCGCCCCATGCCGACGATCCCTAGGGTCGCGTGGTGCACGTCCTGGCCGAGCAGCCGGTCGTACTTCCAGCCCTGGATCCAGTTGCCCCCGCGCAGCCAGCGCTCGGCTTCGGTGATGCGCCGGGCCGCCGCCATGATCAGCGCCCAGGTCGTGTCCGCGGTGGTGTCGTCGAGGACTTCCGGGGTGTTCGTGGCGAGAATACCCCGCTCGCTGCACGCGGCGAGATCGATGTTGTTGTAGCCGACCGCGACGTTGCACACCGCCTTGAGGCGCGGCGCGGCATCGAGTATCGCGGCATCGAAGCGATCGGACCCGGTCGAGAGGACGCCGTCCTTGTCGCCGAGCCGGCGCTTCATCTCCTCGCCGACCAGGGGCGTGTCGTCCTTCTGATTGTCCTCGACGTCGAAGCGCTCGCGGAGTTTGTCGATCACGTCGTCGAAAGTGGCGCGGGTAACGAGTATTCTGGGTTTCACGTCGTCTCTGGATTTTTCGCGGGGAGCACGGGCAAACGAGAATATACGGGTATTCTGCCGCAAATGAAAAGGGCGGCCGCAGCCGCCCTTCTCGCTCTAGGCGCGGAGGCTCATCGCCCGTACACCAGCTGCGGCAGCCAGAGGCCGATGGCCGGGAACAGGTACAGCAGAACCAGCGCGATGACCTGGATTCCCATGAAAGGCATCATCCCGGCGAAGATCGCGTTGAGCGTCACGTGCGGCGGCGAAACTCCCTTCAGGTAGAACGCCGCCATCGCCACCGGCGGCGACAGGAACGCCGTCTGCAGGTTCAAGGCCACCAGCAAGCCGAAGAACAGCGGGTCGATGCCGAAGTGCGGCAGCAGCGGCAGGAAGATCGGCATGAAGATGATGATGATCTCCGTCCACTCGAGCGGCCAGCCGAGGATGAAGATGATGAACTGCGCCAGGATCATGAACTGCACCGGCGTCATGTCGAGCGACAGCACCCACTTCTCGATCAGCTCCTGCCCGCCGAGCAGCGCGAACGCCGCCGAGAAAACCCCGGAACCTACAAACAGCCAGCACACCATTGCGCTCGTCTTGGCGGTGAGGAACGATGACTCCTTGACGATGGGGCCGAGGTCTTTCGCCGTGGCCAAGGCGGTGCGGCCGCTCCAGCCGAACCAGCGCTGGTAGGCGACAAAGCGGTAGCCGCCGGCCAGCAGAAAGCCGCCGAATGCACCCACCGCCGCCGCCTCGGTTGGCGTCGCCAGGCCGAACACGATCGAACCGAGCACTGCAACGATCAGCATCGCAAGGGGAAAGAACGACGACAGCAGCATTTTGAAGATCTCGACGCGTTCCCAGCTGAACAGGCGGTACAGCAGCAGCATGGTCGCGACGCCGAGGCCGAACACCAGCCAGAACCAGAGCGGCACCGGCGAACGCTCCGCGCGCGAGTCTGCGGCAGGCGCGGGCTTCGCGGCTTCGGCCGCGGCGGCGGGTTTTCGCTCTTGCTTCTTGTCCGGTTCCCCGGCTTCCTCGCCTTCCTGCAGATCGGCCGACGCCGAGGATTCCTCCTGCACGTCAATGGCGATCGCCTCAGGCGCAGTCGCGACCCGGTAGGTCAGGGTCAGGATCCCCGCGACCATCAGCGCGGGCAGCAG